>SVSF01000004.1 GCA_015064425.1 Oscillospiraceae bacterium | reverse complement strand
TTATTAAAAAGAATTTATCTAGCTTGTTTCTTACTTTAGTACTTTCTCTCATCACGTCTCCGTGATAAGGAATTGATCGAGTTTTTGTTGTACTTCTTTCTTCTGTTGTTCAATTTTCAAGGACCTTCTCGCTTCCCGCTCTCGCGGTCAGCTTTTATATATTACCACATCTTATCCCCTTTGTCAACACTTTTTTTTACTTTTTTTAAAGTTTTTTTATTCATATCGATTTGTAGTCATTTCCTTTAGTTTGTGTGTTGCTTTTTAGTGCAATTTGCATATATATCGAGGTCAAATACAGCCATATGACAATAAAATCTTATTTCTGGGTATACTGTTCTAAAGAAAACTTACGGAGAATTTTTATGCTGAATATTTTTTTAAAGACGGTTTTTATATATGCTTTGCTTGTCCTTTTTCTCAGGCTGATGGGGAAAAGACAGATAGGGGAGCTGCAGATATCCGAGCTTATCATAACCTTCCTTTTATCGGAGATCGCTTCCACTCCCATAATGAACCCCGAGGTATCACTTCTTTCTGCCCTTGTCCCCGTGTTGACTCTGATATCTCTGGAGATCATCATTTCATTTCTCACCACAAGATCCGATCTTCTAAAAAGGATATTTGATGGCGTTCCCAGCGTCATCATCTCCAAAGGTGTACTGAATATAAAAGAGCTTGATAAGCTCCGAATCACTATAAACGAGTTTATAAGCCAGCTCAGGCAACTGGATATATCGTCCGTGGACGAGGTCGAATACGCCATACTTGAGCAAAACGGAAAGCTATCAGTAGCAAAAAAAGCAAAATATCAGCCGTTGACAAGAGAGGATCTCGGTCTTTCCGTTAAGGAAAAAGGTATTGCGCATCCCGTAATTGTGGACGGACGTATAAATAAAGGCAGTCTTTCTTTTGCAGAGAAAGACATAAACTGGCTGAATAAAAAAGCAAAAGAGTCAAAGCTTTCCCTTGACGAAATCTTTCTTATGACGGCAGACGACAGCGGAGACACCTTTATAATAAAAAAAGAAAAAAGAGGGTCAAAGCAATGAAAAGTTTTATTTTATCCTTATGTGTACTGTCGGCCGTAATTGCCGGAGTAGCCGTCAGCAATGCGCACCTTTTCTTTTCGGCAGACGAGCTTATTTCAGAAGCAAAAGAGATATCGAAGAAAAATTTCTCCGATATCTCTCTCAGCGAACTCTGCGAACACTGGAACGGTTGCAAAAATTCCTTTTTTATTTTATCCGATCCGAAGACGGCAAGAGAAGCCGACAAAGATCTGAACGATGCGCTCTCAGCCCTTCAAAGGAAGGACGAAAGCAGCTTTTTCACACATATAAGTTCTTTTATATATAATGTAGAAAAATTACGGGAGTTTTCTTCCTTTTCTTTGCGGAGCATTATCTGAATTCAGTCTCTCCGTCTTCAAGAAAAACGCCTGTCCGTAATATATCGTAATCCGTCCCACCTGCCGCTTTTGCTACGTATTCGGGGTTGAGATAATTGTTCTGTCCCGCTGCAAGCACACAGTTTATTGCCGCGCGTCCGTCCTTTTCAAACACGGAAAGCTTTTTTATCATAGGGGAGATGTCCGAGGTGACCTCGCCGCTTTTGGTTTTTCTGCTTATGACAAGTTCTTTACCCTCTTCCAAGTATATGTCAGAAACCTTTTTACCGTCAAAGAAAACTATCTCATAAGACGACCAGGCAACCGACGTAAATTTTGTGCTCGGCACATACACCTCTTTAATTCGGATATCCGAACTTAACGCTCCGTTGAGTCTGTCTTTTATCTCCTCATTGAACATGGGCTCCGTTATCTTGACATCAAGGTATTCGCAAAGGCTCTCCGCACCGGTGGATACAGTAAGCGCAAACACCATCTTGGGATGAGGGTTAAAGCCCTCAGAATAATAGATAGGCACACCCGCTCTGGTAAAAGCGCTTCTCATAGTTCTGCAAAGATCCAAGTGTGAAATAAACTTGAGACGACCCGTTTTCGAAAAAATTATACGTCTGACTTCGGGCACCATGATCTTTCACCTCCAAGTTTATTTGCTCCGCATGCAGAGCAATGCATCATACAGTTTTCGGTAGTTTTAGCTTCGTAAGCTTTTTTGTTCTCGCGAACAAGGAATTCCTTTTTAACCCCGATATCAATAATATCCCAGGGAAGCACCTCGTCCAACCCGAATTTTCTGTTAGCATAGAAAGCAGGATCTATCCCTGCCGCTTCGAAAGCAAGCAGCCACATATCGTAATTAAAGTGCTCATCCCAGCTGTCAAATACCAGCCCTCTTCTATGAGCCTCGATCAAAGCCCTGCTGAGCTTTCTGTCTCCGCGGGCAAAAACCGCCTCTATGCGACTGGTCTTGGCATCGTGCCAATTATATCTTATTTTTCTGCTTTTTATAACGGAACCGAGATGCGCTTGCTTTTCAAGCAGAGTATCGTAATCATCCTGTGCCTCCCATTGAAAAGGAGTAAAAGGCTTCGGAATGAAAGAGGCAACACTTATAGTTACGGAAGGCGCCTTTCCTTTCGGTCTGTTTGGATTCGCATAGTATTCTTCGATCACCTTTTCCGCAAGATCGTTTATGCCTTCAAGGTCCTCCTTTGTTTCCGTGGGAAGTCCGAGCATAAAATACAACTTTACCTGACTTTTCCCGAAATCAAAGGCCACCTTGCAAGCGCGAAGAAGGTCCTCTTCCCTTACATTTTTATTTATTGCATCTCTCAGCCTCTGAGTTCCAGCTTCGGGCGCAAAGGTGAGCCCGGCATTTCTGACGCTGGATATCTTATTCATAAGCTCCGGTGTAAAACTGTCCACACGAAGAGAAGGCAGCGACAGATTTACCTTGCACGGATCTGTCCATTCTATCATTTGGGTAGTAAGCTCATCTATATCATAGTAGTCGCTTATACTGAGCGAAGAAAGAGATATTTCGTCATATCCCGTATTTTTGTATAAGGTCTTACACTGCTCGTTCACTGCGTCGGAGGTTTTCGCTCTGACAGGGCGGTACACCATTCCCGCCTGGCAGAAACGGCAGCCTCTGGGACAGCCTCTGTATACCTCTGCCATTATTCTGTCGTGCACCGTTTCGATGTAAGGCATTACCACCTTTTCGGGATAAAAAGACTTATCCATATCTCTTATGATCCGCTTGGATATCTTTTCCGGTATATCATCATAGATAGGGCTGTATCTTTCAACGGTTCCGTCCTTCTTGTAAGTCACGTCGTAAAGAGAAGGTACGTAAAATCCCGGAAGCTTTGCAGCCTCATGCAAAAAGCCCGCTTTTGTATAGCTTCCGTTTTTTTTCATATCAATATAAAGCCTTGTTATTTCAGGAAGAGCTTCCTCTCCTTCACCTATAGAGAAAACATCAAAGAAATCCGCAATAGGCTCCGCATTATATGTGCATGGTCCTCCGCCTATAATAATAGGCGCATCTTCTCCTCTTTCAGAAGCAAGCAAGGGCATACCTGCCAGTTCAAGCATATAGAGAACGTTTGTATAGCAAAGCTCATACTGAAGGGTAAAAGCCACAAAATCAAAGCATTTGAGTTCGTCTCCGCTCTCGAGGGCGTAAAGCGGTATGGATTCGTTTCTCATTTTTTCAGCCATATCCGGCCACGGAGCAAACACTCTTTCGCACCATATATCATCATAGGAGTTGAGGGAACCGTAGAGAAGACGCATTCCCAAATTGGACATACCTATCTCGTATGTATCGGGAAAGCAGAACGCCCACCTTGCGGCAACAGCATTTTTATCTTTTATTATTTCCCCGTATTCTCCCCCGATATATCTTCCGGGTTTGCTTACGTTTTTCAATATCTTTTCTATTCTCATTTTACTATCCTTTTATTATTGCAAAAAAGAATGGCAAATGCCATTCTTTTTTATCATGACAAAGTTTTTGATGCAAGAAGTATAGGCAAAGCCCAGAATATGTGGTACAAGCCTACCAAAAACGACGAGATACCTATACTCATATCCGTAGCCATAAGGAATATGCTTATGGCAAGTCCTATGCAAAGAGAGAATGCACTGAGGACCATGTTGGTCTTGATTGAATTCTTTACCTTATCGCACATTGCGACGAGCTTAAGAAGCCCCTTTGCAGAGTTCTTGGAAACGATTCCGCTGTCAACGGAGTCTTCCTTAAAGTCCATATCGTTAACGCTCCTGCAGCGTATCATTCTTACGGGGTACTTCTGCATATTGATCTTTTCACTGAGAAGTCTATCGTCTATGTTGGGGTCAAGAGTCTTGATTCCAACGCACACTCCGGTTTTATGTAGCTGATCTATAAGCACCTCAAAATCGGGATCCACCATATACTGGATATACATTTTTGCAGCTACGTTATCCCCGCAGATAACGTACATTATGCTGATATCTCCGCAGCTTTCGATCTGGTCGTCCTCCATATCATAATATGGAGTAAGTCCTTGACGTGAAACATAATCGGCCTTGCCCACGCAAACACGGACTCCGTCTACGTATGCTTCGATTCCATCCTGCTGTATATCATTAAGATCAACATCTTTGGATTTTCCGAGTTCGACGGTGGCAACGTCAAAAACGTCCGCAAGAGGTCCGCCAACAGCTTCAAAAAGACTTGCGGTATTATATATGACCCTGTCTATTCTGTTTTTGCCATATATCTTAACGCTCTTTACCTTAACTCCAAAAGAAGGAAATACCTCTCTGTCGTCAAAGGATATAACAGAAGCATCGGCATATTCGCTTATTGCGCCTTCACCTATTATTGCTCCGTCCTCAGCAAAAGCCGATCTCGATGACTTAAATGCAGGGATCGCAAAAGCAAGGATCATCGTAACGGGTGTGCAGAACATAAGTGCGTTATATGCAGATATAAATCCCATTGCCGCAGCATCCTTTGTGAACATACCCACGAAGAAGAATGCTATTCCGATTATCACAGATATGGGAAGCGCCGCGCCTACGGTGAGCTTGTTTCTCGTCATTCCCGAAGTTCTTCTGAAATATTTTTCAACAAAGTCCGCTTTACATATTTTATAGATTGTAGGCTTGTCGGGAAGGCTCTCGTAAAACGCCGCAGTTTCAAGCTCAGAGTTTTCAATGTTGAGTTTTGAAAGAGCGAATTTCTGACTCTTAGAAGATACGATAGAGAAGCTCATTACCTCGCGTTTGATATCGAGAAGCTCCTGAAGAGCAACAAACCAAATAGCAAGTATAAGGGGGAATACGTAGATCCCGGTTGCAAACACAGGAAATGCAGCTGCTATTACGCTGATGCATATTGCCGCCAATATAGTAAGCGTGACAACGATACTTTCAGGCAATGGCTTAAGTCTTACAATAGCAACCGTGCCTCTTACAAAAGCCTTATACACCGCAGCGGCACTGAGAAGCACCAGCTGAAGCTCTATCATTAAGTAAACTACCGGATACACAGAAGGCTGGAATATATCCGCCGGTGTGATACCGATCTTTGACATATTTTCGACAAACAGAGCGATAAGCATAAAAACGGAAACCAGAGAGAAGCTTACCGTAGCAGCTCTATGTTTTTTTGCATAGGAGAGAATTATCTCGTCCGTCTGCTCTGCAGAGGTATACTCTTCAAAAACCTTACTGCTTGATGAGAGTCCCGCTCCCGTACTTTCAAAGAATTCACCTTGGATCTCATTATCCTCGGAAAGTTCATTTACTCTGTCCTCTCCGATTTTGGATGCAAGTTCCTCCTCTTGTCCGAAAGTGAGCATAAGGTCTCTGTCAATGTCGTCCATATCCTCAAAATCTTCAGCAAAAAGGTCATTGTCGGAAACACCCGCAACTCTGGTCTTTGCAGAGTCCTCTGCATGATCTGCTACATAGCCGCCGTTTCCGTTCATTATCTCGTCAAGAAATCCCTCATCACCCGAATTATCATCCATCTCGTCAAAAGAAGAGTCACCGTCAAAGTATATATCGGAAAGATCGACCTCCCCTATTTCTTTCTCGAAGAAATCATTAAGAAGATCTTCATCCTCACCCAAGGCGTCCTCGCCCTTGAGCTGACGGCCTATATCACGGAGCTCGCGACTGATAGAGCTTTCGTTCTTCTGCGCCGTGCCGCCAAGATTTTCGTCGAGCTTAGTCAACAGATCCTCTGCGGAAGCGTTTTCTTGATTGTTATTTTTAAATTCGTTCATCTGCTAAACTCCCTCTTTTATTTTTGGAAGATTTGCCTTCACTTTTATTTGGATTTAAGCTGACGTGCAGCTTCGTACAGAAGCACCGCCGATGCAGTGGACACGTTCAGCGAATTTACTTTGCCGTACATTGGAATAGAGATCAAAAAATCGCATTTTTGTTTTACAAGCTGGGATACTCCGCTTCCTTCGCTACCCATTACAATGGCCATGGGCGAATCAAACTTACAATTATAATACAGTTCTCCTCCCGCTTCTGCAGCGTATATCCAGAGACCCTTCCTTTTGAGTTCGTCTACGGTATTGGCAATATTGGTAACCTTGGCAACAGCTACGTGTTCAAGTGCACCTGCCGAAGCTTTCTCTACTGTTCCTGTAAGAAAGGCTGCCCTTCTTTTGGGAATTATAACACCGTGTGCCCCTGCTCCGTCCGCAACTCTTATTATAGCGCCGAGGTTGTGAGGATCTTCTACGCCGTCACAAATTACAATCAGCGGTTTTTCCCCTCGGTCCTCTGCTATTCGGAGTATGTCGTCTATACTTGAGTACTCCTTGTCATAAGCAAATGCAAGAATACCTTGGTGTGCTTTGGTCTCCGACATAGCGTCAAGCTTGGTACCGTCAACTTCTACAACGGGTATTCCCCGATTACCGGCCTCTCTTATAAGCTCCTTGACAGAACCCTCCAAATTGCCTCTTTTTACAAAAATTTTATCCACTTCTCTTCCGGACTTTAAAAGCTCCCTTACGGAATTACGTCCAAAGATAAGATTTGCTCCGTTTTTTTCCATTTGATATTCCTTATCGTTCTAACTATCCATTATATTATAACACAGCTTTTGTGTTTTGTACATATTTTTTGAAAATATCTGAAGTTTAAATAAAGTATAAAGGACCCACGTACTGTGAGTCCTTTATATTTTACAGACTTGCAAAGAAAAAAATTACTGTTCCTTCATTGCTGCGTAGCATTCACTGCAGTATACAGGTCTGTCATTGCTGGGCTGGAAGGGTATCTTTGCTTCTCCGCCGCAGTTAGCACAAGTAGCGGTGAAGAGCTCTCTCTGAGACTTTATCGCATTCTTTCTTGCATCACGGCAAGCCTTGCATCTCTGGGGATCATTCTGAAATCCCTTTTCAGCATAGAACTCCTGCTCACCGGCCGTGAACACGAAATCCTGTCCGCAATCTTTACATTTTAGGGTCTTGTCTTCGTACATTTTGTTACCTCGCTTGCTATAGCTTTTTTATATCCAGACGGAAATGTTCCGCCGTACATGGACACCGATTCAACGAATAAGTACAAGCGATAGACATCGCATATACAGATACGTTTAAGAAGATAGGTCTTTCACCCTATAAAGGTCTTTTGCCGAGTTTTTGCTTTATTCTGCAGATAGCATTATCTACAGATTTTATGTTTTTTCCCAATTTTTCGGATATCTCAGCATACGATTTGTTCATAAGATAAAGGTTAAAAACGTTCTTCTCATAAACGGTAAGTTGTTCGTCGATGAATTCGGTGAGCTTGTGGTAATCCTCTTTGTCAATGTAGACCTGCTCAGGATCGCTTTCATCAGATACGTCTTCATTCTCAAGCACATCTCGGTAACTATGTTTTTTTAAATACGATATAAGTCTGTTCCTTATACATATTTTAGCATATAGCCCGAACGTTATCTTGTCCTGATCCGTATCGTACGAGCATGCGGCACTGTAGAGAGCTATCGTTGCCTCTTGCCGCAGATCATCGTTGTCTGATTCGGAAAACACATTTCCGTACAGCCCGGAGATCTGTGACTCAATAAGCGGCTCGTATTCGGAAAGCACAGAAGCAAAAGCATCCCTCTTCCCTGATTGAAAAGCCATGATATCATCTTTTATCAAGTTGTACGACCTCCGAGTATATATCACCTTTTATTATATCATTAACATCAATAATGTCAATAGTTATTTTTGTGTTTTTTTTGTGCAAATTGCCGTTTTTTGTATTTTTTATCAAAAAAAGGAGAGCAAGACTGTTTTCGCTCTCCTTTTCAATCAATAAGATAATTCACTTCCCCCGAAAGCAGGGCAAGTATCCCTCTATACACTATCTCCGGTCTGTCGTTGAAGTTGTATTTCATCTTCTCCGCCTGCGCCTTTGTGTCAAGATATACGGAAACGTCAAAAAGGGTTTTTCCTTTTTCCTTTATGTAGCAGTCAAAACGGTACCTTCCGTCTTCTTGCTCCTCGTAGCTGCACTTTATTTCGGAACCCCTCTTCTTGAAATCAAGAAGTCTCAGAGCGCTCTTGAGGCTTTTTTCTTTAAGCATTCCGAGCAGGCGGCTTTCAAGATTATCTGCGACCTGTATTCCTCTGTCTGTTATAAGATAGAGATCGTTACCGTTCATCTTTATTTCCGCAACATTTCCCGTATCGAGAAGTTCAGCAAAGCATTCCGCAAAATCAAAGCCGCCAACGACCCCGTCCTGAACGACGATGTCGTTTATATTGGCAAAATCAAGAGGATAGTTTATGTGTCTCATCAGATACAGTATAAATATTTTTATGTCGTTCTTATCCTTCAGCGGTGCCTGCATTACAGTTTCTCCTTTTATGGTGAAGAAAGGGCGGGTAGCGGTCTGCCTTTCGCTCGCCGTCTTCCGCCCTTATGTTTTTTTATTCTTCAGCTACTACGTACGATGTGTAGTTGTCAAGTTCTGCTCTTGCAAAGTCCTTAAGACCGAAGGATCCTACGGTAAAGTTCTTAAGGTCCTCCTTGCAGATATACGCATCCTGGTAGAAAATGATAGGCATTACGGGCATGTCTTCCATAAGCTTCTTTTCTGCCTTATGAAGGAGTTCTGCCTTCGCAGCAGCATCAGTTGCTAAAAATGCATCCTCTATGATCTGGTTATATTCTTCGCTATCGTAGCCCGTGATATGAGACTTAACAATGTATTCGCCCGTCGTCATATCCATTGCTCCGCCCGCAAAATTCTTTGCAAAGGGTGCAAGTGCGTTGAATGCATATTTTGTAAGCATCTGATAGTCAACGGAAATAACATCGAAGTTACCGGATACATATGCATCTGTAAACTTGTCTCTGTACATATTCTGATATACTGTTTCACTCTCTCCGAGCTTTTCGGGCCTGAGAATTTCTACTTCTACAGTAAATCCAAGCTTCTTCCATTCGCCCGCAACATATTTTGCAACGGCTTCTTCAACATCGTTGTCTCTTATGCTGATCTTGAACGAACCTCCGCTTACGCCTGCAGCCTTAAGAAGATGCTTTGCACCATCAATGTCTGCAGTAGAAGCAACAAGAGCCTCTCCGCTTTCACGGAAGGATGTTCCCGATGTAGTATTGAACACACCGCCGGGAACAAGACCATCAGCTGCTTTTGCAAACTTAACGATCTCAACGATAGCATTTCTGTCTATAGCCATAGAAAGTGCTTTTCTTACGTCTGCATTATCGAAGGGAGCCTTCGTTGTGTTAAAGAAATATGTAAGAGTGGAAAGAAGATCGTTTGTAGTTACGCTTGTTGCATAGTCTGCTCTGGAGTCTATGGGAAGAGATGAATCGTATGCAAGGGTTCCTGCATCGTAGGATTCAAGATTTTTCTTTGCATTAAGCCTGTAGTTAACTACTATACGGTAAGGAATTACGTACTTTGTAACGTTTTCCTCCTCAGACTCAGCCGTTGACATATAGTAGAGGTTTCTTTCAAGAATAAGGCTCTTACCATATTCGAAAGCTCTTATAACGAAAGGACCGTTTGTTGCGATAGTTGAAGCGCATGAAGCCCATTCTTCAGCCTTTGTAGCGTTATCTTCTCTTACGGGATAGAGCGCAGGACTGCAAAGCACTTCTCTGAACTGCTCATAATCTATCTTATTTTCAAAAACGAACTCTATTGTGTCTGTATCAACAGAGTAGACACCAAGGTCATCGATAGAAGCGTCGCCGCTCTTAACAAGGCGTGCGTTCTTAAGATCGTAAAGAAGAGAAGCGGCTTCGCAGTAGAAGTCGGGTTCAAGTATACGTCTGATAGCATATACGAAGTCATCGGATCTTACAAGAGTACCGTCACTCCAGGATGTTTCCTTTATATCAACAGTCATTGCATAAAAACCGTCTTCGGGTTCTTCGATGATCTTGTAAGCAGAAGCGATGTCATTTACGACCTTTCCCTTCTCGTCATACTTAAAAAGTCCCTCATATATAAGTCCGAGTATTTCTACCGCACCCTCATCTAAATAGGCGATAGCAGGGTCAAAAGTAGTTATCTCAGAAGACAGATATACAGGTATAACAATATCTTCGGGATATTCCTTTCCTCCGCATCCGGCGCAAACCGCCGCCAGCATCAAAAGGCATAAGCACAAGCATAAAGCTCTCTTCATTGGGTTTTCCTCCTAAATCATATGAATCTTCGCAAAAAAGCTTCAGCTTTTCTGACGATGCCGATATATGTGCAATACCGCACTTGGGCATAATAATTCAGTTTACCGATATTATAGCATTAAACTCGCAATTATTCAATGCCAAAAAGCATTGATTTCAAAACTTTTTTTAGCTTTTAGATAATTGCACAAATCACAATTTTGGTTTTATGCAAAATAAACAATCCCGACCATTGCTTTGAGGTCTCAAAGCATATTTTATTAATATTGAGTTAATAATATTTACACAAACGAAAGATAGGAAAAAGCATATGACAAACAAGAACAGATATATCAGAACAGACCTTGCCACAGAATGCCGTGACACCAATATTAATAATATTGACGAATACGGAATAAGATATAAAAAGGAGGAGAGAGGATGTGTTCTCTCTGAAAAAATACGTATCGAAACGGAAGAGGGTTCAAAAATAATCGGAAAACCGATAGGTACTTATATAACCGTCAGTTTCGGAAAGATCTGGCTTTTGAGTGATGAGGACAGGGAACTTGTCATATGCGAAATAGCCCGCCAGATACGTTCACTGGCTGAAGCAAGATCCTTGATCGACGTCCCCGTCCTCGTATGCGGTCTCGGAAACAGATCCATCACACCTGACTCGCTGGGCCCCAAAGTAATAGATGAAATAACGGTAACAAGGCATATAAGCCACAGAGCTCCTGAAATCTTTCAGGGGCTCAGGCATTGCGAAGTATCCGCTTTTGCTCCGGGAGTGCTGGGGCAGACGGGCATAGAAACACTTGAGCTTATCAGGGGCGCCAAAGAAAACGCTTCTCCGGGGCTTGTTATAGTCATCGACGCCCTTGCCGCAAGATCTACGGAAAGACTCGCATCGACCATACAGCTTACTGACACGGGAATATCTCCCGGATCGGGAATAGGGAACTGCCGCGCAGAGATAAACGAAAAAGCCTTGGGAGTTCCCGTAATCGCCATCGGTGTCCCCACTGTGGTGGATTCTTCCACCCTTGTATATGACGTTCTCGAAAAAGCGGGAATAGACGATCCCGACGGACCCATAAGGGACATACTTGAAAATGGCCAAAGCTTTTTCGTATCCTTAAAAGAAAGTGATATTGCCGTATCGGAACTCACGCACATCATATCACGCGCAATAAACAAGGCGCTGTCAAAAGAATCTGTATAAAACAGGAGGCAACAGATTATGAATCGACGGAATACTATTATTGATATTTATAGAATAATCGTATGCACCGTAGGTCTCATCTCTCTTTGTCTCTCGACTTTTACAGTATTAAAAAGCGCCGCCGAGCACGAAAACATAGGCAGGCATATTATAAAAAGTACTTTTTTCGGATTTCTGGGAGAATCCGAGTCGCAGCCTACTGGTTCGGATTCCCCCTTTATTCTAGAAGGTTCTAAAAGCGAAGGCAGCTATCTTATTTCTCTGAATGAAGTGGAGGACGAAAAGCAATATATAAGTCAAAGCAATGTGATCTCTGCAGACATTTCGGGCAATCCGAAAGGAGAGATACTGATCAAAAACGAAACTTCATATTCCATAAATACCGAAATAAGAGACTCGGGATCTGTATTCAAAGCGGGCGAAACAAAAGTACTTATAATTCACACACACGCTACGGAAGCATATTTCCCCGAAAACGCGCTCTGCTACGAAAGCTCTATGCCAACAAGATCGCAAAACACTTCTGAAAACGTAATAGTTATCGGAGAATTGATAGCGGAAAAGCTCAACGAAAAAGGAATCGATACCTTACACTGTAAAAAACTTCACGACGGAGAATCCTACAACGACGCGTATTCAAACTCTCTTGAAAGTATAAAGCACTATCTTAAGATATACCCGGAAATAAAATACATATTTGATATTCACCGTGACGCAATCATCCGATCCGACGGAAGCCTCGTAAAACCCATCGTCGGAAATGCGGCACAGATAATGATCCTTTGCGGGACCGACGAAGGTGGAGGTAATTTCCCTCATTGGAGAGACAATCTTTCCTTTGCTTTTTCTCTTCAGGAACGTTTGAATACTATGATCCCAAATATTGCGAGACCCATTCTCATAAGGAGCGCTACGTACCATCAGCAATACGCGGAAAGATCTCTGCTTATTGAGATGGGAGCTTTCGGAAACACTTTATCTGAGACAAAAGCTGCGGCCGAGATATTTGCCGAAGCACTGTCCGATATACTTTTAAGCGGTACTTGATATTATTCTCTCATAATGGTATAATGGTGTGTAACAAAGAACATAGAAAATTATGAGGAGAAACAAAATGAGTGTTGTCGTAGGCATCGACGTAGGTGGGAGCACTACAAAGATCGTTGGTTTTACCGACCAAGGAAAACTTATCGAACCAATGTCCGTGCGAGCAACGGACCCTATAACTTCTACATTTGGAGCTTTCGGAAAATTCACCGCCGTAAACTCTTTTGAGCTTAAGGACATAAGCCGTGTTATGGTAACCGGCGTAGGCTCTTCTTTTCTTTCAGATAAAATATACGGCCTTGATTGCATACACGTTCCCGAATTCAGCTGTACCGGCAGGGGAGGAATGTATCTTTCCGAACTTGATAAGGCGGTAGTCGTAAGTATGGGTACGGGAACAGCTATTACCTATGCCACGAGAGAGGATATTACGTATCTCGGCGGAACAGGCGTGGGAGGCGGAACCCTTATGGGACTTTCCAAAAAACTTCTTGACGTAGACAGTGCAGCTACTGTAGCAGATCTCGCTATGGACGGAGATCTCAGCAATATTGACCTTACCATAAACGATATTACAAACAAGGATTTTCTTCCCGGCAAAATGACAGCAGCAAACTTCGGAAAACTGTCCGATCTTGCCACAAAAAACGACCTTGCCCTGGGACTTATAAACATGGTATTCGAAACAGCCGCAATGATGGCTATCTTTGCATCAAGAAATTACAATACCGAAAATATCGTTCTTACAGGAAATCTCACGGCACTTTCACCCGCAAAGGGAATATTTGATAATCTTTCCAAAATGTTTTCCGTCAATTTCATAATTCCCGAAAGCTCCCAGTTTGCCACAGCTATAGGTGCGGCACTTCACAGATAATGCTTCAAGCAATAAAAGACCGTATTGCCTTTCGGCCATACGGTCTTTCTTTTAATATTTAGCTATAATCTCTAATTTTCCTTCTGCCTTAATAAGACTTATGGTCTCGCCGTCTGCATCGATACTGCCCTTAGCCGTTCCGACTATGGCGATATCCTTTATGCTTTTGGCATCGGGATGGCGCAAACGAAGCTTCGTTACGGGAACGGGGATCCTTTCTGGCATATCTATAAGTACCTTTATTTCTTTATTATCCGTATTTGATTCCATCTTGTAGCTAAGCTTTCCAAAGAAAGTGGGAACCTTTACAGCTTCAATGACCTCTCCCTGCCTCAACCAGGCTCTGGGAGTACCCTTCATTATCCAAAGCTCATCTCCGTCCTCTACTGCAAGCATATTTCTGAAATTTTCCACAAACCAAGCGGCAGATCCGTTATCGGGATTCTCGCAGTCCACATAAACATCGGGATGAGAGTGCTCCCACATCTTTCCGTTACTTCCAACCACTATGACCGCGTGATTCAAGAAGAAGTACAGGAAGTTGGGAATATCGTCCTGACGGAGGAATACGTTAGCATTGAGTGCGCTCTTGGGGAGATTGACCATCGTGTTCCAGAACCAAAGGTCCTCTGTGGGAGGTTCGCAGGCTTTGCCCTTTCCTTGGGATGCCTTTGCAAGCTTTTCCTCGTTCTCCCTTATTTTTTCATCTGCAACGGGATGTGCAAGCTTTTCAAGACCCGCAAGACTTACCTTTGCACCGGTCTCCGTCATTGCATCCAAAGCACCGACGATACGTCTATCTTTCGCATCATAAAGAGCATTAAAATCCGCGAGAGATAGTGCTCCTACGAAGAGATCGCATATTCCCATAGCAAACTGAGGAATGTTCGTCTCATCGGCGTAATGTAGGAGTCCTCCTGCATATGCCATGCGGGGAAGATAGCTTCTTGACATTCCGTCTCCGCCCTCTCTAACGGGAGCGTAAAGAGCTTCTCTTTCTATAACTGCCTTGAAATTATTTTCAAAGATTGCAACTTCTTCGATATAACGCTGTGCCTCAGGATCTTTAACTCGACGCAACACCTCTGCAAAGAGACTGAGTCCCATCTGTGCAAATGCGTTATCTACGTAGTACCATCTCCAGTCGCATGCAGGAAGAGCATAGTCACCTAACATCGAAGGAGGCAATATTCCGTAGCAATGAAGCTGTTCTCTGTTTGGTACATCCTTCATATAGTTTTTAGTTTCATTGATGATCCAATCAGCCGCTTCCTTGAAACGTGGGAGGCGCTCCTTCAGCCACTCTTCATTACCGCTAAGAAGATAGCGGTACATCATTGAATAAAGAAGTTTACCCGTAGAGGCGTGTGTGCCGTCGTGGCTGTAACCCATATCGTGGCGCATAGCCTTTGCCCACTCAAATGCTCCTTTGCCGGTGCTAAAATCGCCATCCGATTTCACACCGGGACAGTCAAGAAAATAATCGTATATTATATCTGCTTCAGCTTCAAGCCCAAGCATTTCCATAGTCATTGTAACGCGAGCCACTTCACATGCAAGATTACCCCACATATGAGGACCTCTCAGCTGTTCAATAGCAAGCTCATACATGGTCTCAAATCTCTTGTCAGGTACGTGAAATTCTACAGATGCCTTGGGGGCCTTGGGAAAAGGAGTAAGTTCAGTTCCCTCGGGACATCTCCAAAGGCGAACGTTTTTTATAAGCTCTTCCCAGTTTTCAGCCTCACGGTGCTCTTTTACCTTGTCGCGAAGAGTCTTTTTATTCAAAGCCTTTTGGGATGCTATATATTCCTCGGCGCTCATAGAAAGGTCATCGGGACAGAAATATATGCCAAGCTCGGGCACGCAGATAGGCTCCTTTGCCGCCTTACGCAGAAGGACTGTGACACCTTCGTTCTTCTCTTTATTGCATATAAGAGTAAATTTTGAATCTCCGCCGTAACGCGCAGTCTCGGAATAAAGACATGTATATACTGCCCTTTTGTTTTCCCTGTCAAAAGATACTTCCGATACTAAACCAAGATATGCCTCTGTTATACCATCAAAGCCGGGACAGTTCTCATTAAATCCCCATTCAACTCGGAAAGTACACTTCTTCCATTCCCCCAGAACGCTGTCGCTCTTTATTCTTATTTCGGGAACAGAACATTCCTTGTCAGAGAACACGGTAACGATCTCCGTAGCGGTAGGGACTCTTACGTTGTAGGCAAAGTCCATAGACTCTCCGCCTGCTCCCTTATAGGTCCATTTGCGTCCATCCTCGGACATCTCGCATATCTCTCTTCTTCTATCCACGGAATATCCGAACCAACCCCAAGCACTGGGATAGGTACGTACTTCAATATTTTCCGGATCGGGTATATCTGCGCCTTCTTCCCAAACAAGCTCTATAACGGGATCGGAAAGTCTGCCTATCCACATTATGCCCGTAAGAAGCTCGCCCTTTGCATCGGGAAGCTGTTTTTCCAAGAGGTCGTCCTGCTTATAGTATATACTCTTTGCAAGATCGGGACCGAGATCATCAAGCAGGGTTCTATATACCTCGTTCTGCCTCTTGACTCTCTTCGGAATAAATTCCGCTTCGGGCCTCTCCTGAATCTTTCTGTCTTTTCTCCATACGTAAGCCCAAGGAGAAAGATCTATCTTTTTTCCTACTAAAGCGTTCAGGTCTTTTTCGCTATACTTGTTTCTTTCCATAACAGTTAAACCTTTCTTTTATTTGAAAGCACACGGATATCCCGTACCCTTTTCTCAATTTTACATATAACACACCCTCTGCAAATTGTCAACAATAAAAATCGCGATTCTATGAAGTATAGATAATGAAGAGATCTTTATAAGAATTTATCTATGAAATAAATAGAAAAAGACCTCGGTTACCCGAGGTCTTTTTCTTATTGCTTATCAGTCAACAAGCTTGATGATAGCCATCTCAGCTCCGTCTCCACGACGGGGACCGAGCTTGTAAATAGCAGTGTAACCGCCGTTACGGTCTGCATATTTGGGGCTGATCTCATTGAAGAGTTTGGAAACAACGTCTTCCTTTGTTATATAAGCAAGAGCATCACGGCGAGAAGCAAGTGTGCCCTTCTTGCCGAGAGTGATCATTTTTTCTGCAACAGAGCTAACTTCCTGAGCTCTTGTATAAGTGGTTTCGATAGAGCCGTTTTCGAGCAAATAGGTAACCATTCCTCTCAACATAGCCTTGCGATGAGCTGATTTTCTACCGAGCTTTCTTATTCCTGGCATGTCAATTTACCTCCTTATAGAATTCAAACAATAGTAAGTAATAATTCTCAGTGTCAGTCTTCATCCTTCTTGAGGCTGAGTCCAAGCGAGTTGAGCTTGCTGATAACTTCCTCAAGGGACTTCTTACCGAGATTTCTTACCTTTATCATATCTTCTTCGGTTCTGTTAGTAAGATCTTCAACAGTATCGATTCCTGCACGCTTAAGACAGTTGAAACTTCTAACTGACATGTCAAGTTCCTCAATGGCCATCTCAAGGACCTTTTCCTTAATGGTCTCTTCTCTGTCGACCATAATTTCTGCCTTCTTTGCTTCATCTGACAAATCCACAAACAAGTTGAGATGCTCGTTGAGAATCTTGGCTGCTAAGGATATCGATTCCTTTGCGGATATCGTTCCGTTAGTTGTTACTTCAAGAGTAAGCTTGTCATAATCAGTAACGTTTCCGACACGGGTGTTTTCAACACTGTAGCTTACGTTATAAACGGGAGTGTAGATAGAGTCAGTATAGATCAGACCAATTGCGGGCGGATTATTCTGCTTGTTCTTCTCCTGTGAAACGTAGCCTCTGCCGTGATCAAACGTAAATTCAATGTATAAGCGAATGTTTTCACCAACAGTTGCAATATGATGGGTGGGATTAAGGATCTCTATATCAGAATCGTGCTTGATGTCGCCTGCGGTTGCATTGCAGGGGCCGACCATATCAAGTACAACAGTCTTAGGACCGTCGCTGAAAAGCTTGGCGATAATGCCCTTGGTATTCAGAACGATCTCTGTAACATCTTCCTTTACACCCGGGATCGTGGATATCTCATGAAGTACGCCGTCTATCTTTATGCTTATAACAGCAACACCGGGAAGTGAGCTTAAAAGAACTCTGCGGAGAGAATTTCCCAAAGTAGTTCCGAAGCCTCTTTCGAGAGGTTCTATTATAAAGCTTCCTTTACTGCCGTCTTCGCTGAGATTTACCGTTGTTATATTTGGCTTTTCTATTTCAATCATTAAATTAACCCTCCTGTAAGTTTTATAGTTGCCGATAACTTGCTTTGTTTTACGGCCGCTAAGAGCACAAAAAGACATACTACTCCGGGATCACCCGTCATAGGTCTTTCGGCTACTAGACGGAGGTGATCCTTATTTGGAGTACAACTCGACGATGAGATGTTCTTCGAAATCGAAGTCAACGTCTTCTCTCTTGGGAAGAGCTTCGATCTTCGCAGTAACTGCATCCTTGTCGTAGGAGATCCACTTAGGGATGTTCTGGCCGCTAGCCTTCTCGATAAGAGACTTTATCTTTTCGGATGATTTGCTGCTATCCTTTACTGTGATAACATCTCCAACCTTGATAATGATTGACGGGATAGTAACTTTCTTGCCGTTAACTCTGAAATGTCCGTGAAGAACGAGCTGACGAGCTTCCTTACGGCTTTCTGCGAGGCCGATTCTGTATACTACGTTGTCAAGACGTCTCTCAAGTAAGCTGAGAAGGTTGCTACCTGTAATGCCTTCCTGACGGTCAGCCTTTTCAAAGTAGTTCTTGAACTGGTTTTCCTGAACTCCGTAATATCTTCTTGCCTTCTGCTTCTCACGAAGCTGCATTCCGTATTCTCTTAACTGCTTTCTGGCAGCACCGTGCTGACCGGGAGCAGCTGATCTTCTATCCAATGCACACTTGCCGGAAAGGCAACGGTCGCCCTTCAAAAAGAGCTTGGTACCTTCTCTGCGGCACAAGCGGCATACAGGACCTGTATATCTTGCCATATTGAATATCCTCCTTCTGTAGAATCAGACGCGTCTTCTCTTAGGCGGTCTGCAGCCATTGTGCGGAATAGGAGTTACGTCTTTGATCGATTCGATGTTAAGACCTACTGCCTGAAGAGCACGGATAGCGGATTCTCTTCCGGATCCGGGACCCTTTACATATACCGCAACGGTCTTCATACCGTTGTCAATAGCTATCTTAGCTGCTGTTTCAGCTGCTGTCTGAGCTGCATACGGAGTAGACTTTCTTGAGCCCTTAAAGCCAAGTTCTCCGGCAGATGCCCAGGATACTGCGTTTCCGGCTGTATCTGTAATAGTTACGATCGTGTTATTGAAAGTTGCTCTGATGTGTGCTGCGCCTTTTTCAATATTTTTACGCTCGCGACGCTTCTTAACAACTTTTTTAACTGCCTTTGCCATCTTACCTTATGTCACTCCTTTACTTCTTCTTGTTAGCGATTGTCTTTGCAGGACCCTTTCTGGTTCTTGCATTGGTTTTTGTACGCTGTCCTCTTACGGGAAGACCTTTTCTGTGTCTGATTCCGCGGTAGCAGTTAATCTCGATCATTCTCTTGATGTCAAGACCAACGTCACGGCGGAGGTCACCTTCGACCTTGTAGTTTTCTTCGATCTCATCACGAAGCTTGGAGATTTCGTCTTCTGTGAGATCCTTTGCACGCTTATCCGGATCGATACCGGTTCTAGCGAGAATTTCATCCGCACTGGTCTTGCCTATTCCGTAGATATAGGTAAGAGCGATCTCAATGCGTTTTGCATTCGGAATATCTACACCTGCTATACGAGCCATGTTTTTCCTTTCACTCCTTATCGGATATTATAGTTGTATGTCAGCTGAGTCTCTGACTCAACCCTGTCTCTGTTTATGCTTGGGGTTTTCGCATATAACCATTACATTACCTTTGCGTCTAATGATCTTGCATTTTTCGCAAATTTTCTTAACGGATGGTTTAACTTTCATTATATTACCATTCCTTTCTTACTTTGCACGCCAAGTGATACGGCCCTTGCTGAGGTCATATACAGACACCTCAACCGTTACCTTATCTCCGGGCAAAATCCATATATAATTCATTCTAAGCTTACCGGATATACGTGCCATCACTATATGTCCGTTGGGCAATTGAACCTTGAATGTTGCATTAGGCAGTGCTTCAAGCACTGTACCCTCGAACTCCATTACATCGTCCTTAGCCAGAATAATCCCTCCTCTGCTATTTCTTGACCACCTTTGCGGACAAGCTTACTTGTTCCTGTATCAATCTACCTTTGTCAGTATTATAAGTCCTTCTTCGGTCATAGCCACTGTATGCTCATAGTGAGCGGAAAGCTTTCCGTCAGCGGTCTTTACCGTCCATCCGTCGGGAAGTTCCTTTACCTCACAAGAACCAACGTTCACCATAGGCTCAATAGCTATTACGGTTCCAGGCACTATTCTCGGTCCTCTTCCGGGGGTTCCGTAGTTCGGAACGTCGGGAGCTTCGTGAAGCTCTTTTCCGACACCGTGTCCTATATACTTACGTACTACGCTGAAGCCGTGAATCTTTACGTGACTGTCTACCGCATTTCCGATATCGCCTACCCGGCAATTCGGAGCCATTACCTCAATGGCCTTCATAAAGCTCTCCTTCGTAACGGAGATGAGCTTTTCAGCTTCTTCGCTGATCTTACCGACTGCAAAGGTGTTAGCGCTATCTCCGTGAAAGCCCTTATAAAAAGCTCCCACGTCTATCTTAACGATATCGCCTTCCTTCAAGATCTTCGATTTTGAAGGGATCCCGTGAATTACCTCATCGTTTATACTGATGCAGGCACTGCCCGGGAAGCCTCCGTATCCGAGGAATGAAGGTCTTGCTCCGCATTTTTCAATGTGAGCTCTTACGATATTGTCAAGTTGTTTTGTTGAAACGCCTTCTTTTACAGCCTCGCCGGCAAGCAGAAGCGCCTCACCGGTAATTCTGCCCGCCTGCTGCATTAACTCTATCTGAGCTTTATTTTTTAGCTGTATCATTTTTTTCCTTATGCCTTGAGAAAGCTCTCAAGTCCGTCAAAGATAAGTTTTGTCGTATCTTCAACTTCTTTTTGGCTGGTAACATTTATAAGCTTGTTCTTCTTGTCATAGAAATCTATGAGAGGTTCTGTCTGCTCGTGATATACACGAAGTCTGTTCAAAACAACATCGGGAGCATCGTCTGCTCTCAGAATAAGCTCTGAGCCGCATCCGTCGCAGATACCATCCTGCTTAGGCGCATTATCAGTAACATGATAAGTCGCTTCACATTTTGGACAAACTCTGCGTCCGCTGATACGTTCTGTTATAAGAGCATCATCAGCAACGATATTTACCACAGCATCTATCTCGATGCCTGCCTTCTCAAGCGCCTCTGCCTGAACGATATTGCGAGGGAATCCATCAAGGATATATCCCTTTTCGCAATCCTTCTCTTCGAGTCTGCCGAGAAGCATATCGAGAACTACTGTGTCGGGAAGAAGCTCACCCTTTGATATGATATCCTTTGCCATCTTCCCGATCTCAGTTCCGGCTTTAATATTTTCACGTATGATCGCACCTGTTGATATTGCGGGAATTCCGTACTTTTCAGCAACGAAAGCAGACTGTGTGCCCTTTCCGCAACCGGGTGCACCCAAAAACATTAATTTTACCTTAGCTGTCATCGTTTATTACTCCAAGAAGCCCTTGTAATGACGCATAGTCATCTGAGCCTCAATTTCACGGTACAGTTCAAGAATAACGCCGACTACGATAAGCAAGGAAGATCCGCTGAATGCGATGCTTCCGAGAACTCCGGATGCGCAAATGTTGATTATAAGCGGGAATACTGCAATGATACTGAGGAAGAGAGCACCAATGAGAGTGATTCTTGAAAGTACCTTTGTAATATAATCGGAGGTGGGCTTACCGGGACGGATACCGGGGATAAATCCGCCGTTCTTCTTGAGATTGTTTGCTACTTCTACGGGATTAAAGGAAATCGCGATATAGAAGTAAGAGAATGCTATGATCAGTACGAAGAATACGATTACGTAGAACCAAGAATCCGTACCGAAGAAGCCTAAAAGCTTATCCCAGAATGAACCTTCTTTGTACGTAACGAACATTCCGATAGTAGCGGGAAGAGAAACGATGGAGTTGGCAAAGATGATAGGCATAACGCCGGACATCTGAAGCTTAAGGGGAAGATTTGTACTCTGTCCGCCGTACATCTTTCTTCCTACTACCTTCTTAGCGTACTGAACAGGAAGTCTTCTTTCGCTGTTTGTAATGAGTACGATAAAGGTTACTATGAGAAGAGCTATAACAATGGAAAGTATTGCGAAAAGGATGTTCCATCCACCGGACATCAACTGGTTCCACAAGGACTCAACAAGTGCAAATCCACGGGAGAGGATGTTTGCAAGAAGTATGATGGAAATACCGTTTCCGATACCATTTTCATTGATCTTTTCTGCCAACCACATAATAAGAGATGCACCGGCAGAGTAGCATGCGATGATAACTATTGCTGCAAACACGCCTGTGTTTGTAAGAACGCCATAGCTTCTCATCATGGTGTAATAACCGTAAGCGGTTATAAGTGCGAGACCAACAGTAACATATCTTGTTATTGTGTTGATCTTCTTTTTGCCCTCTTCTCCATCCTTGGACATTCTTTCGAGAGCGGGGATCGCTATCGTAAGAAGCTGCATAACGATGGAAGATGTGATGTACGGAGAAATTGAAAGCGCGAAAAGCGTACCGTACGCGAGAGCCGAACCGGAGAGCACGTTAAGCTGTCCGAAAATAGTTGCGCTGTTAGCAGCAAATATAGCCTGAAGAGTTTCAGAACTGATATAAGGTACAGGGATAGTTGCACCGATACGATACAAAACTACGATGAATACAGTAAAGAGAAGTTTCTTTCTGAGATCAGGCAGTTTCCATGCGTTTATAAGTGTAGAAAACACCCTTATACCACCTCAGCCTTTCCTCCTGCTGCTTCTATCTTTTCCTTTGCACTCGCAGAAAAGACGTTTGCTTTAACAGTTAATTTTTTGGTCAACTGACCGTCGCCCAATATCTTGAGACCGTCTTTAGCCTTACTGATCTTTCCGCTCTCAAGAAGTGCATTGTAGTCAACTACTGCACCGTCTTCGTATGCTTCGAGAACACATACGTTAACAGTTGAATATTCTTTTGCGAAATGATTTTTGAAGCCTCTCTTAGGAAGTCTTCTGTAAAGCGGGATCTGTCCGCCTTCAAAGCCGATTCTTACACCGCCGCCGGAACGTGCGTTCTGGCCCTTGTGTCCTTTGCCGGCTGTTTTACCATTACCGGAGCCTGCGCCTCTACCCTTACGCCATACAGGTTGAGCAGAGCCGATTGCCGGAGATAATTCATGGAGCTTCATTGGTTATCCTCCTTTAATATTGCCTTCTTAACTTACAGCTTAGCTGAAGTTAAGCGTTTTCCTCAACCTTAACGAGGTGAGATATTGCTCTGATTTTTCCCTTAACGGAATCTGTGTTCTCAAGAACGATGAAATCACCGATCTTCTTGAGTCCGAGGGATTCAGCAGTGAGCTTGTGTGCCGGCTTAGCGGCTATCGTGCTCTTTATAAGTGTAATCTTAACGTTCATTCTGCTGCCTCCTTAGTCCTTAAGAGATTCTACGCTAATGCCGCGGATCTTCGCAACTTCTTCAGCTGTACGAAGAGCTTTAAGTCCCTCGAGAGTTGCCTTAACAACGTTTACGGGGTTGCTGGAGCGAAGGCTCTTAGCACGAATGTCCTTGATTCCCGCAAGTTCGAGAACCTTACGAACTGTACCGCCTGCGATGATACCTGTTCCTTCGGGAGCCGGCTTAAGAAGAACTCTACCGGAACCGAATTCACCGATAACTTCGTGGGGTATGGAAGTACCCTTAAGGGAAACTTCAACTACATTTTTCTTTGCATCTTCAATAGCCTTGCGGATAGCTTCCGGAACTTCGGCTGCTTTACCGAAGCCGTAGCCTACGTGTCCGTTTTCGTCGCCTACGACCATGATCGCTGCGAATCTCTGTACACGGCCGCCTTTAACGGTTTTGGAGACACGGCGTATTGCTACATTCTTTTCTTTTAAGTCAAGTGTAGACGCATCTATTCTTTTTACCATGTTAATCCTCCTGATCAGAACTTAAGACCGCCCTCGCGAGCGCCCTCAGCGAGTTCCTGAACTCGTCCGTGATAAACGTAACCGCCGCGATCGAACACGATTTCCGTAATTCCGGCCTTGAGTGCTCTTTCAGCGATATTTTTACCAACCTGTCTAGCTGCGGCTTTGTTTCCGCCGTTTCCTTCGAAACCTTTTTCAAGGGTGGAAGCCGAAGCAATAGTTACACCTTTAACGTCGTCGATAAGCTGTGCCTGGATATTGCTGAGGGAACGATATACGCAAAGACGAGGTCTTGCAGCTGTTCCGGATATCTTAGCACGTACTCTCTTATGACTCTTAAGACGCTGTGCGTTAGAATCTTTTCTTGATACCATTCTGTTCCACTCCTTTCATTATTTACCGGTCTTACCGGCCTTGCGGCGAATATGCTCACCAACGTACTTAACACCTTTACCAAGGTAGGGTTCCGGAGGTCTCTTAGATCTGATGTCAGCAGCAACCTGACCAACGATCTGCTTATCTATACCGCTGATTATAATCGCATTCGAGTTGGGAACTTCAAATGTTACACCGTTTCCTTCTTCGAAGTTGATCGTGTGAGAATGACCGAGGTTGAGAACGAGTGTCTTACCGTTCTTCTGTGCTCTGTATCCTACACCTACTATTTCGAGATTCTTCTTGAAGCCCTCGGTAACACCTACAACCATGTTGTTGATAAGTGTTCTTGTAAGGCCATGAAGTGCTCTGTCCTGATTATTATCACTCTTGCGCTCAACCTTGATCTCTGCGCCTTCTTTAGTGATTATAAGGTCTTTGTTAAAAGACTGTGTTAATGTTCCCAAAGGTCCTTTTACGGTAACAACATTACCCTCGTCGATCTTTACATCAACGCCTGCGGGAACGGCTATAAGCTTTCTGCCAATTCTTGACATGATTCATATCCTCCCGTTATTATTACCAAACAAAGGCGAGAACTTCGCCACCGACGTTTTCACGTCTTGCCTGTCTGTCTGTCATGATTCCCTTAGATGTGGAAATGATCGCAACTCCGAGACCATTCATTACCTTGGGAAGCTCTTCACAGTTGGAATATACACGAAGACCGGGCTTAGAAACTCTCTTTATACCCTGAATGACCTTCTGCTTTCCAACATACTTAAGTGTTACTCTGATTATTCCCTGCTTGCCGTCTTCAACTATCTGATAGCCCTTAATGTAGCCTTCAGTTGTAAGAATGTCTGCAATAGACTTCTTCATGTTTGACGCAGGAATATCAACTGTTTTATGCTTAGCGTTGCTAGCATTTCTGATACGTGTAAGCATATCAGCAATAACATCTGACATTTGCATTATTTAATCCTCCTTATATGCAATTGCCGCAAAATTACGGCTTGGTATCGGCGGTTAAAGTTTCCTTTCCTTCCGATTAAGCTGGAGATCGTTACTTTATAGTTGACGACTTACCAGGATGCTTTTCTTACGCCCGGGATCTCGCCCTTGTATGCGAGCTCGCGGAAGCAAATTCTGCAGATTCCGTACTTACGAAGGTAAGCATGGGGACGGCCGCAGATCTTGCATCTGTTATATTCTCTGGTAGAGAATTTCTGAGGCTTCTGCTGCTTTAAAACCATTGATTTCTTTGCCATCTCAAAATCCTCCTTATCTTGCAAAAGGTGCGCCCATAAGAGTAAGAAGTTCTCTTGCCTCTTCGTCGCTCTTTGCTGTTGTTACGAACGCGATATCCATACCGCGGATCTTGTCGATCTTATCGTATTCTATTTCAGGGAATATAAGCTGTTCCTTAAGACCGAGGGAATAGTTACCTCTTCCGTCAAATCCGTTGGGGTTGATACCCTTGAAGTCACGAACTCTGGGAAGCGCGAAATTGAAGAGCTTGTCTACAAACTCATACATAATATCGCCTCTGAGTGTAACCTTTACACCGATCTTCATTCCTTCACGAAGCTTGAAGTTAGCTACCGACTTTCTTGCGTAAGTGGGAACTGCCTTCTGGCCTGTGATCATGGAAATTTCTTCAATAACGGTATCGATAGCCTTAGAGTTATCCTTAGCATCGCCGACGCCTACGTTGACAACTACCTTGTCAAGCTTGGGGATCTGCATAACACTCTTGTAAGAGTATTTCTGCATTAATGCCGGGGCAACCGTATTCTTATAAGTGTCTTTCAATCTAGCCATCTTAAATTACCCTCCTCGACATTATATTTTTGCGCCGCATTTAGCGCATACTCTGATCTTTTCGCCGTTCTCGAACTTGTAAGCGGATCTTACACCCTTATTGCACTTGCTGCAGAAGAGCTGTACCTTGGAAGCGCGGATTGCGCCTTCAACATCAAGAATTCCGCCTGCTTCGCCCTGACGACGGGGCTTAGCGTGCTTCTTGCAAATGTTCACTCCGGAGATAATTACCTTACCTTCTTCGGGAGATACTTCGATTACCTTACCCTTCTTGCCCTTTTCATTGCCGGAAATAACGATGACGCTGTCATCTTTTCTTATATGAAGCTTATTCATCTTGCATTACCTCCATTAAAGTACTTCCGGAGCAAGGGACAATATCTTAAGATAGTCCTTTTCTCTCAGTTCTCTTGCAACAGGACCAAAGATACGAGTTCCGCGGGGGTTCTTGTCTTCCTTGATTATAACTGCTGCATTTTCATCGAATTTTATATAAGAGCCGTCAGCTCTCTTTATGCCCTTGACACTTCTGACAACTACTGCCTTAACGACTTCAGCCTTCTTAACTGTTCCGCCGGGAGTAGCTTTTTTAACAGTTGCAACGATAACATCGCCGATATTCGCATAACGTCTGCCTGTTCCGCCGAGTACGCGAATGCACATGATCTCTTTAGCGCCTGTGTTATCGGCAACTTTTAAATATGTCTGCTGCTGTATCACTGTGCTTTATCCTCCTTTGCGGTATGTTCTTTGACATACCTCGATTTTCCGATTTACGGAATTATTTTGCCTTTTCGATGATCTCAACAAGTCTCCATCTCTTAGTAGCAGAAAGGGGTCTTGTTTCCATTACCATAACCTTATCGCCGATTCCAGCCTCGTTATTTTCATCGTGAGCGTGGATCTTAAGGGTATGCTTTATAACCTTACCGTATTTCGGATGCATTATGTTGTCTTCGATAGAAACAACGATGGTCTTATCCATCTTGTCACTTACGACCTTACCGACACGGCTTTTTCTAAGTGTTCTTTCCATTTACCTGATCTCCTTCCTTATGCTTTCTTCTCGCCAAGGACTGTCATAACGCGCGCGATGTCATGCTTAACGTCTGCGATCTTGTGAGGGTTGTCAAGCTGGTTGATAGCGTGCTGGAAACGGAGGTTGAAAAGTTCGCTCTTGAGTTCAAGCAGTTTAGCATTGAGCTGATCTGCTGTCATATTTCTGAGTTCTGCTGCCTTCATGCTTCTACCTCCTCAGCCTTTGAGATGAACTTGCACTTTATAGGAAGCTTATGGGAAGCAAGACGCATAGCTTCACGTGCTGCTTCTTCCGGAATACCTTCCATTTCAAACATAACGCGTCCGGGCTTTACTACTGCTACCCAGTACTCGGGTGAACCCTTACCGGAACCCATTCGAGTTTCAGCGGGCTTTTCTGTGATAGGCTTATCGGGGAATATCTTTATCCAAACCTTACCGCCACGCTTGATGTATCTTGTCATAGCAATACGGGCTGCTTCGATCTGGTTGCTTGTGATCCATGCGGGTTCTGTAGCAACGAGACCGTAGGTGCCGTTGGACAATGTATTACCGCGTGTAGCCTTACCTGTGAGACGACCACGATGAACGCGTCTGTACTTAACTCTTTTCGGCATTAACATTATTTGTCGCCCCTTTCGTTCCTGTTGCCGCGGTTATTATCGCGGTTGAAGTTGCGGCGGTTGCCTCCGTTACGATTATCTCTGGGAGGACGGTTGCCTCTTTCTCTTCTTTCGGATCTTTCGGTAAAGTTCTTGGGATCGACGATCTTTCTCTTTGCCGTTGTGTTCTGGAGAACTTCTCCCTTGTAGATCCATACCTTAATACCTATCTTACCGTAGGTAGTTGTTGCTTCATAAAAACCGTAGTCAATATCAGCGCGGAGTGTCTGAAGCGGAATAGTACCTTCGTGATAGTGCTCTGTTCTTGCGATCTCGGCGCCGCCAAGACGTCCGCCTGCGGAAATCTTGATACCCTTTGCTCCGAGCTTCATTGTTCTGGATATAGCAAGTTTCATTGCACGGCGGAAGGAAATTCTTCTTTCGAGCTGGCTTGCTATGTTCTCTGCTACGAGCTGAGCGTTGAGGTCGGGAGACTTAACTTCAACAACGTTAACAGATACGGGCTTGCCGATCATTGTTTCAAGTGTTGTTCTGAGCTTTTCGATCTCCACACCGCCGCGTCCGATGACCATACCGGGCTTTGCGCAGTGAATGAATATTCTGACCTTATTGCTGTCTCTTTCGATCTCTATCTTAGGAACACCTGCCTGCTGGAGGTTTTTCTTCAGATATTTTCTTACGTTGTAGTCAGACACAAGTGTATCGCCGAAAGTTTCGTCTTTCGTGTACCATCTTGAGTCCCAATCTTTGATAACGCCCACACGCAGTCCGTGAGGATTAACTTTCTGACCCATTCTGACTTAAACCTCCTTATTCTCTTTCTGCAACGACGATCGTTACATGAGATGTTCTTTTTAAAATGCGGTCTGCGCGGCCCTTTGCTCTCGCCATTATTCTCTTGAGAGTAGGTCCGGGGCAAACAAAGCATTCAGATACATAGAGCTTGGATGCGTCCATGTGAAAATTGTTCTCTGCGTTTGCAGTCGCACTTTTGAGTAACTTTACAAGATACTCAGATGCTGATTTCGGCGTATTCTTCAGTATTGCCATTGCGGTATCCACATCTTTTCCTCTGATGAGGTCAAGTACGATTTTAACTTTACGCGGAGAGATTCTTGCATATTTAAGATGTGCTTTTGCTTCCATTACAGAATGCCTCCTTAATCTTTTTAGCCGGTTCTCGTAATCGGATACCGGAAATTATTTACCGTTATTGGACGTCTTGCTTCCTGCGTGACCCTTAAAGGTTCTTGTAGGAGCAAACTCGCCGAGTTTGTGTCCAACCATATCTTCAACGATATATACCGGAACGTGCTTCTTGCCGTCATGAACAGCGATTGTATGACCGACAAATTCCGGGTAAATCGTAGAAGCTCTTGACCATGTCTTCAATACCTTCTTCTCGTTAGCTGCATTCATTGCCTCGATACGGCTGAAAAGCTTCGCTTCGACGAAAGGTCCCTTTTTAAGACTTCTGCTCATTAGTTAATCTCCCTTCTTATTTGCCGTTTCTGCGTCTTACTATGAACTTATCTGTTCTTGCCTTCTTGTTACGTGTCTTGTAACCGAGAGCAGGCTTGCCCCAAGGTGTAACAGGAGAGGGACGACCGATAGGTGAACGTCCTTCACCACCGCCGTGAGGGTGATCACAGGGGTTCATTACGGATCCGCGAACTGTAGGACGGATGCCCATATGGCGCTTCTTACCGGCCTTACCGATCTTAACGGTCTCATGCTCAATGTTGCCTACCTGACCGATAGTTGCCTTACAGTCAAGTCTGATAAGTCTTACTTCGCCCGAAGGAAGTCTTACCTGAGCCATTCCGTTTTCCTTAGCCATAAGCTGTGCAGATGCACCTGCTGTACGTACGAGCTGCGCGCCCTTACCGGGATAAAGCTCGATGTTGTGGATAACGGTACCTACGGGGATGTTGCTTATGGGGAGTGTGTTACCGGGCTTGATATCAGCGTCTGCGCTGGAGTATACCTTATCGCCGGGCTTAAGATCTACAGGAGCGATCATATAGCTCTTCTTGCCGTCTTCATGCTGAAGAAGTGCGATATATGCGGTTCTGTTGGGGTCGTATTCGATTCCCACAACAGTTGCAGGTACGTCGCTGAGAGGACGCTTGAAATCTATAATTCTGTACTTTTTCTTGTTTCCGCCGCCCTGATGACGAACAGTAATTCTACCGTAGTTGTTACGGCCTGCATGCTTCTTAAGTACGCATACAAGGCTCTTTTCAGGAGAAAACTTGGTAACTTCTTCGAAAGAAGGAACCGACATATTTCTTCTGGCGGGAGTAGTAGGTTTATACTTGATAGCTGCCATTGTTTACTTTCCTCCCTTACATCATTCCGTCAAAGAACTCGATGGTCTTGGAGTCAGCCTTAAGCTGAACGATAGCCTTCTTCCATTCGGATGTATATCCTGCATGGACACCGAGTCTTTTCGGCTTTCTTTTCATTGTAATAGTGTTTACGAAGTCAACGTCAACCTTGAATATTTCTTCGACTGCGTTTGCGATCTCGGACTTGGTTGCGCTCTTGAGAACTTCGAATACATATCTCTTTTCAGCACCCATAGCCATAGAAGCTTCGGTGATGATAGGTCTGATGATTATATCGTGTACTGTTTTCATTACGCATAAACCTCCTCGAGCTTCGTTACGGCATCCTTAACTATAACAAAGGAGTTGCAGTTGAGTATGTCGTAAACATTGAGAGAAGTAACCTGAACGGCCTTAACTCCTTCAATATTTGCAAGGCTCTTAACTACGCGCTCGTCGTTTTCAGCAAGAACCACGAGAGTCTTCTTTGCTGCGCCGATCGCAGAAAGCATGCTCACCATCGTCTTGGTCTTGTACTCTTCGGTCTTTATTGCATCAAGCACGATCATCTCGTTGCCTGCAACCTTAGAGGAAAGTGCGCTTACGATAGCGATCTTCTTTACCTTCTTGTTCATTTCGAGTCTGTAGGATCTGGGCTTGGGACCGAGCGCTACTCCGCCGTGTGTCCACTGAGGAGCACGTGTGGAGCCCTGTCTTGCTCTGCCTGTTCCCTTCTGTCTCCAGGGCTTTCTTCCGCCGCCGGATACTTCGGTACGTGTAAGTGTAGACTGTGTACCCTGTCTCTGGTTTGCCAGATACATTCTGATAGCTGCGTGAAGTACGGATTCGTTAACTTCTGCTCCGAACACGCTCTCAGCTAAGTCCATAGTGCCTACTGTCTTACCTGTCATGTCTAAAACGTTTACATTTGGCATTGTTAATATCCTCCTTCCGCTTATTTAACAGTATTGCGAATAAAAACGATTCCGCCGCGAGCACCGGGTACGGCACCCTTGATGGCGATAATGTTCTTTTCAGCATCGATCTTTGCTACGTCGAGATTAAGCACGGTAACCTTTTCATTACCCCACTGACCTGCCATCTTCTTGTTCTTGAAGATTCTTGCAGGGTCGATAACACCCATAGAACCGGGCTGACGGTGGATAGGACCTGTACCGTGTGTCATTCTGAGGTGGTGGTGGTTCCATCTCTTGATAACACCTGAGTATCCATGACCCTTTGATGTACCGGTTACGTCGACCTTTTCACCTGCTGCAAATATATCAGCGGTGACGGTATCGCCTACATTATATCCGGAGATATCCTCGAGACGGAATTCCTTGAGGTGCTTCTTCTGGGAACCGCTCTTCTTAAGATGTCCTGCTTCAGCCTTTGTGAGCTTCTTCTCACTTACGTCGGAAAATCCGAGCTGAATTGCGTCATATCCGTCGTGTTCAACAGTCTTCTTCTGTGTTACAACACACGGACCGGCTTCGATAATAGTTACCGGGATAACATTTCCGATCTCGTCGAAAATCTGTGTCATGCCGATTTTCTTACCGATAATACCTTTTTTCATTTGTTTTTCCTCCTGTTTTAGTTATTGGTTGGCTTTGCCAACATGACTTAAAACATACTTGTTGATTGGACAAATAATGTTTTTAAACAAAACCTTTATTTAAATTAAAGTTTTATTTCGATTTCTACACCAGCGGGGAGCTCGATGTTTGAGAGATCGTCGATAGCCTTCTGAGAGGGCTTTACGATGTCGATAAGTCTCTTGTGAGTTCTCATTTCGAACTGCTCACGGCTATCCTTGTACTTGTGTACTGCGCGAAGGATAGTAACTATCTCTCTCTCTGTGGGAAGCGGAATGGGACCGGAAACTGCCGCACCGTTTCTCTTTGCTGTCTCAACGATCTTAGCGGATGCCTGATCGATGAGGGTGTGATCATAACTCTTAAGTCTGATTCTGATTTTTTCTGCTGCTGCCATTTTGGTTTTCCTCCTTATATATTTAATGTGCTTTGGGGGTCGCTTTCCTTAACACCCTTCCGGGTGTTCCTTGTGCCTCCTTGCAAAAACCGAACTTTGCCACACCGTAAAAACGGTTCCGGCAAACTCCGGCTCACGGAGGCATTCGGTCGGAAATGCCTTCGCCCGGTTAAATATGAGATGTATTCATCCCATATACGGACATACTCCACGGAAATTACCTGAAAAACGGTAACCAAAACCCGTTTTCAGCAACCTCCCGCTTCAACGCATATCAAGCTCCACTATTATATATTAAGGTTCCGTACTTTTCAATAGCTTTTATTATTATTTTCCGATAAATTTTGCAAAGTTTACAATTTGTTCATAATTTTTCTTGTAAAACCGTCTCTTTTTAAATAAAAAAGAGGAATTTGCATACCGCAGAACAAACAAGGAGGCTGAAAAATGCCGAAGCAAGTGCGGATATCAAGGTATGTCCTGTCTTATTTACGCCTATCGCAGCATAATATACGCTTATTATGTATACCAAAGTGTCGCCCGAGCCCATTATCACCGACGCAAGATAAGCAGCATAGCTGTCAGCGCCGCAGCTTTCAAAAACCGAGTCAAGCATCGTTATCGCCGCAGATCCCGATATAGGTCGTAAGAAAACAAATGCAGCAAGCTCATCAGGAAGCCCTGCCGCAGACAGAGCCCCACCGAAGAAGCGTGCCGCAAGCTCTCCGAATCCGGATATCTTTAAAAGTTCCACCGCTACACAAAGAGCCGTAAAAGTAGGTATCAACCTCAAGCAGGTATCAAGGCCCTCCTTTGCGCCTTCCAAAAAACCGCCGAAAACGGATGTTCCCCCAAATAGTATGCCAAATGAGCAAAGCACAAGTATAAACGGAACAATGATATGAGATATGCTTTCCATAAAATTTTCCTTCCTATTATATGTATGCTTTTATATACGCCTTTTATCTCCTTTGGCTGACCGCTTTACCAAGGTCATGATCCGACAGATCAGCAAAGCGAACAAAGAAGACATCAATGAGCAGATCCACACCGGCAATATAACGGAAAAAGGATCCGACGAGCCCGCGGCATGTCTCAGTGTGACTACCGTAGAGGGAAAGATACAAAAAGGTACCGTATTAAGCACTACAAAACTTATCATGTCATTACTCGCCCTCCCTTCTTTGCAGGAACGTTTTAGCTTTTCCATAGCCGCAAGAGCAAGAGGCGTTGCCGCATTGGATAAACCAAGAGCATTGGCAGACAGAGAAGCCGAGATCTCATCAAGTCCATCTCCACTCTTTGCAGCTTCCGGAAATGCCAGCTTTAAAAAAGGGCGCATAAGTCTCGAAAGGACCCTCACCGCGCCCATATCCCGAAGCACCCTCATAACTCCGCTCCAGAAGCACATCATTCCGCACATTGATAGGCTGAGTTGAACTCCTGCGGAAGCTCCTTTTACAACTCCGTTGCCAAACTCCGAAATATTCCCGTTAATACAAAGAATTACCGCAGATAGAATACAGATGATCGCGAATAATTTTCCCAACATAAAAAGCTCTCCATTTTTTACTTTTTTTACTAAAACACGACAAAAAGCCCCAAACCGATTGACATAAAAAAGGGACTATGTTAAATTATTTATATAGAATATATTTGAAAGGATCTTACATTATGCAAAATCTCGGAATCGTAAGAAAAATAGACGAGCTCGGACGCATCGTTATTCCGATAGAAATAAGAAATTCTCTTGATATAAAAACGAGAGACAGTATGGAAATACTTGTTGAGGAAGATAAAATCATATTAAAAAAATATGAGCCCCGATGCATTTTCTGCGGAAGCAGAGAAAAGACCTTTATATATAAAGGAAAGCTTATTTGCGAAAGATGCAGAGACAGTATAAACAAAGCAAAATAATATCTTTCGTTTCTTAAATTTTTCAGAGGCTGTATAATCCATTCCTTATCTGTAAAAAATAGTATCACAAAAGACAGAAAAGGATGGGAAATATAAATGAATAATTCAGCCAAGCAAAAATTGATCAATTCCGTTTTGTACGTTGCTCTTGCATTGATCGCTGTTGCTATAATGTGTGTAAGCATATTTTCCTTTGCAACAGCGGCAAACAAGACAAAATCCCCTGTGCCGAATACGGAAGAGACAGAAAGAGAAATAAGAGAGACCGAAAAGCCAAAAGATTCCTCCAAAGAAGCGGAGCAGCTCGAGGAGAAGGAAACAGACGGCAAAGAAACCGAAAAAGCAGAAAAGGACGGTCCCGACACTCCCTCAGACCCCGTCTCTGCCGAAGAACTGCTCTTCAGCATGCCCGTTTTAGGAACTGTTTCTAAAGGCTATAGCAACGAGGTCGCCGTATATTCTCTTACTATGAACGACTACAGAACTCATAGCGGAATAGATATTTGCGCAAGAGTAGGCAGTCCCGTAAGTGCAGCCGCAGACGGAACGATAAGCAACGTATACGACTCCCTCTTTATGGGCAAATGCATAAGTATAGACCACAGCAACGGCATCAGTACCCACTACATGGGACTTTCCGAAGAGATTCCCGACGATATATTTATCGGGGCAGAAGTAAGCCGCGGTCAAGTCATTGCGGGAATAGGAGAAACTGCCCTTGTTGAATGTGCAGATTCACCTCATCTCCACTTTGAAATAAGCGTTGACGGGATAGTTTCCGATCCCTCGGAGTATCTTGACTTGGGTGAAGCAGTTTCCGCGAATCTCGAAGAATAAAAAATCACCGCATCAGTAGATGCGGTGATTTTTATGTATTACAGTCCCAGAATAAGAAGAAGACCCAGCAAGAGCAAAATGTCGTCATCGGCTCCGCTATTGATCAGTAAAAGGATAAGTGCCGCAAGAAGCAGATCCTCTGCATTTATACTTTTTGAGGATAGCCCCGAAATAATTCCTTCTCTCTTTTGCGGTGTATCTCTTTCCCTCGATCCGAGATCCCTTTCGTATCCGTCATTTTGAGAGCCTTCGTACATAAGGGGAAAACGCGGATCCCTCTCGTTGCCCGTTTCCTCTCTTTGTTTTGCCTCGCTTCTGTCTGCCGAGGAATAAGCCGCCACCCCTCCGTAATTGGGAGGCAAACTTGCAGAGACTCCCGTTCTGTCAGAAGTTCTGTCGGAGTAGCCCCTTCTCTGCTCGTGATAATTTTTACTGTACATCTCTGTTGCCCCCTATTTTAAAGACTTTAATATTCCGCCTGCATCTGCCAGTTCAAGCAGGCCCATCAGCTTTACGAAAAGATCTATCTTTTCTCTTCTCTTCTCATTAAGATATGGCTTCAACGCCAGAAGGAGTTTTGTTCTCCCGTCCTCTTTCTTGTTTATCGGTTCCACGGGCAGTGTTGCGGGAGCCCGCTCCTCTCTTTTAGCTTCCTTTTCTTCTGCCTCCTCTTCTGCTTTTCCAAAAGGAAACGTTTCTCCCGTACCCATCATTTTTCGTGCAGCCTCCATAGCTTTCTTGAGCATATCGGGATTTTCCACCATTTTGTTCATCACTTCAGAAAGATCTATTCCGTCCATATCCGCCCTCACCTTCTCTTTATTTCTTCCATAATGGTCTTAAGTTTATCTTCTCCCATTCCCGAAGCCAGCTTATTAAGCTCCGTAGCACTCAAATTTCCCATTTTTCTCTTGACCTTCTCGGAATTTTTCGTTATCATATCCACATAGCGTGGAGACAGATCCAAACGGTTTGCAATGTTCTTTACCATAGTTTTGAATTCCTCTTCGTTCATAGCTTGAAGTTTCAAAAGTTCATTTTTATCTATTTCCATAGCGATCCTCCACCGTGCAGACGGTATAAATTGTTAATTGCTCACTATATTATATGCACGGTTCTTATTTTGTTTCCGAAAGGAGTTCATATATGAAGATCTTGATCTTCTCCGATTCCCATGGCAGTTCATCCAAAATGGACAGCGCCCTTGATATGCACATTGATGCAGATATAGCCATTCATCTTGGAGACGGCACACGAGAGTTCAAACTGATCTGCGAAAGCCGTCCTGAAATACGATCTCTGTTTGTATGCGGTAATTTTGAAGATCCTTTTGGAAAAGACCCCCTCTCCTCATTCGTGACCGAGATATGCGGCAAAAGAATACTCATAACTCACGGTCACAGCTTTTCAGTAAAAAGCGGTTTGGGCAGATTACTTCAGGAAGCGGTTCACAGGAAAGCAGACATCGTGCTCTTCGGCCACACCCACGTTCCTCTGGAAAAATACGTAACAGAAGACGTGCCCTACCCCATATATCTTTTCAATCCCGGAAGTATTTCCCGCCCCCGTGACGGGCATCCCAGCTACGGAATACTTGACATAAGAGGGTCGAGCGTTCTCTTCAGTATCGGTCATATATAATGTAAAGGAAGATAACTTATGAACATATACACTCCGAGGAACAAAAAAAGTCCTACTTTTTTCATTGTAATACTACTTTTTTCTTCGGCTATTCTCTCGCCGGCGGCAGAATCGGCTATCGGCAAGGATTCTGCCCTTATAAGGGCCTGCCTTTATTCCACAACCGCACTCTGCCTCTCGTTTGGAGCACTCCTTTCCATCCGTTTTATTCTGACGAAATTCGAATATGCCCTATACGGAGCCTATGACTTTCCCTCCTGCCGTTTTGTGGTAGCAAAAGAGTTTTTAAGTAAAAAGGCCGTAGTCTTTACCCTGAATACGTCATATATAAAAGAGATCATGAAAAAAAAGGAGTATAAACGTTTCAAAAAGAAAAGCAAGGTCCTTGCCGTATACGACCACCGCTCCGATCTGTTCGGAAGCCCCTGCTACATAATATTTGAGGACAGCGATAAACTTTCCGTATGCGTAACAGATCTCGGAGAAGATATGTATAAACTTATAAAAGACGGTTTAAAAGAAAACGAGAAAAAACCCCGTAACCCGTCTTGAATATATGATGCTCTTGTGATATAATAAATATTTGTTGATAAATAAAGTACAAAAAGAGGACTAAAAAAGTGATTAGAAACGATCTGAGAAACATTGCCATAATTGCGCACGTTGACCACGGTAAAACCACTCTGGTAGACGAGATGCTTAAGCAAGGCGGCATATACCGTGAAAACCAGGCTACTACCGAAAGAGTAATGGACAGCAATGCTCTCGAGAAGGAAAGAGGCATTACTATTCTCGCAAAAAATACTGCAATCCACTACAAAGACACAAAGATAAATATAGTCGATACTCCCGGTCACGCCGACTTCGGCGGAGAGGTTGAACGTATCTTAAAGATGGTAAACGGAGTTCTTCTGCTGGTAGACGCTGCGGAAGGTCCTATGCCTCAGACAAGATTCGTTCTGCAAAAAGCTCTTGAATTAAACCACAGAGTTATCGTAGTCATCAACAAAATAGACAAGCCCGATGCGCGTCTCGAAGAGGTTGAAGAAGAAGTCCTTGAGCTCCTTATGGATCTCAATGCCACCGACGAGCAGCTTGACAGTCCTATGATCTTCTGCTCGGGCAGAGCGGGCACCGCATCCCTCTCTCCCTACGAAAAAGGAGAGGACCTCCGTCCCCTTTTCGATACCATACTTGAATACATGCCCGCTCCC
>SVSF01000115.1 GCA_015064425.1 Oscillospiraceae bacterium | reverse complement strand
TAATCAGCAGGTTGTTGGTTCGACTCCGATCACCAGCTCCAGGGGGATTTCCCGAGCGGCCAAAGGGGGCAGACTGTAAATCTGTTGTCACTGACTTCGGTGGTCCGAATCCACCATCCCCCACCAAAAATCCTCGTTCATAAGAGCGGGGATTTTTACTTTTTCACTATTACCTCTTCACTTTTCTCTTAGATATGAGGATTTTTGGAAAGTAATAAGTATTAATGAATATTGAATAAATATTTTATACGTCTTTGCCTTTTTATTTATAGAAAACGGATTATGAATACCGTAAAATTCACTACTCCTCGTGTTTAGCTTAGAATAGAATTCATCTCAATCAGGTCGATAATACGTTGATGGCAAGGGAATTTCTAAAGCGGTGTAATTTTGATTACGATCATAAAACGTTAATAATTGATGACATCTAAATAGTTCGTAACAACCAAAAAGCTCTTGCAATATCAAGTGCTTTTTTCAATGAAGCTCAGCTTCACAGTATGAAAATGCGCTTCGCTTAATATTTGCGCAACAAAATGCTTCATTTACAATTTATGTTAAATAAGAAAGACGGTGAATATATGAATAAAGCTATCTTATGGGATTTTGACGGAACCCTTTCCTATCCAAACAAATCTTTTTCTACGGCATTATACGACGCTATCGCCGAATGCGGGCATTATGTGGACCGCCAAACTGCCTATGATTTCTTGGAAAACGCGTATTCCTGGAAGGCCCCGGATATTACATACCCTGACAGAACAGGTGAAGAATGGTGGGTAGATTTCTTTCGTAAAATCGATTCATTTTGTGCCGAAGCGGGTATTGAGCGTACGGCGTTTGAAAATATCCATACCCGATTCAGAAAGATCCTAACAGACGTAGAAAACTACAGTCTTTACGACAACACCCTTGAAACTCTGAAGAAATGCAGCTTTTTCGGATATAAAACTATCTTGCCACAAACAATTATCCCGAAATCGTAAATAATGTTAAATTGCTTGGAATAGAGCCGTATCTGACGGATTATGCCGTTTCATCCCACGTTGGATACGATAAACCAAGGGCGGAATTTTATAATTACGCAAAACAGCTCTGCGGAAACCCCGACGTTTTATATATGATCGGCGATAATCCCACCGCAGACATACTTGGCGGAAAAAATGCGGGACTTATAACCGTCGCGGTGCACCTTTGCAAAAACAGCGAAGCCGACTTTTATTTTGAAGAGCTTAAAAATATTCCCGCCATATTAAAATAGAGCATATACATAAAAACTTCCTTGCCGAATTCGGCAAGGAAGTTCTTTTTATATTTCCAAAACATATTTTTTCAGATTTTCAAGACCTTTTGCAATACCGTAGAAGCAGTCCTCTGCCCCTTCGTATTCAACGCTGACCCATCCGTCATATCCAGCTTTCTTAAGAATAGCAAGGCAACGTTTGGTAACTACGCTTCCGTTGCCTATCCACGTACATTGAATATATCTGCAGCCTCTTGTCTGTATAGTACAAGGAAGATCCTTTACTCCTTCCGGCAAAAGCAGCATATCCTTTGCATGAACGTGAAAGGCATACGGTGCTACGCGAGACACTGCAGATGCATTATCCTCATCCACGCAGGAAAAATTCCCAATGTCAACAAGAAGTCCGTAGTTTTCGTGTCCGACCGCGTTGAAAAGACGTTCCATACGGTCGCTGTCCTGAGCTAAGAAGCCGTGGTTTTCCGTACAGGTACGAATACCCTTAGTCATGGCATATTCGCTTATCTTGCGGGCATTTTCAGCTATGGTGGGTAACATTCCGTCAAAGCTTCTGCCTGCGCCGATGCCCGTAAGATTCCAGCAAGCATCGTGCCTCATTACAGATACTCCGAGAGCTGCCGCGACATCTACCTGAGCTTTCAATCTCTCTACCTCAACCTTGTCCTTCTCGGGAGATCCGCTGTAAAGATTTGCACCGATAGTATATGCAACTACCTCAATACCCGCCTTTGATGCACGCTCCTTTATCTCAAATGCATATTTTTTCTGCTCTTCAAGGCTTCCGCCTGCAAGATCAGTAAATTCAACACCCTCAAAGCCCATTTCCTTGGCTTTTTCAACGCAATCCGCCTGAGTCATATTTCCGCTTCGAATAGCCTGAGAGAAAGAATAGGAACTTACTGCAAACCTCATAGCACTACCTCATGTCCGGTCTCTGCCGACTTATAAGCCGCCGTAAGAATACGCATAAGCTGATATCCATCCTCTGCAGGAGCGATACACTCACACTTACCCATAACGCAATCAATGTAATGGTTTATTTCGTTCTGGAAAAGACCGTCAAAGGAAAGGGCAGTCTTTGCCGCAATAGATGTATTTACCATATAACCGTTCTGCACGCTTGTGAGCTCAAGCTCGGGATTTATTTTAGCTCCACCCTTGGTTCCGTAGAACTCCATAGTACCTCTGTCACTTTCCTTCATATTGATGCTGAAGGATGTTTCAAGATTGAGGGTCGCGCCATTGTCGAAGCGTATGAGAGCTACCGCAAGATCCTCTACATCACAGGTGTCGTTGTCGGTAGCACCGACGGACTTGTAGCCTGCGCCCGTCTTAACGTCAGATCTGTTGCCAAGCTTGTTATACGTTGCCGCATATACGGATACGGGCTTGGGATTGCCCATTGCATAACGCGCAAAGTCGATAACGTGTACGCCAAGGTCGATAAGGGGTCCGCCGCCGGATCTCGCCTTATCTCCGAACCAACCGCCCGGGTTACCGTTACGGCGCATATAAGTTACCTTTGAGTAGTAAAGCTCTCCAAAATAATCCGTATCAATGAATTCCTTAAGTATCTTCATATCGTTTCCGAAACGGCGTACAAAGCCTATCATAAGGAGCTTTCCGCTCTTTTCAGCCGCTTCCATCATTTGGGTCGCCTCTTCGGCGTTCATTGCCATAGGCTTCTCGCAAAGCACGTTCTTGCCTGCATTGAGGGCCGCAATGGTACAAGCTGCGTGAGCGCAGTTCCAGGTGCACACGCTTACAGCATCAAGCTCTGGAAGAGCCGCCATCATATCGTTTACGTCTGTGTAAAGTCTTTCAATTCCGTGTTCCTTTCCCTGCTGTTCAAGACGGACGGGGTCGATATCACAAAATGCATAAAGTTCTACGTTGGGATTATTGCGGTAAGCCGCAATATGAGTCTGGGCGATACCGCCCACACCGATTATACCTACCTTGATCTTTTCCATAAATTATGCCTCCATTGTATTCTTTAAAAATACTACTGCATCGGCAATATCCTTTGCAGGATCTGCTCCTACCTCACGCTCAATGGTAAGGCATCCCTTATATCCGATCTCTTCAAGAGCTCTTAGATACGCAGGAAAATCAACAGAACCTTCTCCGAGGGGTACCTCGCAATAAAAATCATCGTGACATTTGCCTGCGGGCATAGGTTTTACGCCGTAAATCTCTTCAGGGTCGCTCTTGCTTACCATTATACCGTCCTTAGCGTGAGTGTGCACGATATAGTCACGAAGCTGATGTACCGCCTCGACGGGATCGTCGCCCGCAACCATTACAAGGTTTGCAGGATCAAGGTTTACGCCTACTCCTCTTGAGCCCAGACTGTCAAGGAATCTCTTAAGCACGTCCCCTTTTTCAGGTCCGGTTTCAACTGCAAAATGAGCGCCTACGCTGTCTGCATATTCGGCAAGCTCGCGGCAAGCCTCTGCCATTATCTTAAATCTTGGATGCTCGCTGTCAGCAGGAACAACACCTATATGGGTGGTAACGATATTGGTTCCGAGATCAAGTGCAAGATCAACTATTCTCTTGGATTTTTCAACAAGTGCAGGATTGAGATCGGGATTTCCGAATCCTCTTCCCAAATCTCCGCAAAGAGCCGAGAAATGGAGACCGTGTCCCTCAACAAATTTCTTGAGTTCTTTTCTTTTTTCTGCCGTCATCTCCTCAGGAGAGGTTGCTCCGCTTACTGCATACATTTGGAGACCCTGAGCTCCGATGGAAGCTGCCGCTGCTATAGCCTCGTTTAAGGGAAGACGGAAGGAATCAACTATAACGCCTATTGGAAATTTATACATTTTTGCTTTTCTCCTTTCGAAATTGAAAAATCTTGCTTTTCGTCTAATTGTATTATATAATACAGTTAGAAAAATTTCTACCGTTTATTTTGCTTATAATTTGGATTATCTTGCCTTTTTAGGAGGAGAATATGTCAGATTCCCAATATGAACGCCATCATTATAAAGAACCTCTGCTTCCGTTTTTGTGCCACAGAGATATATTGAGACGCCCTCACGCTATGAGCATACATTTCCATTGGCACGAACATTTAGAATTTTTGCGCGGTATTTCGGGAACGGCATATATAGGAGCCCACCACAGTGTCCTAAACGAAGGAACCGTCGTCACCGTCAACACAGGCGAGCCCCATAACGGATATACGGATACGGAAGCCGTATACGACTGTCTTATAGTCAATATCTCATTTTGCCGTGAAAACGGAATAGACCCCGACTCTCTGTATTTTTCCCCATGCACGGACGACCCCGAAGCCGCACGTCTACACAAAGAAGCCTGCGAGGCTTTCCGAACCGAAGGCAGCATGAGAGTAATAAGAACACGCCATGCGGTATTAAGCTTCCTTCTCTATCTCTGTGAAAAGCATTCCCGCCTGAGAGAGGCATATACAGACAGTTCCTCTGATGCGGTAAAGGAAGCTCTCAGATATATCCGCAATCATTTCTCGGAACAGATAAGTCTTGATGACGCCGCCTCTGCGGCAGGCCTAAGCAAATACTATTTCGCCCATAGATTCAAGCAAATAACGGGACAGAGCTTTGTAAGCTACCTTAATTCCATCCGTTGCGATAAAGCGGTGTCACTCTTAAAGGAGGGAACATCCGTCGCGCAGGTCTGCTTTGAATGCGGATTCTGCGACCCCGCCTACTTTTCCCGCATCTTTAAGAAGATCGTGGGGGTTTCTCCGTCATCCATAAAAAAAAGCTAAAAAAGTACCGCCCTTGTATTGAACTGCCCCAAATTGTGCAGACAGCACAAAAAAGTGCTCTATGGTAGTGAAAATTAAATTTTAAGCAATATACTGACTTCGTTTTTCGAGCGGAGTC
>SVSF01000003.1 GCA_015064425.1 Oscillospiraceae bacterium | reverse complement strand
GATGCGGAAATGACGCTGATCGTTATTGCAAATACTGCAAAATTGGGGAAATTGAAATAAACCATCAAATTCCAATTTTTCGATCAATATTGATGAGCTGATCGATTGGAGTGAGCCGATAGAATGCTTTAATTCCGAAAAATACGGGTTGGACGCAGGAGTGAATTGGGCACCTGAGGTTCACAAATACAGAGGGAAATATTATATGTTTGCAACCTTTACCCGGGGAAACGGATTGAGAGGCACGTATTCCTTGTGCTCCGACAGTTTGACCGGACCATTTGCTCCGCACAGCCAAGGGGCACTTACACCGAAAGAATGGGAATGTCTTGACGGTACGTTGTATATTGATGAGGCAGGGGTTCCGTATCTGGTGTTTTGCCATGAACACACACAGATAGCAGACGGGACGATCTGTTATGCAAGATTGAATGGATCGCTTGACGCATTGGAAGGAGATGCGGTTACTTTGTTCAACGCATCCTCCTATGATCTTGTTGATCCCATAGGCGGTGAAAATCATTTCGTTACAGACGGCCTCTTTATGTACCGCTCAAAAGCGGGTGAACTTTTCATGATATGGTCGTCTTTTATTAAGGGTAATTACGCAGAATTTGTTATTAGATTCAAGGGAGGAAAACTCGGTCTTGAATTCGAACATATGAAACCGTTGATCGATAATGACGGTGGACACGGTATGATCTTCTCCAATGGAGAAAATACTTATTTTACCTACCATGCTCCCAACATACAAGGTTTTGAGCATCCCGAGTTTTGTATTATAGATGATAACGGAGACTCTATCTGTATAAACAAGAAAAAATCCTGAAAATAAAGTTTTCGGGATTTTTTATGCGTACAGATGAGCATAAAACGAGGTATCTGTTTCATTGACAAAAGTGAAAATCTGTGTTACTCTACCCATTGGGAGTTGATTAATATTGAACATTTATATAAAAACAAAAAATATACTTTCTTTATTACTCGTTTGCATAGTGATCTTAGGAACAATACCGACAGTTCTGTGCATCGAATCGGAGATAGAAAATCCCTATAAGCTGACGGATGGCGGGTGTATTGAGAGCGTACAGATGCATTCGTCCCTTGAACTGCCGGGTAAAGTAAATTACTATACGGCGCAGGTCAGCTCTCACATACAGGGTATTCTTGAGAAATCCGAAATACCGTATGAAGTATACGGAGCTGTCGGAACGGAGGAAAGCAGACTGTTCGTCTATTCTAAGGGTAGAGATGACGGCAGGGATTATGCAAACAGTACAGTTCTTTACATAACGGAGCAATTTGAAAAGGACAATCCTGCATGGGATGCAATAGTTGCGGTAAACGGAGATTTTTTTGATATTGAGACTAAAAATACGGTCTCTCTTGGAGAACCCGAAGGACCTATGATCCAAAACGGAGCCATATATAAGGGGTATGTTTCCGACGTTGCGGGAAGAGGCGTTGTAGGCGTTACAAAGGACGGAACGGCCCTGTATTATACTGCGGGGCAATCATATAAGGATATGGGTTGGGGCGTTCCGTATAACGCTTCCGATAAGTATCTTGATATAGAGATCTTTGATAGCGATAATAAAAAGAGTATTGGCAAGTACGAGTCATGCTTTGGAGCCGAATATTCGGATGACGAGATATACCTTTCCACGGTTGACAGCGTGGAAAGAGATCTTAGAAACCGTACGGTATATGTGGTAAAATGCCATATATACAGACATTCTCACGTTCCCGGTAACGGGGTTGAAGGTGGCACACTCGGCAATTACGTCTACGGAGAAATAGTTGAGATAAGAGACGGAAGGACAAACGATAAGGCGGAAGACGGATACGCTCTGATAAGCGTTCCAAGCGGCATAAAGGCTGATAATATAAAGTTGGGCTTTATAATTGAATGTCAGCAAAAGCTCTGCAAGGAATGGGCAGAGGTAACGAATGCTATCGGATTTAAGCAGCAGATACTTGCCGAAGGAAATATACTCTTGAAAAACTGCTACGGAACACATAATCAGAGGGGCGATTATGAGCAGACTTTGCTCTGGACGGCAGATATATATGATTATCCGCATTGCTGGAAAAACAGGACGGCATTGGGGTTTAAAGAGGACGGTACTCCCATCCTGCTTGTTGCGGCAAGATCAAGCCACGAAGGGGCTTATAAGAATCTTGGGGCATCCTATTACGAGCTGGGGGAACAACTGAAGGCTCTGGGATGTGTCAACGGATTTCTCCTTGACGGAGGCGGTTCTTCGACCTTTGTTGTGAGAAACAGCGACGGTTCTTTTAGCAACGTATTTGTCGGAGAGGGAAATGGCAGAGCAGTTGGTAATGCAGTTATTCTGGCTGTGAGAGATAAGAGTGTGGCTCTTCCTGAAGAGGAAACAGAGAGCGAAGAGGATACCCTTAGTGAAACACAGGAAACGGAGTCAGAGAACAGAACTGAAGAGGAAGCTATAAACGGCAAGATAATCGCAGTTATCATCGCGGTATTTTCTGTTGCAGTCTGTGCCGCCGTTGCTGTTATAGTTTTGAATAAACATAAAAGTTTAAAACGGTAAGAGCTTTATACGAAAACGGGAGAAATAATATGGACCTGCACAATACGGAATTCAAACGTAAATTTTCCTTTTCCCCTTATAAGAGTCTGAAGCTGAAGATGGGAGAAATGTCTTTTTGCAAAGATTTTATTAATGACACGAGGGGAGATCTATATCCGATACTTCAAAAAACAAGTGACTGCACGGAATATATAGAGCATAATACATACGGAATAAGGGGAGGAACGGCAAAGAGATTTTTCTGCCGATTTTTCCCTTATGCAAGCTACGAATTTAGAGCGAATATTAAGAGCGGAGCTGCAGGCTTCAGCTTTGTTTTACCCCATTGCGAGGCTTTTGTTGTGACGTCTTGCGGAGAACTTATATATTCCTGTAATGGAAAAGAGCAAAGAAGAAATATTCCCGAAAACCTTGGTGATGATATCACGATGATCGTAAGCTGCCGCCCCGGAGCTTTTGATATATATTATATGTATGATGCAAATGTGGAATATCTTTGTACATTCAAAGAAGAAGCTTTCACAAATTCCAACGATTATGAGATTTTTTCAAATGCTTCGGTTGCTCTTTACGTATCGGGAAGCGTTAGAGTAAGGAAAGTAGTTTCATATATAGATAACGGTGTTTCCATAGCGGATATACGCCCCATACGTTATGAGGACGGTAGGATCATGACGGAATGCGGAAAACTCTATCTCAGTGCATCTGTACGGATGCAGGAGAACTCCTTCCAGGGCGTGTTTTCCTGGGTCCCGGGAACTGCGGAGTTTAAGCTTACCGGAGCCTTGTTCTACGATTGCGGAGACGGAAAATGCTGCGGAGATGTTGCGGCATCGATACTGTACCACAGAGAGGAGAAAAAATGGTATCTTTGGGTCTGCTCCTTTTCTCACGGACATATTTTAGGCTGCTCAAGCTTTGAGGGTGATCCAAGGTTTGGTGTAAACGTAATAGATATAGAGCTTATGGAAAAAGCTCCAGAGGGATCGGATATTTCATCTTTCCTCGGCTTTTACGGAGACGAGGATCCCGATTTCTTCTACGATAAGGAGAAAAGGATCTGGTTTATGGCAATTTGCCGTCTTGATCCCAAAACCAAAGGCTATCGATATGTGTTTTTCGAATCGGAGGATCCGTTAAAAGGCTATCGCTTTATCGGAAAAGGATATGAAGGAAATGAAACGGGAGGTTCCTTCGTCAATATTGAAGGTAAACTTTACTTCCTGTGTGGAAATGATTTTAATGCGAGATCCGATTACAGGATATATTCCGAAAACGGAATGACAAAGGCATCGTTCGACTATCCGGACGGGGGATTCAGAGGTTGGGGTACTCTTATGCCTGTAAGAGCGGGAAGCCGTACAAGGTATTTCTGGATGACCTTTGACAGACACAGAGGAAGCAATTACAACTGGAGCTACGGAAATCTATATTGTTTTGAAGCCGCAGAATTTACCCATACCTATTGAAATTTTGCGCGGAAAATGGTAGTATACGGATAGACAAAGATAAATTACAAAAAATAAAAAATCGGAGGAAAAAAATGAATCGTTTAGAGGGAAAAGTTGCAATTATTACCGGCGGCAATTCAGGTGTAGGTGCCGCTGCTGCTATGAAGTTTGTGAGTGAAGGTGCAAAGGTAGTTATTACAGCACGCCGTGAGGCTCAGCTTGAGGAGGTTGCCGCAAAGATCCGCGAGATCGGCGGAGAGGTACTTCCCATAGTCAGTGATATTTCTAAAGCAGAGGATGCAAAGAGAGTCGTTGCCGAAACACTTGCAAAGTTCGGAAAAATAGATGTGCTTATCAATAATGCAGGAGTTCTTGACAATGGTCTTAAGGCTATTGACAGCTGCACTGATGAGGACATAGACAGAGTTATCGATATAAACACAAAAGGCACAATGTGCATGACCCGCGAGGTATCCGCTGAAATGGCAAAGACTGGCTACGGATCCATCGTTAACGTAGCATCTGTTGCCGGCGTAATGGGATGCGGCGGTGCTGCATACGTTGCTTCAAAGGCTGCTATTATCGGTCTTACAAGACATACTGCTCTCCGTTTTGCAGGTACAAACGTTCGTTGTAATTCTCTTTGCCCCGGAACAATAGTTACTCCTATGGTTGCGGGAATGAACCCTGCTAATATGGATATGAATATTTTCGGTCAGATGATGAAGCACAATGATCTTAAGGTTCAGCCTTGCATGCCTGAGGATGTTGCAAATATGCTTTTGTTCTTTGCTTCTGACGAGTCCAGAGCTATTACGGGACAGTCAATAGTAACCGACTTCGGTTCCACTCTTTAATAAAAAAAGAAAAGACTTTTAAAAGTCTTTTCTTTTTTTACGTATAGCTATGATACCTCAGGCAGATAATATAAAAAAGGAGTGAGGTATATGATAGAAAAAGATACGGTGAGACTGTTAAAGGAATGTGATGCGGGAGTCAAGATGGGAGTGTCGTCTATTGATGACGTTCTTGATCACGTCCATTCGGAAAAGCTTCGTAATTGCTTATCAAATTGTAAGAACGAGCATATTATGCTGAAAAAAGAGATAAAAGAACAGCTTGACCGATTCGGGGACGAAGGAAAGGAACCCGATCCAATGGCTAAGGGGATGTCATGGGTAAAGACAAATCTTATGCTTGGCATGAAAGATTCGGACAGAACCGTAGCGGATCTTATGACAGACGGCTGCAACATGGGAGTAAAGTCTTTGAATAAGTATCTCAATCAGTATGAAGCAGCAGACGAGATCTCAAAAGATATAGCGAAGCGCCTTATAAATCAGGAAGAGCGGCTTGCTATAGATATAAGAGGATTCCTTTGAAGTCATAACCACCGGCACACTGCCGGTGGTTATGACTTTATAGAAATAATAGGGATTTAAGCCTTCAAAAACTTCATTTGCAGAAAAGATTATCCAATTTTCTTTATTTGGCATATCATAGACTATGCATCGGTACGTCATCAATAGGAGATATATACCTGCATCATATTAATTTGGCAAAGGCGTCTGTCAAATGGTTTGCAATAAACTTTGCTCCGTTGGTATTGGGATGTACACCGTCATTGGAATAGTATAATGGCTCGGGCTGTGTTTTAAGCGATTCTTCAAATAATCCGTCAAGAGGAATATATACATCGGCAAACTCATCAGCCAATTTGCTGACAATAGGAAGAAGCAGTGAAAGGTCTTCTCTCATATAATCTATGCTATTACAGTCCAGCAAATAGGGTGCAAGCATTACTATCTTCGCATTGGTCTGTTTACGTAAGCGTGTTAAAATAGCACGGTAGTTTGCTTCGATCTGTTCATACGTTGTCTCTATACGCTCGTATGCATATCTATGCCACAGATCGTTTATTCCAATCAATATGGAGATCATATCCGGTTCAAATTCGATCGTGTCCGTATACAAACGGTCAAAAAGCTGGCATGTACGGTTTCCGCTGATACCCATATTTATAAATTCAAAATCTGTTTCGGGGAACTTCTCCTTTAACTGCTCCGATACGTATTTAGGATATCCGTTTCCCATATGGTGGTAGTTTCTTCTGTCTCTTCCTGCATCTGTAATGCTGTCGCCCTGAAACAATATCTTCATTGTGCATTTTTCCTTTCCGAATCAAAAATAAGGGTTTTGCGTTTATGTTATACAAACTATTTGAATTATAGCATATGCAATATATTGGTGTCAATCACACAATCGCTATCGGCTCCAACTTCTTAATAAGGTTTATCATACGAGGATCATTTTGCAGATGCGCAAATGTGTCTTTTCTCAAAGATTTTAAAAGCAATCCGCATTGATTTTCGATGTGATCCTTGACGGCATCATTAGAAGACATTTTTACTTTATTGACCATAAATGAGGTATACGTTCCATCAATTGGATTATCAAATTTTATCGCATGCTCTACAGCTTTTTCAAGGCAAGCAAACATATTCTGTTCATCCTCAAGCTTCAAATAATTAAGGGCCATTTTTTCGTAAAATTCCGAAAAACGAACATGATAAAAACCGCAATTATCATCCGGATAAAGTAACCTATAGCAATCAAGAACAAATTTACATGTTTTTATTGATTCCTCAGGCGTATATTTTCCCTTCCACATAATAATGTTTGCATTTTGTCCTATCATTTCAATAAGGGTTTGAATATTGCTTTGACAATACTCAACAGCACAATCCCCTTCTAAAAAACGGGGCATCATTTCATTAACTGTAACTGCATAAATGTCAGCCATTTCTGCATATTTTTTTGCTGATTCCGCATCCCCCAGTGCATAATAGTAGGTAAAGCTCAACGATTGTATAGCTCCTCCCCGCAAGCCGTTATCGGTAGATTCATCTAAAATTCTCTTTCCGTATTCTATAATTTCATCCGCATTTTTCTTTATGTCTTCGGCTTGTAACGCATACATCAAATCATACATCACCGACAAATTATTCGGAAGTTCTTTCATTGCTTCCCGCAATAGTTCAACACGTTCGGAATTCTTGCCGGCACGGAATAACTCGGCATCTTTTTCTCTGTACTCGCGCAATTTCTTCTCTTTTTCAATTTTTCCCACACCAAGAAGATCATCAATACTTACATTGTAATAGGATGCAATTGCGGGCAAAAGAGTGATATCGGGATAACCTTCGTCGCGTTCCCACTTTGAAACAGCTTGGGTAGTAATTCCGAGATGCATAGCCAACTCTTCCTGTGTGTTCCCATTTTCTTTTCGCAACTTTTTTAGTTGTTCACACAAAAATATGTTCATTTTGTTCCTCCAAAATAAAGACACAAGCGCTTGTTATGATTGTATTGTAACAAATAATACGTTATAGTACAATAACCTCATTGTTCAATTTCGGTTGTTTTTGTAAACGATCGGTTTAATGGCGGACTAAAAATGTAGCGGGTTCGACAGTAAAATGTTAGGGAAAAGGTGCAAGGGTGAGAAAGGGATGGTTTTTCCTCTAAAAACACAAAAAGCCCTTGAAGATCAAGGGTTTTTATATTATTTTAAGTTGTATTAAAATCAAATGAATAAAAAACCAAGCCGATTGGCTTGGTTTTTTTAGCTCCCCCCAACAATTTTGAACCTTTTGAATTCTTACATTACGAATTCACACCAAAATCAATTATTCTTGTTGATAATCTTATTACAAGTAATTTTACCATAACTATTGATTTGATAAGCACTAACATCACCTTGTGATGTTATATCACCATTAATCTCATGGCAATCAATTCCGCCGCGGCAAACCACATCGCCGTTTATACTACTATCAGACACGAGGTTCCCAAAGACCTCCACCTTGAAATATTGTCTGGTTGTTTCATTACAATTTCGTGGGAAAGCCACTTCAATGCAGGTATTAGCTTCTTGTGATTTAATAATTTTTTTACCGACAGTTTGAAAAATTCGAATAGTGTTGTCATCTGGCCAAGGAAATTCAGCACAGTGATCATAATGAATTTCTGTCTTGATCTCTCGTGAAAACAGCTCATCAATGTAGCAACCGAAAATGTCAGCCATTATCGGTAAGAATGTAATATCGGGCGCAGCTTTTGCATTTTCCCATTTTGAAACAGCTTGAAAAGTAACTCCTAATTTGTTTGCAAGTTCTTCTTGGCTCAAACCGCTCTTCTTTCTATACTTTAATATGTTTGCTGCTAAAACAATATTTACGTTTTCCATATTACCAGCTCCTTTCGTTGTGTTAATTATATCGCATATAATCTATTTATACAATAAATCATTGGTTTATATTTTTCAACCTGAGGTTGAAGTCGCAGATTCGAGACCAAAAGATTCACAAAAAGGTGCAATGGTGAAAGGAGTTGTTTTTCACCTCTAAAAACACGAAAAGCCCTTGAAAATCAAGGACTTTTGTGTTAGGGTGCAAATGCAACTTTCCGTTTGCGCGAAGGCAACATCATTGATGCGAAGCATCACATCGTTTGCGGCTTGCCGCAACTTCATTTACGCGAAGCGCAACCTCGTTCATTTGTGCCGAACAAATGAGAAATGATGTTCTCGCATTGCTCGAAATGATGTTGACCTTCGGTCAAAGGATGTTGTGCCTTCGGCACAAATGAAAAAATCCAAGTCTTTCGACTTGGATTTTTTGGAGCGGATTACGGGGCTCGAACCCGCCACCTCGACCTTGGCAAGGTCGCGCTCTACCAAATGAGCTAAATCCGCAGATCTATTTGACGGAGTTATTATAGCAGACCGGAAGAGAAATGTCAATAATAATCTCGAATTATATAAAAATTTTTTATAAACATCTTTCGATAAAAGTTGTTATGTATAGTTTACACATTTAAGTAATTGTGATATAATTTAAAAAAAGCAGGAGGCTGTTTGGATGAAGAAAAACGACTACAAGGAATATATCATAGAAAAAGTGAGTAACGGAAGGGTTGCCATAGTAACGGATATACATAATTGCCATATCAACTGGTATGATACGGAGAATAGCATCAGAATGGAACTCCTATGTGATTTTTTAAATAAGCAGCATGAGACAAAGCCCTTTGACTGTATCCTTACCTTGGGAGACTATTCTCTTGATTTTTGGCAATGGGATATAGGAGGTTCCTATCTGCACGAACCTCCCGTAAGCAATACGGACGTATACGTTAAGGAATATTGCAGACGTTTTCCTGCGGACACTTATATGATACCCGGAAACCATGAGCAGTACGGTAAAGAAGATTGGGAAAGAATCACAGGGCATCCGAGGGAATATTCTCTTGTGTATGGAAACATTGTTTTTGCCATGCTTGATACTTTTGGCGGCGACCTTGATCCAAAGGTAAACAGTGACGGTACTTATACGGGCATAAATACCGATCTGCTTGAGCAGATAATCAAAAGTCATCCGAACAAGATGATAATGCTCTGTATGCACGATCTGATTCCGAGCCATGAAAGCGAAAAGGCAAGGCAGCTTATTGCGGGAAACGAGCAGATAGTATGCGCTTTTGCCGGGCATATACATGAGGATAAGACTCTTATCCTTCCTGACGATTGGCGCAGACTTCCTGTGTTCTATTGCGGTGATTTTTCATATTCACAGTCGCGCGGCGGAGATAAAAACTGGGGATGTAGGCTGCTTGAAAAAAAGGATAATACGTTTTCTACCGAATATATAAGATGCAATGTATAAGGAGGCATATATGATGAGAGAAAACAAAATACAAACTTTAAAAGGAATTGCAGTTCTGTTGCTGTCTATAGTATTTTTGACGTTGTTTATAAGCTTATCCGTTACGGAGATCGTGGCAGCACAAAGAGTCCCGCAGATATTGAAGGGCAATTCTGATGGCCTGTATGCAGAATTAGAGGCAACGGAGAGCGAGAACGCCACGGATATTGTTATTACCTTGAATAATAAGGGACGGAATGAGTTTGTTGATATTACGGCAGATATAACTGTTCCCGAAGGATTCGAGCTTTTGAAAAGCGATATCGGAACTCTTCCTTTATCTTCAGGTGGAGAAATGACAATGACTTATTCTATTGGTATTAGATTCCATGAGATAGAATCAGAGCAGCTCAGCGATACATCTCCGGGTACGGAAGACGGCAAAAATTCTCTTCCTACTTATATTATTATCGTTGCAGCAGCGATCGTTGCGGTTGTACTTGTAGTAGTGCTCATCCTTAAGGGAAAAAGGTCACATATGGCTTGTATTCTTCTTATGGCAATGCTTGCAGGATCCTTTACATTCCTTATGCCCCTTAAAGCCGAAGCGGCAGGGGAACTTCTCGGAGGAAAGATAAATCTTTGTTGCTCTATTGAGTCGGAGGGCGAGAAACTTCCTGTTTATATAACGATAATCTATAAATATACTGTTCCTCAGGTTGAGCCGGCGGACGGTATGGGAAGCTTCGAGATAACATATTATTACGGACCCCAAGGTATAGAGGTAGTTCAAGAAGAAAATATAAAAAACATTGCAGAATGCGGATTTACCGCTATTCCCGTTGAGGGTGGAGATGCCCGTATAAATAAGAAAGCATTGGAGCTCCTCAGAAAATACGGACTGAAATGCTCTGCACTCAGAGACAACAGAATAAGAGAGGCGATCGAACTTGCGCGTAGCGAAAGAGGTGAAGCTCAGGCCGATAATCTTGTTAAAACCATAGTGAAAGATTATGATGAATACATGGACGTGATAGACGGTTGGTGGCTTATGGATGAGCCTTCTGCAGCAACCTTCAGTGCGTTGGGCAAGGTTACCGCAGCGTTTAAAAAGTACAATCCCGAAAATATATCACTTGTCAATCTTTACCCCGATTATGCAACCTCCAAGCAGTTGGGAAAAGATACATACCAAGAGTATCTTGATTCCTTTATCGAACTGGGAGCCCCCTCATTTATCAGCTACGATCATTATCATTTTAAAAACGGCGGAGCAAGAAAGGGCTTCTTCACCAATATGGAGTCTATCAGAACAACGTCTATGGCAAACGATCTGGAATATATGCTGATAATCTCTCTGACACAGCATTACAATTATGACAATCTCAGCTATGACCAGATAGAGTGGGAAGTTAATATGTGCCTGACCTATGGTATGAAGAGAATATCTTATTTTACTTATTGGCTTGACGAAGGGCTTCTTAATGATGGGTGGACAAATTCTTGTGCGGACAGCAATGGAACGCTCTATCAGCATTATTATGACGTACAAAAGGTAAATAAATGGTTGCTTCCTATAGGAAACGAACTTTTTAATAAAACATCTACTGCGGTATTCCACGCTAACGATGAGTCTTCTGTAGAAACGAACTGTACGGCATATACATCATACGGAGATCTCGGAAATATAAAGGCTGATAATTTTGTTATAGGCTTCTTCGATGACGGAAGCTTTATGATAAGCAACAAGTATTATTCATCCGAAACGGTCAGTGAAAATTTATTTGAATTTACCGACGTGAAAAATGGACTTGAATATTTTGATACGGATACCGCAGAATGGCATGATGCCGAGGCTGACGGCATTGTTTCTAAGAACGGAAACGGATGTCTCAGCAAAGCGTTTGATGCTGGGGAGGGCATGCTTTTCAGAGTAAAGAAGTGAGAAAATGATAAAGACTCTTCCGGTAAATGACCTTCAAAATTAATATTTTATAATGCCGAGAGAGACTGTTGAAGTTTCTCTCGGCAATCATTTTAGACGTCACAAAAAAGTAAAGGCACTTGCTTCAAGCAAGTGCTTTTTTCAATGAAGCGCACCTACGGTGCATTTTGGTGGAAACAAAACTATTCGCGGGCGCATGAGCAAGGCTGTTTTTGATACGGTTACACTTTTTGCGGAAGCGGAAAAAGGCATGGGAAATAAGAAACCCGTTCCATATACCGTTTACTGCGTACTTGCATGTTTTATAGCAGTGTTGGGGTTTATAATACTTATACCTATGTTGCTCTTGTTCGGAAACGGTACTATTTTTCCAAATATGTTTGATGATATTTTTACTTTGTTTCATACTGGTTGCTGGTATTTGTGTAGCTTTTCCCGTTTTCCTTTTTAGTAGGGCCTACAAAATAGCACAATCGGTACCATTTGAAAATTATAGATGGAGATCTGCGTTACGCACCTCGCTTGCTGATATTGCCGTTCGCAAAAACAATAAGAAATATAAATTTGGGTACAAAAAAATCAACTTGAGGAAATCAAAAATTTGGTTAAATCCGCATCTGAAAATTCCGAAGTGAAGCTAGAAACAAAGGTAAATAGAATTGTTTCTTTCAAAGTTGTCGATACGCTGAATAATAGTTTAAGCTTATTAAAGACTTTGATGTGGTCGAAGAAATGTTATTCAGAGTAAAATAAAAAAGGATTTGTCACTGAAGATAAATCCTTTTACAACAAAAGACCGACTTTGTTGAGTCGGTCTTTTTGTATCTCTTTTTTATCAATTAGCCACGGAGACGGAACTGTTCGAACTGGTATCCGATAGATCCTTCAATGTCCTTGTGGATAAAGTATGTAGCGCTGATATCGTTTATAACCTTGATCTTAAGCTTTCTGAGCTGTGCGCCAAAGCTTACTACATTGCCCTCTTCATCTTCGTATTCTTCGATAGCTGCGATCTGTTCCATAGTTGTGTTGTAAAGATCACGTGCCTTTTCGATAATACCTGCAGTAGTCTTGTTATCAAAGGGTTCGCTTACAACGGGACCGTTGTTCGTTCCCTCGGTTTCGGATTCGCTTTCACCTTCGATACCTTCAACTGTTTCGTTCTCTTCGGTGCTTTCGACCTCGGTCTCAGTCTCTGTTTCTATTTCGGTTTCGGTCTCTTCTTCGAAGCCCTCTTCCTCAAGCTCTTCTTCCGTGATGGGAACTATCTTAAAGCCAAGGTATAAGCTTGCACGTGCATCAAGATTCTGCTCTTTGCCGAGCTTCCAATCATCAAGAGAAAGCTGGTAGGTCTCTTCATCCATTACGTCGGAAGTTTCAAGAAGGAACTGGTTTCCGCAGTATCTGAGGTTGATGGAATAATCGTTGTTAAGCTTTGTAACTATTCCGTCCTTTATCTCGTAGTCAACACCTTCTATACCGTAAGCCAAAAGATTTATAAACTCTTTACTTGTCGCAAGAAGCTTAAGTATGTCATATGCTCTTGCAGGACTTGCACAAGTTGAACTGAGTGCATACATAGCGTCGAGAGTTGTATCGTCATTTGCTAAGGGAGCATTGTAAATAACAGTGTAGTATTCGTCTGAGTACTTTTCAGCCATAAGGCGGCTTCCCTTGACGAATGCTGTAGCGATCTTCTGGTCAGGATAGTCTTCGATATCGCCGTACTTGAGATTGCCAGTTTTAAGTAAATCGTTTATGAGAATAAGTCTTTCGATGTTTCTGTCACCGAGAACAACGTTAGCCATTTCGCTGGAGTATACGTTATCGCCGGTAGCTGTAAGGTGGTGGCCGTAGAATGTTCCGTCTACGGGAATGTCGAGTCTTTCATCGGGCTCATTAAGCATCCAGAGATAGTCTTCTGTTTCCTCAGCCATTACGTCATCAAGGAATGCCTTGAAGGTAAGGAAATCGGAGAAGCTCTGTGCATCGTAGTAGTACTTATCTGCAAGCTCTTTGTTTACGAGAAGATATGTATATTCTCCGATAACTCCGTTATTGGGAATGGACTTGATAGCACCATCAATGCCCTTGCCTGCCTTAAGTACGTTGGGATTGATATAACTGTTAAGAACGGAACCGCTGCCGGACATAAAAGTGGTAAGGTCGCTGAGCCAACCGTTTATATCGTAGTCTGTGATCTTATCTGCACTTGTAACGAGGAAGATATCTACCTGATTTTCGCCTGCCTTGGGGTAAACGATCTCGGGAAGTCCGTTTGCGTTGATGAAGGTCTCAACGGACTGCTTTTCGGTCTCGGTCTCTGTCTCGTCTCCGCTAGCAGCTTCGGTCTCTGTTTCTTTTTCCTTTTCAAGCTCTTCTTTTTCTATGTAAGATGTTTCAAGAGCGGTTTCAAGCTTCGCATAGTATTCGTCCTCTTCGAAGAGCCTAAGGTCGATCTGAATACTGAACTGAGATTTTGTCATCTCGTTGATAGCTGCTTCAACTCTTTCGATAGCTGCATCGGTGGTACCTTCGTTCTTGATACCGTAAAGAGTAAGGGTTATAGCAGAATCGTCAACTACGATAATGTTGCCGTTTTCGTCAGTCTGATATTCTTCCTCATCTTCGGAGCATCCGGTGAACCCAAATACGCAGGGTACTACGAGAAGAATACACAACAAGAAACTTAATATTCTTTTTTTCATTGGTCTTTTCCCCCTAATAAAAAACGCGATGGTTATTTATTATATAATAATATTATATAGACTCTTATAATTTTACACTAAAGTCCCCGATATGTCAAGAAAAAAAGCTTTTATTAGACTCCTTGCGGGGAACTTTTGGCTATTTACACAAACGGGAAATTTTTCTTTGTACGATATTGCCTAAGAAGAAGCCGAATGTGTGACAAACTTGTGAATAAAATCCCGGACCTCGAGTATTTATATTAATCCAGATAGTCTCTGAGTCTCTTGGACCTGCTGGGATGGCGGAGCTTTCTCAGGGCCTTTGCTTCTATCTGACGTATTCTCTCACGGGTGATATTAAACACTTTTCCCACCTCTTCAAGAGTACGGGGCCTTCCGTCATCAAGTCCGAAGCGGAGCTTGAGTACGTGCTCCTCACGAGGAGTAAGAGTGTGTAATACCTCGTTGAGCTGTTCACGAAGAAGCATGTACGATGCCTGCTCTGCGGGAGCGGGAGAATCCTGGTCCTCAATAAAGTCTCCGAGATGGCTGTCCTCTTCTTCGCCTATAGGCATTTCAAGAGAAACGGGATCCTGAGATATCTTGATGATCTCTCTTACTTTATCTACGGACATACCCATTTCCTGGGCGATCTCGTCAACGGACGCCTCATGTCCCAGCTTCTGGAGAAGTTGACGCTGTATTCTCGATACCTTGTGTATGGTTTCCACCATATGAACGGGAATTCTGATGGTTCTTGCCTGATCGGCAATGGCTCTGGTTATTGCCTGTCTTATCCACCATGTAGCGTATGTGGAGAATTTGTAGCCCTTGTTGTAGTCGAACTTGTCAACTGCCTTCATAAGTCCAAGGTTACCCTCCTGAATAAGGTCAAGGAAGAACATTCCCTTACCTACGTATCTCTTTGCAATACTTACAACGAGACGGAGGTTGGATTCAACGAGCTCGTTTTTTGCCGCCTCGTCACCGTTACTCATTCTTTCAGCCAATTCAAGTTCTCTTTCTGTGCTTAGAAGGGATACCTTACCGATCTCCTTGAGATACATTCTTACGGGGTCGTCTATTGCAAGACCTTCGAGCGCGAGCATTTTTTCCATATCCTCTGCGCTTTCAAGCTGTTCTACCTCGTTTTCGATCTCCTGAAATTCGCTCGAATTCATATATCCGGTTATTTCTATACCGAGGTTTTCAGCGGTCTCGTAAAACTTTTCTACCTGATCGATGTCGTAATCCGCCGAATCGAGAACTTCCATTACCTCACTGCTCTGAAGCTGCCCCTTTGCTTTGCCTCGTTCAAGCAGTTCGTTAATGTCGACTTTGTTTTCGTTTTCTGCCATATTTTCTTTCCTTTCGCTTTTACAGCTTATTTATTTAATTTATTTCTTTGCATATTAAGAATGTCCTCTATGCTGGAGACGCGGGAGTGTTTTTCTTTCTTCAAAGCGAGGACGCAGTCGTAAAACACGCCTATATCGTTGTTTCCCAGCTTCTCCCTGTCGATTATCATACGGGTTATACGTCCCATCGACTCCTCGTCAAATATCTCCCCCAGCATACCGTGGTCAAAAGGCGTTCCTTCTTTTATTGGCGGTATAAGCGCCTCTGCCACCTTTTTGTTGAAATCGGTGACGAAGTCGGATGCTTCAAGACTTTCACCCTTACGGAGTAGATCCGTATAAAGCTCAGGATAGAGTATAAGCATACCCAGGATAGCTTGCTCGGCACGCAAAGCCTTCATATTTGCCGCAGAGGCAGGGCTGTGTCTTACCTCTCCCGCAGATCTTTCCATTACGTTAATAAGGCGCTTGGTCTCTCCCCGTTTCTCGGTTGCCTGGCGCTTTTTAATAAGTCTTCTAACGTCTAATGCGAGACTTTCTTTGGGAATAGAGAGAGCTTCTGCGGATTTTACAAGATAAACGTCTCTTTCTACTGCGGAGGAGACTCCGGAAATAAATTTACAAGCCTCTTCTGCCGCTTTTATCTTTCCTTCCGCAGAGGATATGTCGTGCTCTTTAAGTATTTTTTCAAGCTTATATTCAAACTCTGTGCGGCTGCCGTTCAACACCTGACGGAATTTATCCGCACCGAATTTTTTTATGTATTCGTCGGGATCCTTTGCACCCTCGTACTGCAATATTCGGGTCTGGAGCCCCGCTTCGCTTAAAAGCTGAAACGCACGGTTTGCCGCTCTTTGACCTGCTTCGTCTCCGTCGTAGGATATTATTACCTTGTCCGTATAGCGTTTCATTATTCTTGCCTGATCGGGAGTGAGAGCGGTACCCAAAGTCGCAACGGCATTGGTGAAGCCCGCCTCGTGAAGGGCGATAACATCCATATATCCCTCGCATAGGATGAAGCATTCGGAGCAGTTGTTTTTTGCATAGTTAAGTGCAAAAAGGTTACGACTCTTCTTGAAGATCCTTGTATCCGAGGAATTGAGGTACTTGGGAAGCGAATCGTCAAGAACTCTTCCTCCGAAGGCAATGATATTTCCGTATACGTCAATTATGGGAAACATTACTCTGTTACGGAATTTGTCATATGTACGACCCGTTTTTTCACTTATTCCGCACAAAAATCCCGCTACAAGTTCAGCATCGTTATATCCGAGCTTATGCATATGGTCAGTCAGTGCGCCGAAGCCGTCAGGAGCGTATCCGAGTCCGAATCTCCGTACTGTCTGAACGGAGAGCTGTCTTTTATTGTAAAAATAGGTTTTCGCGTTTTCGTTTTTTTCAAAGCAATCGTAAAAGAAGCGGGCGGCATCCTTGTTCATTTGCCAGAGCCTTTCTTTCGTTATGCCGTCTCCGGGTCTTTTCTCGTTATCGTCGGGCATCTGAAGTCCTGCTCTTTTTGCCAGAAACTCCACTGCAGAGGGGTAGTCAAGATTCTCCGCCTTCATAATGAAGGTGATAACATCTCCGCCAGCATTGCAGCCGAAGCAATAAAAGTTGCGACTGTTGGGAAATACGGTAAACGACCCCGTTTTTTCACTGTGGAAAGGGCAGAGACCCACAAGATTCGAACCGCCCTTTTGAAGCTTGACGTATGAGGATATAACGTCCTCAATAGGATTGCGGTATTTTATTTCTTCAATAAATGCGGCGTCTATCATACGGGAACCCCCTTTCTCGGATATTTAAAGTTTTGTCCATACCTCGGGTATAAATATTCTCTTGAACAGATTTATGGCATATCTGTCCGTCATGCACGAAACGTAATCAGCCACGGCACGCTCCACACCTTCCTCTTCGGCGATGTTTACGTACTCCTTAGGCATTTCTTCGGGGAAACGGATAAAATGATCGTATATCTTAAGAAGCATTTCCTCGGCGCGTCCCTCCTCACCCTTTGCAATGGGATTGGTATACACGTTGGAGAAAAGAAAATCTCTCAGCTTCATCGTGGCATCGGATACTTCTTTTTCCATAGTGATCTCCGGACTTTCGAAGCTGGCTCTTATTATACTTGAGACCATAGAGTCTATTCTGTCACCGTGGGTATTTCCTAGAATACATCTTATGTCCTCTGGAATGTCCTCGCGGTGAAGGATACCTGCTCTGCAGGCATCGTCTATATCGTGATTTATGTATGCTATCTTATCGGCAAACTGAACTATCTTTCCTTCCGGAGTGTTTGGCTTGTAGCCCCAGGTATGCGTGTATATACCTTCTTTTACCTCAAGGCAGAGATTGAGTCCCTCACCGTCGTTTTCAAGCTTTTCAACAACTCTTACACTTTGCTTATTGTGAGAAAATTCCGGATCAAAGCACCTTCTGAGAACTCTTTCACCTGCATGACCGAAGGGTGTATGTCCAAGGTCGTGACCAAGTCCTATTGCTTCGCAGAGATCCTCGTTCATATGCAGTGCTCTTGCTATGGTACGGGCTATCTGTGTTACCTCTAAGGTGTGAGTGAGTCTGGTGCGGTAGTGATCCGCTTCGGGAGATAGGAATACCTGAGTCTTGTGCATAAGCCTTCTGAAGGCCTTACTGTGTATTATTCTGTCTCTGTCTCTTTGGTACTCCGTTCTTATATCGTCGGGAGAAATCAGCTTGTCCCTGCCTCTTGTATCCCTCGTATGGGTGGCATAGGGCGACAGATAGGACTCCTCTCTTTCAATAAGAAGGTCAACGATTTTCTTTTCCAAAAGCTTCTCCTTTCACAGGGTAGTTTCCGCTGAAATAAGCTTTATTATCCTATTTTATACTAATATACGCAGAAAAAATCAAAAAACCTTTTTTCTGTTCTTTTTTATTTTATTTTTTTACACGGCACCGTATCTTGTCCCCTTAACGGAGCACTCATATTTTCCGTTGCCCAGCTCTTTTATGTATTCCGAATATTTTTCGTAGTTTTCGCTTTTTACGGCAAGGTTCAAAAGGACGGAGTCGGAATATTCCGTGCCGTCGCATAGGACGCCGTATTTTTTGTAGTCGTTCTCTATTTTGCCGTGATCGGAATAGGATACCTTTACAGAGAATACCGTGTAAGGCACAAAAGAAGCAAGTCCCGCTTCTTCCACCGCAAGTCGTGCGGCTCCCGAGTATGCGCGTATCAGTCCTCCGGCTCCCAAAAGTATGCCTCCGAAATATCTCGTCACAACGATCACAGCATCGGTAAAGCCGCCCTTTTTTATAACGTCAAGCACGGGAACTCCTCCCGTACCCTGCGGTTCTCCGTCGTCGGACATTCTTGCGGTAGCACCTCCGTTTAAAAGATACGCCCATACGTTATGTCTGGCGTCTCTGTGTTCCGACTTTATAGCGTTGACAAAATCCATTGCCTCCTCTTCGCTCTCTACGTGGGCGATATGGGCAATGAAGACGGATTTTTTTATTTCAAGTTCCGCTTTTGCTTCGCGGGCTACCGTAACGTAGGCAAGGTTACGAGATCCTTCCATACAAAGGCTCCTTATTTCAAAATATATTTTTCAAGCTGCCCTTTGAGCTTGGCATCCACGGTGGCGGTAATAAGAGTTCCTTCCTCCGTGTATGCAGTTTCCTTAACGGTGCCGAATTTGTATAACTTTGCCGTTCCGGCACTGTCGGAATGAGGAAAAAGGAACTTCAAGGTGCTTTTTCCGTCTGAGGCAAGCTCCTCAAGCTTTTCCGTAAGCTTGTCAAGCCCCTCTCCCGTAAGCGCGGATATATATACGGTATCATTGGATATGGGAAGATATTGCTTTTCTTCATCCGAGACCAGATCGCATTTGTTGAATACGTAAAGCAAGGGCTTTCCCGAAGCCTCAAGTTCTTCTATGAGCCCCGTGCTTACTTCAAGCTTTTCCCTTACCCCGCTGTCTGAGGCATCCGCAAGTATTATCACCGCATCTGCATATTTTACCTCTTCCAGAGTAGAGCGGAAAGCTTTTATAAGCTGGTGGGGAAGCTTTTTGATAAAGCCGACCGTATCTGTCAGCAGTATCTCCGTACCGGAGGGAAGCCTATATCTTCTTGTAGTTGGATCAAGAGTGGCAAAAAGCTTATTTTCCGCAAGTATTCCCGCGTCTGTAAGCTTATTTAACAGTGTGGACTTTCCCGCATTGGTATATCCCGCAATTGCAACGCCGAATACCGCAGCTCTTTCTCTTGCCCTTCTCTGGGTGCTGCGGTTCTGTTCTACCTCACGAAGCTCCTCTTCAAGAGCCGCGATACGGCGCAATATATGACGTCTGTCGGTTTCAAGTTTACTTTCACCGGGACCTCTTGTACCTATACCTCCTCCGAGGCGAGACAGTTCCTTACCTTTACCCGTAAGCCTTGGAATGGTATATTTAAGCTGAGCCAGTTCTACCTGGAGTTTTCCCTCGTTGGTGACTGCATGAAGAGCAAAAATATCAAGTATAAGCATACTTCTGTCTATAACTCTTACGTCAGTATCTGCTTCAAGATTCTTTATCTGTGAGGGACTGAGCTCTCCGTCAAATACCACAAGCTCCGCAGAGTTGTTCTTACAGAGCTCCTTCAGCTCCCCTATCTTACCGCTTCCTATATAGGTAGCAGCATCTGGGACAGTTCGGGACTGTATCATTATTGCAGCGCAGTCTCCGCCCGCAGTATCAAGAAGTCGCTCAAGCTCTTCGAGAGATTCCTCGATTTCCGATCTTTTGTCATTCTGGAGCACTACTCCCACAAGTACTGCTTTAAGTCTTTTTTCGGAATCTCTCTTTTCAAACAAATTGTCGTCCATAATTAATTTCACTCCGATCAGGATGAAAAAAGGGTGAACAACGTATAGCTATGCCGCACGTTGACTCACCCTATCGTATCTTATGAAGAATATATTACTTAGATGCTTCAAGACGCTTCTTGAACTTATCAACGCGTCCGCCTGCATCGACAAACTTCTGCTTGCCTGTAAAGAAAGGATGACACTTTGAGCAGATTTCAACCTTGAGGTCGCCCTTTGTTGACTTTGTAACTACTTCTTCGCCGCATGCGCACTTAATAGTCGCTTCTCTGTAATCAGGATGGATTCCGTCCTTCATTATTAGCACTCCTTTGCTTGAGATTATTTTTTTACATTGCAAACCATTATATCATGTGTTTTTTCAAATTGCAAGAGTTTTTGTTTATTTTTTCTTTTTTTACTTTCACAAACTGAACTTGTCGGATTTTTTAACCGTTCTTTGACCTTTTAAAGCATATTTAACGATACTAAAGACTCAAATCGATTGATTTCGGGAGTTTTTTATGTTATTCTTTAGATACATATAGAAAAATTGAAAGAGGATAGATAAATGAACAAGACCAGGCTCAAGAAATATGCGAAACTTATTGCCCGCAAGGGTGTCAACGTACAGAAGGGGCAGGAGGTCTGCATTCTGGCAGAGCTTGACCAGCCCGAATTCGTATGTATGGTAGTCGAGGAATGCTACAAGGCGGGAGCAAAAAAGGTAATCGTTGAGTGGGACCATCAGCCCCTTCAGAAGATAAACGCAAAGCGCAGGACTCTCACTGTAATGAGCAAAATAGAAAAATGGGAAGAAGAAAAGCTGAAGCATCGTGTAGAAGTGCTTCCTTGCATGATATATCTTGTTTCCGAGGATCCCGACGGAATGAAGGGCGTAGATCAGAACAAGCTCAGCAAGGCAGGTCAGGCAAGATACAAGATAATCAAGCCTTACAGAGATAAAATGGAGAACCGTTATCAGTGGTGTATTGCCGCAGTGCCGGGAGCTGCATGGGCAAAAAAGGTATTCCCCGGCGAAAGAAGATCGGTCGCTATGGAAAAGCTTTGGGAGGCAATTCTTTCCACGTCAAGAGTATATGACGATCCCTGCGCGGAATGGGACAGACATAATGCGGACCTTGACGCCCGCTGCAAATATCTCAATTCTCTCGGTATAGAAACGCTTGAATACAAGGCATCCAACGGTACAGATCTCAGAGTAGGACTTATAGAGGACTCCTTCTTTATGGCAGGCGGAGAGGCTACCTTGGGAAGCAATATATATTTCAACGCAAACATTCCCTCTGAGGAGGTATTTATATCTCCCAAGAGGGGTGTGGCAGAGGGAATAGTTTATTCCTCCAAGCCTCTTTCCTATCGCGGAGAGCTTATTGACAACTTCAGCATCAGATTTGAAGACGGCAAGGCTGTAGAGGTTCATGCCGAAAAGAATGAAGAGCTTCTGAATAAGATGATATCTATGGATGAGGGCTCGGCATATCTCGGTGAATGCGCTCTCGTACCCTATGATTCTCCCATAAGAAACAGCGGCATCCTTTTCTACAATACTCTCTTTGATGAGAATGCAGCTTGTCATCTGGCTCTCGGCAGAGGCTTTTCCAATTGCCTTAAGGATTACGAGAATATGAGCTTTGAAGAGCAGACCGAAAAGGGTATAAACGACTCTATAATTCACGAGGACTTTATGATAGGTACCGAGGATCTGGATATTACCGCCGTTACAAAGGACGGGGAGAGAATAAAAATATTCGAGAAAGGTAACTGGGCATTCTGATATGAAAAGAATATTCGCTCTTACCCTTTGCGTTCTGACTGTTTTTACCGTGCTCTGCTCTTGCAAAAAAGAAGAGCCCTTGGCTGACAGTGCAAAAATATATTATTCATATAATACGGAAGCTTTGACCGTTGAAGCGGGCGATATATTGGATGAGCTTCTATATATGTTCGCAAGTATGGAGACCGAGTTGAACGAAGATGCCGTTATAGATATCTCGAGTTCATTTAACGTTACCTTTTATCTTGACGGTTCTCCTGTTGCTGTGTTCTACGTAGACGAGGATCTTGTGTTCAGCGACGGAAGCCATAATTGCTACATGCTTAAGGACGGAAATTATTTCGATTACGGAAGGCTTTGCGATATATATACCGAGCTTTCCGAAGCAAAATAGTTACAAACAACGAAAAAAGGCCATGCATCTGCATGACCTTTTGTTCTTTCTTAAGCCGGTTTCCTGACAGATCAGTCTTCGATAACTTCCTTAAGCTTGGAAGCCTTACCAACTCTGTCGCGGAGATAGTAGAGCTTAGCACGTCTAACCTTACCATGTCTGATAAGATCGACCTTCTCTACGTTGGGAGAATGGAGGGGGAATGTCTTTTCAACACCGCAGCCATACGCTACACGTCTAACTGTGAATGTCTCGGAAATGCCGCCGCCCTTCTTTGCGATAACCGTTCCTTCGAACATCTGGATTCTTTCTCTGGAACCCTCTTTGATTCTGTTGTGAACTCTGATGGTGTCACCGATGCTGATGTTGGGAACGTCCTTCTTAAGCTGCTCACTTGTAAAAGCCTTGATAAGATCCATTTTTCTGGCTCCTTCCTAAATACGAAGCATTCGTGCAGAGCACCGCAGAGGACTGCCTCGGAATAATACGATACACGTAACGAATGGATTATATCACAGCAAAACCGTAAAATCAAGTCTTTTTTAAAAAAAGATGGTGTTTTTATTGCCTATACAAGAGAAAAAATGCTTTTTTGTCGGATTTTTATATGTTTTTATCTTCAAGCATTAAATAGAATTTTTCTATTTCGTGGGAGTTTCCGAAATCGTGCATTTTAAGCTCTTTTATAAAACTTTCCGCAAGACCTTCCTCGCACAGCATTTTTTTCATACCCTCGTAAAGCCCTTCGGGACCTATAGGGCAGATGATCCCGTATCTTCCTCCCTCAAGCTGCTCGGAAGCGGAAAGATAGTCGGAGATCACTATGGGACGGGCAAGGATCAGCGCCTCCTGTACCGTTATGGGTTTACCTTCGTATCTTGAGGGCTGAGCATAGATATCACAGTTTTTAAGATAGCCGTATGGATTTACCGTTGTACCTAAAAAGCAGAGCATATCTGATACTCCAAGCTCTTTACAAGAGGTCTTGAGAGCCCGTACGTTCTCTTCGTCTCCGCTGCCCAGAATATACCATCTCAGATCGTGGCCTTCATCCTTCAGGCGTTTCAGTACGGGCGGTATAAAATCAAATCCCTTTTGCTCTATTATCCTTCCTATGGATAGGACTCTTTTTCCGTTAAAGTCCGTGTCCTTGTAACTGTCTGCCGTTTCCGCAAGTGAGTTTATGAGTTCGGCATCATTGATGTTTTCCATCATTACACAGTTCTTTTCAAGAGAAGGCAGCTTGTCCTTAAGCGCTTTGTCGACTTTTTCGGATACGGTGACTACTGTGTCGCATTTTTCGAAATAAGGCAGATATATTGAATCGTCTCTGGGAGGAAAACTGTAGTCAAAATGAAGCCAGGCTATTTTTTTCTTAGCCTTTACCTTATCGCACATATAGAACATGGTGCGGTCGCCCCAATAAGCTATGGCGGCGTCGTACTCCTCTTCGGGAGCGCTCATCTTATGCATAAAATGTATCCACATTCGGGTGGCGTGGGAACTTCTGTTTTTCTTGTCGAACACTATTTTTAAAAAGTATGGCAGAAGTTCAAATACGGTAAGAGGATCCTTCTTTATAAAGCAGTCAAACATCGTTTTTACGGCATTGCTTCCCGATAGAAGAAACATCTCACCGTATTTTTCCATTTCGATAACGTTTATCCACGAGGGAATAAGTTCCATAAAGAGACCTTCTTTTTTTGCAAGGAGAAGGTCTACGCTGTATTCATCCTTGTTAAGCGTGTTTGCAAATGACAGAAAAGATTTTTCCGTGCCTGCGCAGTTCATGCTTATGCCTATGACCAAAAGTCTTTTTTTCACTTTCAGGTCCTTTCCGAGCACATAGGCGGCTTTTGCCGACTTGTGAGTCTCTGTGGTATTTCTGTTATTATATCAAAAAAAACACTGTATTTAAAGACATTTTTTAAAATTAAGAAAAAATGCTTTTTTATAGGTATAATATATAAAAAAAGCAATCTTCCAAGAAACGATTTGTTGTGCTCTGCTATTGATATGGGGAAAATATTGTGATATAATACTATAATACAAATGTAGACTGCGGGAGTGTCCGCAAAAATACCGAAAGGAAAAAAGCTATGAAATACCTCGTTCTTCTTTGCGATGGAGCAGCTGACTATAAATGCGAATCTTTGGGAGGAAAAACTCCTCTTGAGGCGGCAAGAAAGCCTTTGACGGATCTTCTTGCGGGAAGGGCCCTTTGCGGTACGGTTTCCAACGTCCCCGAGGGTATGGTTCCGGAAAGCGATACAGCGAATCTTGCTGTTATGTCATATGACCCTAAGATCTATTCAAAGGGCCGTTCGCCTCTTGAAGCCATAAGTATGGGGCTTGAGATGGATGAGGATCAGACCGCTTTCAGATGTAATCTTGTCACACTTAGCGAGGGCGACTGTGAGTACGAACACAGAATAATGATAGATAACTCTGCCGACGAAATAAGCACAGAAGAGGCGGACGAGCTTATAAAAGCTATAGACGAAGCTCTCGGAGATAGTGTAAAGAGCTTCCATACCGGTATAAGTTACAGACATTGCCTCCTTTGGAAGGATGCACCCGTAATAAAGGATTTTGCGAGACCTCACGATATACTTGACAGAGATATATGCGATTATCTTCCTCCCGAGCCTTTTCTTGAGTTGTATAAGAGAAGCTACGAGATCTTAAAGGATCATCCGGTCAACGTTGCACGCAGAGCCAGAGGCAAGAGAGCAGCTAACTCCATATGGCTTTGGAGCCCCGGAAAGAAGCCTCAGCTTCCCAACTTCGAAGAAAAGTGGGGGCTTAAAGCATCCGTTATATCTGCGGTTGACCTTATAAAGGGCATAGGCCTTTGCGCAGGAATGGATTCCGTTGACGTGGAAGGTGCTACGGGTACTTACGAGACCAACTATGAAGGAAAGGCAGAGGCTGCCATAAACGAATTTAAGAAGGGCAAGGAGTTTGTGTACGTGCATTTTGAAGGACCGGATGAATGCGGACACAGAGCCGAGACCGAAAACAAAGTAAAGAGCCTTGAGCTGATCGATGAAAAGATGTTAAGACCGGTATACGACTATCTCGTATCCTCGGGAGAGGCATTCAGAATAATTATCCTCCCCGACCATCCGACCCCCGTTTCCTTGCGTACTCACTCAAAGGAGCCAGTTCCCTTTATGATATATATGAGCGATAGGAAATATGAAGGAATTACATCTTTCTGCGAAGAGCTTTGCGAAGAAAAGGGCTTTTACGTTGAAAGAGGCGAGGAATTGCTTGATCTCATGATAGAAAGGAAAGGCAATTAATATGTCTGAAGAAAACAAGAAGCTTCAAGCACAAAAGGCAGAGGCTGAAGAGGACAGCGCGGAGAAACTTGGCGATACAGATGACCTGCAGGAAGAGGAGACAAGCGAGGACAGGAAGAAAAAGGTACTCAGTGAAATATACGACTGGCTCGAAGTTTTTGCTGTATCCATATCTCTTGTTATCCTGATATTTTCTTTTGTGATGCGCCTTGCGGTGGTAGACGGAGATTCTATGAACATGACTCTTATTGACAGAGAAGTTCTGGTAGTATCAAAGCTCGGCGGCAGGCCCGAAAACGGAGACATTGTGGTATTCCAGTCCGGATACAACGGATATTCCAATCCCATAGTTAAGAGAGTTATCGCCACGGGAGGCCAGACTGTGGATATAGACTTTGAAAACTGGATAGTTTACGTGGATGGAGTTGCGCTCAAAGAGGACTACGTCAACAGAGTAGATAATAAGGCCATGAGAAACTATTACGGAAGCGAAGCCTTCGAGTATCCCCTTACGGTTGAAGAGGGCAAGCTATTCGTTCTTGGAGACAACAGAAACGATTCCACAGACTCAAGATCGAGACGTATCGGACTTGTGGATGAGGAACTTATTATGGGAAAAGTCGTATTGAGAATTTTCCCCTTTAGCAGGGTTGGAGGTTTTTAAAAGCAAGGAGGTGTGATATATGCCGTCAACGACGATACAGTGGTTCCCCGGGCATATGGCGAAAACAAAACGCCAGATAAGAGAGCTTCTTCCGGAGGTGGACGTGGTGCTTGAGTTGAGAGACGCAAGAATACCGCAGAGTTCGCGTAACCCGGAAATAAGGCAGCTTATCGGCAAAAAGCCCAGGATCGTCCTTCTCAACAAGGCATCTGTGGCAGATCCGAATAAAACAAAAGCGTGGGCGGAATATATAGGTGAAACAGACGCCCCTTGTATAATTACAGACTGCATAAGCGGTACTGGAATAAAGGAACTCGTTCCGAAAATAAAAGAAGTCCTTTCCGAAAAAGTAGAGCGCTACGAGTCGAGAGGTATGCAAAAGACACTCAGGGCAATGATAGTCGGCGTACCAAACGTAGGCAAAAGCGCTTTGATAAACAAGTTGGGCGGCAAAAAGCGCGCCAAAGTGGAGGACAGACCGGGTGTCACCAGAGATAAACAGTGGGTGTTTACCGACATAGGCTTGGATCTGCTTGATACTCCGGGTGTTCTGTGGCCTAAGTTTGAGGATCAGACCGTTGGAGAACATCTCGCCTTTACCGGGGCTATAAGCGACGGGATACTTGATTCGGAGACTATAGCGGTAAAACTTTGTGGGAAGCTCAGAGAAATGTATCCCAAAATGCTTTATGAGAGATACAAGATATATGAGAATGACCGTCCCGAGGATCTTGAAGACTGGGAGCTTTTTGAGCTCATAGGCAGAAAACGCGGCTTCCTTGAAAGAGGCGGAGAAGTGAACTACGAAAGATGTGCAAGTATAGTTCTTGATGAATTCCGTGCCGCTAAAATAGGCAGGATCACTCTTGATGTTCTGCCGAGATAGGTAAAATAAAATGGTTGGATACGAGCTCGAAAGAGCATACAAAGAAAAAGGATATAAATGTATCTGCGGTACAGACGAGGCGGGGAGAGGTCCTTTGGCAGGCCCTGTGTTTGCCGCCGCAGTAATATTGCCGGACGGACTTGTTATAGAAGGTCTTGATGATTCCAAAAAGCTCAGCGAGAAAAAAAGAGAGAAGCTTTTTGACGAGATAATCGAAAAGGCCGAAGCATATGCGGTGGCTTCCGCAGATGAAAAAGAGATCGACAAGCTCAATATACTTAACGCGGCACAGCTTGCTATGCGCAGAGCGGTCGAAGCTCTGGGCAAAGAGGTGGATCTGGTGCTGGTGGATGGAAACGTTGCAAGAGATTTCCCTATGGATGCGGTGCCTGTTATAAAGGGAGACGCTATATCCGCTTCCATCGCGGCGGCGTCCGTTTTGGCAAAGGTAAGCCGTGACAGAGTGTGTACTGATATGGATGCGGAATATCCTATGTACGGATTTTTGAAGCACAAGGGATATCCCACAAAGGAGCACTATGAAGCGATAAAGGAATACGGACCCTGCCCGTTGCACAGACGGTCTTTCAGGCTTTACAAATAATACAGACAGATGATGTTTGGGAAGAAAAGGCCGTCGGAAAAAGAGACGGCAAGGGAAGAGCTTTCTTACGAGAGGTACAAACGGCTTGTGACCTCGGAAAACAGACGTATGCGAGGCAGAATGGGAGAAGAGGTCTGCTGCTGGCATCTTGAAGAAGAAGGCTACAGAATAGTAAAAAGGAATTGGCGTGTAGGTCACAAAGAACTTGACATAATTGCAGAGGATGACAAGTATATTGTATTTGTCGAGGTGAAGACCCGCTCCGATGACGTGGACAGAATAAGTAAGTACGGAACAGCCGCGGCAGCGGTTACCGACGAAAAGCTTTTTAAACTGAAGGCAGCGGCAAACGCTTATCTTTCTATGTCGAAAAGCGAAAAGATACCGCGGATAGATGTAATGGAAGTGTTCCTCCTTCCGACGGATGACCAGGGGGATTTTGTTCCTACCAGGGTCAGACATCTTGAAAACGTCAGAATTAGCGGAAAACGCAAATATTACAGATAGATTTTAGGAGGTCTTATGAGACTTTTTGATCTTCATTGCGATACGCTATTTACTCTTTATTCGCGCAAAGAGGGATTTTATAAGAATAGCGGTCATATATCGTTGGACCGAACGGAGGAACTTGAAGAGTACACTCAGGTACTTGCCATATGGTCGGAAAATTCCCTAACAGACGACGAGGCGTATCTGCAGTACGGAAGAATACTTGATAATTTTAAGGCTCTCTTGGAAAAAGACGGGCTTCCTAAAAACTTCAGGTACAGACTTGCGGTAGAGGGCGGAAAGCTTCTCGGGAATGATATAAACAGACTTTACAGACTTAAAGAAGACGGGATGGAACTTCTCACTTTGGTCTGGGGCGGTATGTGCTCCGTAGGCGGGGCTCATAATACGGAAGAGGGACTAAGCTCCTTTGGCATGGACCTTGTAAAGGAGTGCCTTGAAATAGGTATAATTCCCGATATATCTCACGCAAGCGACAGAAGCTTTTACGATACGGCGGAAATATTCGGAAGATACAACAGAGCTATGTTGGCTACACACTCAAACTCCAGGAGCGTGAGACAGCACAGCAGGAACTTAAGCGACGAAATGTTTTCTTTAATAAGGCAGAGCGGCGGGATTGTCGGAATAAGCCTTTGTCCCGAACATCTCTGCGAAGGAAAATGCGGTATTGAGGACATAATACGTCATATAGACAGATATATGGAGATGGACGGTGAGAACACCGTGGCTATGGGTTGGGATCTCGACGGTATAGACTCTTTGCCCGAGGGCATAAGCGGTCCTGAGTCGGTCTTCCTTATTGACGAAAGACTTGCATCTTTGGGATATACCGAAGAACAAAGAGATAAGATATTTTACAAAAATGCTGCAAGATTTATGAAGTAAAATAAAATTGGCGATATATAAAAGAACGGAGAAAAAACTATGAGATACGTCAGCACAAGAGGCGGAGAGAGTACATCTTCCGCATATGCTATAAAGAAGGGACTTGCATCGGACGGAGGTCTTTTCCTTCCCGATGAGATGCCCAAGATAGATGAGAGCTTTATACTGTCTCTCTGTAAGGCGGATTACGCTGAAAGAGCAGCGAAGGTAATGCACCTCTTTCTTAAGGACGATTATACTTATGATGAGCTTTTAAGCGACTGCAAGCTTGCTTATTCCGAGGATAGATTCCGCGGCGGTGCGGCTCCCGTAAAGGAGCTTAAGGACGGAACCGCAGTTCTCGAACTGTGGCACGGACCTACGGCGGCGTTCAAGGATATGGCGCTTCAGATAATGCCCAAACTTCTCTCCAGAGCTTTGGTAAAGACGGGTGAGAAGAGATGCTCGGTTATCCTCGTTGCTACTTCGGGTGATACGGGCAAGGCGGCTCTTGAAGGATATAAGGATGTTTCAGGTATAAAGATAATCGTATTTTATCCTGTGAACGGTGTATCGACGGTCCAGAAACTTCAGATGGCTACTCAGGAAGGCTCGAACGTGTCTGTTTGTTCCATCGTGGGTAATTTCGACGATGCACAGAACGGGGTCAAGAAGATATTCTCCGATACAGACTTTGCAAAGGAGATAGACGGCAAAGGTTACTTCCTTTCCAGTGCCAACTCCATCAACTGGGGCAGACTTGTTCCTCAGGTAGTATATTATATTTCCGCATACTGTGATATGCTGGTTTCCGGTTCGATAAAGGCGGGAGAGAAGATAAACGTATGTGTACCGACGGGTAACTTCGGAAATATTTTTGCGGCTTATATTGCAAAAGAGATGGGTCTTCCCGTAAACAGATTTATCTGTGCTTCCAACAGCAACAACGTGCTTACGGACTTTATAAATACGGGTGTATACGACAGAAACCGCAAGTTCTATACCACTATGTCTCCTTCAATGGATATACTGATATCCAGCAACCTCGAAAGACTGCTGAGAGTAAAGAGCTCCTCCGAGGAGGTCAGCGGGTATATGAAGAGCCTTTACGAAACGGGAAGGTACAGCATAAGCGAAAAGCTCTTCTCGGAGATAAAAAAGGATTTTTACGGTGCGTATTGCTCCGAGGATGAAACCAAGGCTACTATTGCAAGAGTATTTGAGGAAGACAGCTATCTTATAGATACACATACTGCCGTAGGACTTAAGTGCGCTAAAGAATATACGGAAAAGAGTGGAGACGGAACGAAGATGCTCGTTGCAAGTACTGCAAGTCCTTACAAATTCGCTAAGGACGTGCTTTTTGCACTCAACGGTGAGATCAGCGAGACAGAACTTGCATCTATAGACAGACTCTCTGAGGTGTCGGGTACCGATATTGCATATCCTCTTAAGGATATAGGCAAGAGAGAGATAATATTCGATCCCGATGCGGCGGTTGAAAAGGAAGAAATGCTGTCGGTAATAAGAGACAGAATGATAAAATAAAAAAGCCGCGGCAGAATTTGTTCTGCCGGGCTCGGTACGGAAAAGCTTACAGACGGGTCTTTTCCTTGAAGGTAGCGCAGACGGTGTCGGCGCAGCTGTTTGCAAAGCTGGGTCCGATAGAGACCTTATCTGCAGTACAGAAAAGCTCACCGTCGTGATATGCACAGTTTTTTACGTCACAACGGATGCCCTTGATGTGATGCGGTTCCTTTGAGCTTGCTTTTCCGTTTTCATCGTATAGATCAAAAACTCCCATTTTGTTCATCCTTTCCTTGAATATGGTACAAGGTTAGTATTTCAAGATGGGAACGGATTTATACCATATATTTTTTGCGGGAAGGAGAGTAGAATATGTCGTTATTCGTAATAGGGGACACCCATCTTTCTCTTTCCGTAGATAAACCAATGGACGTTTTTGGAAGCCGTTGGAGAGACTATACCGAGAAACTTGAAACGGCGTGGAGAGCTTATGTAAAAGAAGGCGATACGGTAATAATACCCGGAGATATTTCCTGGGGTATGTCTCTTTCCGAAGCAGAGAAGGATCTTCGCTTTCTGCATTCTCTCCCCGGTAAAAAGATATTGGGCAAGGGTAACCATGATTTTTGGTGGGTGACCAGAAAAAAGATAGAGGATATGTTTAAGGCGGAGGGCATCGACAGTATAGAGCTTTTGTATAACAATGCCTTTATCTGTGAAGGCAAAGCTATATGCGGGTCAAGAGGCTGGTTTACTGACGATAAGAATGCGCCCCCCGAGACGGATTACGAAAAGCTTATGCTTCGCGAATCAATGAGACTGCGTGCAAGCTTTGAGGCGGCAAACAAACTGGATCCCTATGCTGAAAAGCTGTGCTTTTTGCATTTTCCGCCTGTATTTTCGGACTTCCGTGCCGAGGAGCTTCTTTCCGTTATTTATGAATACGGGGTTAAAAGATGCTATTTCGGACATATTCACAGTCTTTATGATATAGAGGGGACCGTAGAGTATGAAGGCGTAAAATTCAGTATCATATCGTCAGATTATCTGAATTTTGTACCATTGAAGCTCGATTGATTGCTTAAAGGGTCAAAAATCCGTTCTTCACTGCGGTTTTTTCAAGAAAAATATTGACTTATGGTTAATTTTGGGTAAAATATAAAGGAAACATATTTAAAATAGGCTTATTATTTTTAAAATTAAAATATAATAAATAAAACAGAAGTTGAAAGGAGGATACATACGGAATATCTTTTTCGTGTGTTTATCTGAAAACCATGCTTAAGAACATTGCATCTCCCGAAAAGAATGTAAAAGAGCTCGAACTGCTTATTGAAAAGGCAGCTTTCGACAAAGCCTGCGATAAGGCTTATCACAAGAATGTCGGCAGTATAAACGTACCCGGCTTCAGAAAGGGAAAGGCTCCCAGAAACATTATTGAAAAGATGTACGGCAAGGGTGTATTCTACGATGAAGCGATCAACGATCTTCTTCCCGAAGTATATACCGAGGCTGTAAAGGAAGCGGCTATATCTCCCGTTGGACATCCCGATTTTTCCGTTGAATCTATCGACGAAAACGGTGTGGTAGTTAAGGTAAAGACCTTTGTTAAACCCGAAGTAGAGCTTAAACAGTACAAGGAACTCGCTGCTGAAAAGGGTTCTGTAAGTGTAAGCGCAGCTGAGGTAAAGGCTGAGATCGAAAAGATCCGCGAAAGAAACGCTCGCGAGATCGACGTTGAGGGCCGCCCCGCAGCAAAAGACGATACAGTTATTATCGACTTTGACGGATATGTGGACGGCGTAGCATTTGAAGGCGGAAAGGCAGAAAGACATAGCCTTAAGCTCGGTTCGGGTCAGTTTATCCCCGGTTTTGAAGATCAGATCATCGGTCACAACGTAGGTGATGAATTTGACGTAAACGTTGAGTTCCCCAAGGAATACCATGCAGCAGAACTTGCAGGTAAGCCCGCAGTATTCAAGATAGTCCTTCATGAAATAAAGACCACAGAACTTCCTGCTCTCGATGACGAGTTTGCAAAGGATGTTTCCGAATTTGACACTTTTGATGAATATAAGAAGGATGTTAAGGCTAAACTTGAACAGAGAAAGGCTGAGGCTGCTGACAGAGAAGTTGAGGGCAAGCTTATCGATGCTCTTATCGAGAACCTCGTAGCTGATATTCCCGAATGCATGTATGATGATGAGGCTGAAAACTTCATTCGCGACTACGACAACAGGCTCCAGATGCAGGGACTCAATCTCGACACATATCTTAAGTACACAGGATCTACCGTTGAAGATCTTAAGAAGCAGTTCAGACCTCAGGCTGAGAGACAGGTAAAGACAAGTCTTGCACTTGAGAAGATAGTTGAGCTTGAAAATATCAAAGCAGAAGAAGCGGATATCAACGCAAAGGTAGAAGAACTTGCCAATGCATACGGAATGAAGGCAGAGGATATTCTTAATGCTATTCCAGCAGATACACTTGCAAACGATATCAAAATGAACAAGGCGGTAGATATTGTAAAGTCCACCGCAAAGATAAGCACCCCTGCTAAGAAGTCAGCAGCAAAGAAGGAAGCTGCTGAAGGCGCAGAGGAGAAGAAGCCCGCAGCAAAGAAGAGCTGCGCTAAGAAGACGGCTCCCAAGACAGAGGAAGCAGAGGGCGAAGCAAAGAAGCCCGCAGCAAAGAAGGCTTCCGCTAAAAAGGATGCCGAATAACCTTTAAGTGCAAAAGGAGGCAAAGCAATGGCACTTGTACCAACAGTAATCCAAGCAACCAACCACGGCGAAAGAGCGTATGACATTTATTCGAGACTTCTCAACGACAGAATAGTATTTTTGGCAGACGAGGTAAATGACGTTACGGCATCTCTTGTAGTTGCGCAGTTGCTTTATCTTGAGGCTCAGGATCCCGATAAGGATATCTGCCTTTACATCAACAGCCCCGGCGGCTCGGTTTCGGCAGGCTTTGCCATCTACGACACTATGAATTTCGTAAAGTGCGACGTATCCACTATGTGCATAGGAATGGCGGCTTCTATGGGAGCTTTCCTGCTGAGTGCGGGCGCTAAGGGAAAGAGATACGCTCTTCCCAACAGTGAGATAATGATACATCAGCCTTTGGGCGGAATGAAGGGACAGGCGAGTGACATAAAGATACATGCGGATCATATACTCAAGACCCGTGATAACCTTAACCGTATACTCGCTGCAAACACAGGCAAACCCCTTGAGCAGATAGCTCTTGATACTGAACGCGACAATTTTATGTCTGCGGCAGAGGCTTGTGCGTACGGATTGATAGATAAGGTTATAGAAAAGAGAAACTAACTAAATAAAAGCCGACTCACGGCGTGTACAGCGGAAACGTATAAAAAGTTCCAAAGCGTAGTGCAGACCGATGCGGGACGGCTTTTATTTTTACCGACAGGAGAAAAAACGTTTATGGCAAACAGCAATCAGCGCGGAGGAGACAGACTCCAATACTGTTCCTTCTGCGGAAGAAGCGAAAAGCAGGTAATGTACCTTATTCCTTCTCCCACAGGACTTTATATATGTAATAACTGTGTGGACGCATGTAACGACATAATAGATGAGCACTTGAGATCTTCGAAGCCATCAAAGGGGCTTTCACTCGATACTTTGCCATCTCCCCAGAAGATGAAGGCGATACTTGACGAATACGTTATAGGGCAGGATGAGGCAAAAAAGGTTTTGTCTGTAGCAGTATATAACCATTACAAGCGCATACTTCAAAATGATGGGAAGAGTAAGGTAAAAGATGAGGATGATGGTGTCGAGATACAGAAGAGCAACGTACTTCTTTTAGGCCCTACGGGTGTCGGAAAGACGTTCCTCGCACAGACTTTGGCAAAGACGCTTCAAGTGCCCTTTGCTATAGCCGATGCCACCACTCTTACGGAAGCGGGATACGTTGGCGAAGACGTAGAAAATATCCTTTTGAGGCTTATTCAGGCGGCAGACTTTGACATTGATCTTGCGGAACACGGTATTATCTATATTGATGAGGTAGACAAGATATCAAGAAGAAGCGAAAATCGCTCTATAACCCGTGACGTATCGGGAGAGGGAGTTCAGCAGGCACTTTTAAAGATATTGGAGGGAACAGTTGCAAGCGTTCCTCCGCATGGCGGAAGAAAGCATCCAAACCAGGACTTTATACAGATGAATACCGAAAATATCCTTTTCATCTGCGGCGGAGCATTTGATACTCTCGATACTATTATCGAAAAGAGAATGGGCAATCAGATCATAGGCTTCAACTCCGAAGTAAAGAATAAGGAAGAAAAAGCGAAGAGCGAGATATACAAGTCTGTAACACCTCACGATATAGTAAAATTCGGACTTATACCCGAGCTTGTCGGAAGACTTCCCGTTATAGTGGGATTGTCAAATCTTGACAGAGACGCCCTCGTAAAGATCCTTAAGGAGCCCAGAAACGCTCTTACAAAGCAATATACCAAGCTTTTGAAGATGGATAAGGTGGAACTTGAGTTTGAAGATGAAGCACTTGAAAAAATAGCAGACCTTGCTATTGAAAGAAATACGGGCGCAAGAGGACTCAGATCGATTATGGAAGAAATAATGACGGATATTATGTATGAGGTGCCTTCGGATGAAAGCATTGAAAAGGTAATAATAACCTCGGAATCCGTTAAAAAAGAAGCAGGCCCTCTTATTGTAAGAAAAGAAGTATCTGCAGAATAAAAAATATCGGCACCAAAAGTGCCGATATTTTTATATTCGTTTTCCTTCTGCCCGGAGCGTTTCGTATCTGCGCATATAAGGGACTTCGAGCTTTCTTTTGAATCGGAAGAATGGCGAGGTCTTATCCTTGATCGGAAATACTACTACGGTTCTCATACGGGCGAGTTTTCCCGCCATCGCATCGGTAAGGAGCTGATCTCCCAACATTACTGTATTTGAACTGTCTGTACCCATACTTTTCATCGCGGCTTTAAGCTTGTGAGTAAAAGGTTTTCCGCTTTTTCCCGTGGCAAAATATCTTAAAGACTTGTTGAAGATTTTCACTCTCTTTTTATTGTTATTTGAGACAAATGCAATCTTTACTCCGTTCTTTTCGAGCATATTGAGCCATAGAAGCAGGCTTTCCGTAGGAACGGGGTCATCGTAGGTTACAAGAGTATTGTCGATGTCGGCAACAATGCCCTTGATCTTATTGGTTTTAAAAAAGTCGGCATCTATTTCGTATATATCGTGAAAATAGAAATCTGGAACAAGGTATTTTTCAAGAAACATATTTTTTCTCCTGTGATTTATCTTAACAGCTATATTATAGCAATTTAAATTTAATTTTACAATAGTGGTTTTCAAAGGGAAAAATATGTGGTATTATATTATTGAAAGTAAAAAAACGGAATCTTGGGAAAAAATTTTGCGGTTACATCTCTTTATTTCGAGAGTATAATGTTATTAAAGAGCGATAATGATATTATACTTGAGGTGCAAATGGAACTGAGACTTTTAAACAGTAATAAATTAAAGGTGATGCTGTCGGAGAAGGATCTTTCCGACTATTCTTTAAGCTGTGAAACCATAGATTATGCAAACACGGAGACCAGAAAAGCGTTCTGGAGTATATTTGACGAAGCGAAACACCAAACCGGATTTGATGCCGCAAAGGAAAAAGTGTATATCCAGGTATATCCAAAAACTGACGGCGGATGTGAGATGTATGTAACAAAGCTGGGGCTTGAAGGGCCGAACAGAGAAATATCGGTAGAGAGACCCAAAAAAGAAAAGGAAGGCTTTTTTGTATATTCTTTTCCTACGTACGAGGCTATGGAAGAAGCATATCGGGCTCTCGAAAATGCACCCTTAATGGACAGGACTGAAAATAAATATTTCGACGGATGCAGCTATTATCTCGCTGTAAGCTGCAAATATGGAAACGACGAAATAGACGGTCCCGTTCTGCTTTGTGAATTTGGGGAAGAGATAGACGGGGATTTTTTTCTTGCTTATGCGGGAGAATATTGTAAGAGCATTCTTTAGATACAGAAATACATAAAAGGACGGAAGAAAATGACGGAATTTGAAAAGCTTAAGGAACAGTGCCAAAGTTGTACACGCTGCGAATTGTGTAAGACCAGGACCAACGTGGTTTTTGGAACGGGTAACGAAAATGCCAAAATAATGTTTATAGGAGAGGCTCCGGGCGAAAAGGAGGATCTTTCGGGAATTCCGTTTGTCGGAGCGGCAGGAAAGCTTTTTGATAAATTTCTTTTTGCCGTGGGAATTGACAGAGAAGACGTGTATATAGCTAATATGCTTAAGTGCAGACCTCCCAAAAACCGCGATCCATTGCCTGCGGAGCAGGATCTTTGCATAGAGTATCTGAAAAAACAGATAGAGCTTATTGATCCTAAGCTCATAGTCTGTCTTGGAAGAATATCCGGTATAAGACTTATTAAGGATGACCTTAAGATAACGCGTGAACACGGCGTATGGTATAAAAAAGACGGCAGAGATATCTGCGCAGTATATCATCCCTCCTTGCTTTTGAGAGACCCCAGAAGAAAGGGAGAATTCCTCACTGATATGGAGGAGATCAAACGCCGTCTTGATAAAGCTGAATAAAATAATAACGCCCCATGGGAGAATTCCTGTGAGGCGTTTTTGCTATAATGAATTATACGGTCAAATATATCAGCGAAAAAACAGTCCATAGGATCTCCCCTATGGACTGCTCGGTTTTAGTTTTAATACGCTTTTCCCCAGCAAACCATGGTCTTTGCGGGCTTTCCGCAGCATACGCATTTGTCTGAGAGATTTTTCTGGTCGAAGGGAATACATCTTGAACCTACGCCGGTAAGTTCTTTTACCTTGTCCTCGCATTCCTCTTCTCCGCACCACATAGCATAAACGAAACCGTCGCCGTTCTTTTCAAGAGCTTCGTTTATTTCGTCGATGCTTGTACACTCATATGTATGAGCTGCACGGTTTGCGAGAGCCTTATCATAGATACCTTGTCTTACTTCTTCAAGCTTAGCTCTTACCGTGTCTGCAAGGCCCTCAAGGCTTACTATAGACTTTTCATTGTTATGTCTGCTTACAAGAACGCACTGGCCGTTTTCGATATCTCTGGGACCGATTTCAAGGCGGAGGGGAACACCCTTCATCTCATATTCGGAGAACTTCCAACCTGCGGTATTATCGGAATCGTCAAGCTTTACGCGGAATTCCTTAGAAAGAATATCGCGTATTTCACTTGCTTTTTCTATAACGCCGGGTTTGTGCTGAGCTATGGGAATAATAGCAAGCTGAATGGGAGCAACAGCAGGGGGAAGAACGAGACCGTTATTGTCGCCGTGAGTCATAATAATTGCACCGATAAGACGTGTTGTCACGCCCCAAGAGGTCTGGTGGGGGTATTTAACCGCGTTATCTTTATCTGTAAATTTGATATCGAAAGCCTTGGCAAATCCGTCACCGAAATAGTGGGAGGTTCCTGCCTGAAGAGCCTTACCGTCGTGCATAAGAGCTTCTATTGCATAAGTAGCCTCAGCACCTGCAAACTTATCGCTTTCAGTCTTGGGTCCCTTTACTACGGGCATTGCAAGGTCGTGTTCACAGAAGTTTGCATAGATATTGAGCATCTGCAAGGTCTCTGCTTCTGCTTCTTCTGCAGTTGCGTGCATAGTGTGACCTTCCTGCCACAGAAATTCACGTGTGCGGAGGAAGGGACGGGTGGTTTTTTCCCAACGTACCACAGAGCACCACTGGTTGTAAAGCTTGGGGAGATCTCTATAGGAGTGTATTATATTTGCATAGTGTTCACAGAAAAGCGTCTCCGACGTGGGACGTACGCACATTCTTTCAGTGAGAGGCTCTCCGCCTC
>SVSF01000114.1 GCA_015064425.1 Oscillospiraceae bacterium | reverse complement strand
CGTGATAGGAGTTTGCGGCGCATCCGCCGGAGCAGTAGAGTCTTGCCCAACAGTCACGGCATTCGGGGTGTGCATATACATTGCAGGAGGCAAATTCCTTCTGTATCTCGGTGTTGCTTACGCCGTTCCATACATCTCCCAATTTGAATCTTTCTTCACCGACGAATTGGTGGCAGGGATAAAGCTCACCCTGAGGGGTCACCGCCATGTATTCCGTACCGGATCCGCAACCGGAAATACGCTTGTATATACAAGGGCCTCCGGTAAGATCTATCATATAGTGGTAGAACGTGAAGGGTCTTCCTTCCTTTTCTTTCTTTATCATAAGCTCAGCGAGCTTTTCATATTGCTCGAGAATGATAGGAAGATCTTCCTCGGTAAGCTCGGAGGGATCTCCTGAGGCACAGACTACAGGCTCCATACTGAGCTCATTAAAGCCAAGTCCCAGCATCTGTTTTATATCTTCCAAAAAATCGGGATTGGCGTGAGTGAAAGTGCCTCTCATATAGTAGTTTTTTCCGCCTCTTGCATCTACAAGTTTTTGGAACTTGGGTACTATCCTGTCCCAGCTTCCGTTGCCGGAATAATCTACTCTGTATCTGTCGTGTATCTCTTTTCGCCCGTCAAGGCTCAATACTACGTTGCTCATTTCTCTGTTTGCAAAATCGATCACGTCATCATCAATGAGCAGACCGTTGGTAGTAAGAGTAAAACGGAAATTTTTTTCGTGCTCTTTTTCAACGCTTCTTGCATACTCAACGAGCTGCTTTACCACATCGAAGTTCATAAGAGGCTCTCCGCCGAAGAAGTCTACTTCCAGATTGCGTCTGCTTCCGGAATTGGCAATGAGAAAATCAAGAGCTTGCCTACCGACTTCAAAGCTCATAAGAGCCCTCTCACCGTGATATTTACCCTGGCTTGCAAAGCAATATGCGCAGTTAAGATTGCAGCTGTGGGCGATGTGAAGGCAAAGCGCTTTTACTACTCCTGCGGTTTTTTCCTTTAGTTTTCCCGCCATACTTTCAAAGTTGTCGGGTGCAAAGAGCTTACCGCTGTCACGGAGTGATTCCACGTCTGAATAACACTCTTCGATATCTTTTGGGCTTATATCATCTCTGTGAGAATATTTTTTATATACTTCGTCAATTACGCTTTTTTTGTCTTTTTCGGTAAACAGAGAGATGATATCATAAGCTACTTCATCTACTGAATGGACGGAACCGGAACATACATCAAGGACTATATTATACGAGCCCAGTTTGTATTGGTGTATCATTTGACTTTATTTCTCCTTATACGAAAAAATGCCGCCAATCAGGCGGCATTTAGGAATTGGCAATTACTTGCTCTCCTTCTTGGTGCTTTCGCACTTCTGATTTGCGATACCGCAACTTGTCTTGCAAGCAGACTGGCAGGATGTCTGGCATTCGCCGCAACCGCCGTTCTTTGCACTTTCGCAAAGGTTACGGGTCTCGATGGTCTTTATACGTTCCATTTCAGAACCTCCAAAATAATCTAATTTCTTATAAATGATATCATATTCTTGTGCTAAAGTCAACACACAGTACGCATATTTTTTACGTTGGAGCGAGATATGAAAAAGCTTCCGTGTTTCTTAATATCCAAAATACTATCATAAGAACAAAAACGATAATAGCAAATATCTTTTCGGGGAGATCTGTCTCCGTGTTTCCTGTCTTAACGTATAGTATTGCTCTGCGGATCCCGAATACGGCTATAAATGGTAAAAGAAAAGTTATAAGGATATTGTACCTTATTGCAGAAGCAATGTCTCCGCTTATTATGGATATACACATACGGGTAAGTCCGCATCCCGGGCAATGTTTTTTTGTGATCAGCTTTATGATGCACGGTATGCTTATATCGGTAAGTTTCATAAACAGAAAATATGCAGCTCCCGCAAGGAGTATGATCATCAGTTTTTTTAGCATACCGAGAAGTCGTTTCTTTTGCAATGTATCCAGTTTCATCTTTGTCCTTATTGATAAACGGGCTGTTTCATATGAAACAGCCCATTACATCTTAATTGTCGAAATGTGTGTGGCTTGCGATCCACTTGAGCATACGGGGAGCTACCCAGAAGCTGTAGATACCGCAGGTAATTATAGTAAGAACGAACCATTTGATCCAGTTTCCGAAGAGCTGTCCTCCGTTACCGTCAAAAGTGAGTCTCTTACCGTCAACGAGTACGTGATCAATTATAAACTTGTACATATAGCAAACTGCCCAAGGAGTAGCTATACCGCAAGTAATTCCCATGATGATACTTGCAACGATGGAAGTGATAACGGTGTCAAGAACACCGCCGTCCCAATCGGAAAGTGTGTGTGGCTTTTTGGGAGCAGCCGCCTGCGCATTCATACCATTACCGCAGTTGGGGCAAAATGCTGCATTATCTTCGAGCTGCGCTCCGCAGTTTGAACAGAATTTCATACTTGTATCCTCCAATGTCAAAATGTGGCGAAATCTTTGCAATATAAACAAAAGTTTCTGTAATAACTATACGATAAATCGAGAAAACTGTCAAGACTTTATTATACCGTCATAGATCTTTTTCTTGAAATTTATTCAACTGTAACGGTGCCGTCGTCCTTAACGGTAACGGTCATTCCGTCCTTTACATAGTCTAAAAATTCATCACCCAGACAATCTATAACCGGCATAGTTACATCATCAAGCCATACATCTGCAAGAACGGAGCCTGCCGCCGCAAGTGAATCGATGGGCTTTGAGAAAAGCATGCATGCAGGCTGACGTTTCATAGCACAGGCACAGTATAGCACAAGACCGCCTGTGGTAGAACCGATAGTCATAGGAAGGCAAAGCGCTTTCCCTGCCATTTGCTTATTATAAAGGTCGGGATTGTTCTGGTCTCCGCATGTGGCGTTTTTATCGCCGAACTGAAGAGCTTTCTGGAAAGATGCAAGCGTATTGAGTCCTCCGTGAGAAACAAGCGCTTCGGCGCTTACGCTTCCTCCCGCTATAACACGTCCTTTAAATTCTTTCATCAAATCTTACCTCCTGTTATCTGCGCAAGTATCTCCTCATCAGTATAATAACGTGCCGAGGTGTATGTACGGAGTTTGTTTGAAGAGGTGATAATGGGCATTTTTCCCGAAAGGGGATTGTTCATATACATAAGAGGACAGATATAAGATATAATTACGCCCGTTGCTTCAAGTCGTTTTGCATACTCTGTTTCAGCAAATTTTTCAAGCACTGCGGGGGCAGCGGTAAATACTGTGGGAATTACCACTTTTTTCTTTCCGCTGATCTTAAGTCCTTCTTCTACCTTATCGGTCCAGCTCTTGAGCTGCTCAAGACTCATATGAGGGCAGCCCATAAAGCAAAGCTTGGGGGCAGCATCCTTGTTTTTCCAGATGACCGGATAGCTTTTGTATACTCTTTCAAGCTCCGCATCGTCTATAATATAGGTGTTTGCGCCTTCGTTTACAAGGCTTTTACCAAGCTCTTTTACTTCAGGAGTAAGGTTTTCTACGTGGTAAAGTCCTACCGCACCGTTGGAGGCGGTAGCGGCTCCGAAATCCTTGAGATATGTACAAGCAGCATCATTAAGCTCTGTCCCGAGCCATTTATCGAGACCTTTGATGTAGGGGACGGCTTCCATTACCTTCATTCCTATGGCAGATCCCAAAAGCTGAGCTTCGGGTTTTTTGCTTGTTTTTATCTCAACTATCCATGTGGCTTTTCTTCCCTCGTCCGTAAGGAGTCCGAAGTAGGGAACGTATCCTACTACGGACCCCATTATATCAATGATTCCGGAGTTTCGGTTGCATCTTGCTCCGAGAACGGAGTTTGCATATACGACTGCCGAGGATTCTGCCCAAGAGAGCACGTCTCCTTTTTTGGGTCTGTTGCCTACTTCATCCATATAGCAGGTGCAGGTAAAGGCTTTATCGTCCTTAAGTCCCAGTTTTTTCAGCTGTTCCTCGTAAGGAGTCTGGGCTTTATACATAAAATTGTTGAATATGAAATTCTGAAGGAAGTTTGCGGGCACATTCTTGTCCAAGGGTCTGGGGTCAACGGAAAACTTCTGTTTTGAGACTGCTCCTGCATCTATAAGCTGCTGCATAAGATCAAAAACGGGAGTCATCATTTTGAGACCGAAAGACGTAACGAGGTGATTGTACTCACTTGTTACCGGGACGAGCTTTTCTGCGCCGAAGGCTTCGCCGTACTTTACCATAGTCTTCATTACTTTGGCAAGCACCTCGCCTTTTGCACCGTCAAGTATCTGCTGTTGCTGTTCTGTCAGTTGCATATTGTTTCTCCTTCCATTATCAGAGACGCATAGCTACGTCCCATGCCTGCCAGATGACCGTACGGAGGCTTCCTACTTTTGAAGCATCTCCTATTATATGGATCTTGGATGACTTATTGAATATGGGGGCAGGTCTGTATCCTACGGAGAGGATAACGCTGTCTGCATCTATATCAAAGGTACTTCCATCCTTTGCTTTGGCTGTAACACCGTTTTCTCTTATTTCGGTAACGCCTGTCTCAAGATATACTGGGACTTTGTTTGCCGAGAAAAAGTCTCTCAAAAAGCTTGTATTGGCAAGACAGATCTTGTCTGATACTATGAGATCCTGCTTCATTTCCACTATTGTGGGCTTTTTGCCCTGAAGATAGAGCTCATAAGCTATTTCACATCCGGTAAGACCGCCGCCTATTACGACCACTTTTTCACCCGCATTCCTGTTTCCGAGGAGGAAATCCACAGCCTCTATGCCGTGCTCTGCACCCTTTACGGGGAGTTTGTTTGCAACGGCACCGGTTGCAACTATGATCTCATCCGCATTCAGAGAGGAAGGATCGTTGATCTCGGTGTTAAGATGTACATCTATAGGATACTTTTTTATTTCACGGGCATACCATGCGATAAGAGCGCGATCCTTTTCCTTAAAGGAGGGAGAAGCTGCTGCGATAAATACACCGCCCAGCTTGTCGCTTTTTTCGTAGAGGCTTACCTTGTGACCTCTTTTAGCGCATACCATAGCCGCTTCCATGCCGCCGATACCGCCGCCTATCACAGCAATGCTTTTTATTTTCTTTGCGGGTTCTATCTTATACTTGTCGGACTGCATTACTCTGGGGTCAAGAGCACAACGTGCTATGTGGCTCGCGTCGTATATGCTCTGCGCATTTG
>SVSF01000113.1 GCA_015064425.1 Oscillospiraceae bacterium | reverse complement strand
TTGAAACGTACGTTTCAAATCCCAGCTTAAGGCTCTTGGACTTTCCTTTGACTGGAAAAGAGAAATAGACACAACAGATCCCGACTATTTCAAGTGGACTCAGTGGATATTCCTTCAGCTTTTTAAAAATGGACTTGCATATAAAAAAGAAATGAGCGTTAACTTCTGTACGTCCTGCAAGTGCGTTCTTGCAAACGAAGAGGTAGTAAACGGTGTTTGTGAGCGTTGCGGAAGCGAAGTAGTTCATAAGGTAAAGAGCCAGTGGATGCTCAAGATAACAGAATACGCCGACAGACTTATCGACGATCTTGACGGACTCAACTATATCGAAAGAGTAAAGACTCAGCAGAAGAATTGGATCGGACGTTCACACGGTGCGGAAGTAGAATTCAAAACTACAACAGGCGATGCACTCACAGTTTATACAACACGTCCCGACACCATATTCGGTGCAACGTATATGGTTATCGCTCCCGAACATGAGCTTGTTGAAAAATGGAAAGATCTTCTTTCAAACTACGGCGAAGTATCCGCTTACAGAGACGAAGCCTCCAAAAAATCCGATTTTGAGAGAACCGAACTTGTAAAAGATAAGTCCGGTGTTGAACTCAAAGGCGTTAAGGCTATCAATCCTCTTAACGGCAAGGAGATTCCGATATTTATATCCGACTACGTACTCTCAAGCTACGGTACCGGAGCTATCATGGCAGTTCCTGCTCATGATACACGCGACTGGGACTTTGCAAAGAAGTTCAAGCTTCCTATAATCGAAGTAGTTGCAGGCGGAGAAGATGTTGAAAAAGAAGCATATATAGAAACTTCAACCGGCAAACTCGTAAATTCCGATTTCCTTAACGGAATGGACGTTGCGGAAGCTAAAAAAGCTATTACGGAATATATAGAAAATAAAGGTATCGGTCACGCCAAAGTAAACTTTAAGCTTCGCGACTGGGTATTCTCCAGACAGCGTTACTGGGGCGAGCCCATTCCTCTCGTATACTGTGAAAAGTGCGGTTGGGTACCCGTTCCTGAAAACGAACTTCCCGTACGTCTTCCTGACGTAGAATCATATGAACCTACAGATACGGGAGAATCTCCTCTTTCCAACATTACAGATTGGGTAAACACCACCTGTCCTCATTGCCACGGTCCCGCAAAGAGAGAGACCGATACTATGCCTCAGTGGGCGGGCTCTTCTTGGTATTTCTTGAGATACTGCGACCCCGACAACAAGGATGCACTTGCTTCCAAAGAAGCTCTCGACTACTGGATGCCCGTTGACTGGTATAACGGCGGTATGGAACATACAACTCTCCATCTGCTCTATTCCCGTTTCTGGCATAAATTCCTCTATGATATAGACGTTGTTCCCTGTAAAGAGCCCTATGCAAAGCGTACTTCACACGGTATGATACTCGGTGAAAACGGTGAAAAGATGAGCAAATCCAGAGGCAACGTTATAAACCCCGATGATATCATAAGAGACTACGGTGCCGATACTATGCGTCTTTACGAGATGTTTATCGGTGACTTCGAAAAGGCTGCCCCCTGGTCTACGCAAGGAGTTAAAGGTTGTAAGAGATTCCTTGACAGAGTTGCTTCTCTTCTTGAGATCTGCGAAGGAAACGGCATAAGCAAAGAACTTGAAAGTTCTTTCCATAAGACAATAAAGAAGGTAACAGAAGACATAGATAATATGAAGTTCAATACCGCTATTGCAGCACTTATGTCTCTTATTAACGAGATATACGAACGCAAGACAGTAAGCCGTGACGAGCTCGAAATTTTCGTAACTCTTCTCTGCCCCTTTGCTCCTCACATTTCCGAAGAGATCTACTCGAAGATCGGAGGAACAGGTATCCTTTCACTTAAGGAATGGCCCAGGTATGATGAATCTAAAACAATAGATTCCACAGTTGAGATCGCTATTCAGGTAAACGGTAAACTCAAGGGCACTATTGCGATCGCACTTAACGAGGACAAGGACAGCGTTCTTGAAAAAGTAAAGAATTCCGACGCAATAAAGCCTCTTATTGAAGGAAAAACCGTAATTAAAGAAATTTATGTTCCAAATAAGCTTGCAAATATCGTTGTAAAGTGATATAATAGCGAGGAGCATAAGATTAAATTGATTTTCCAATTCGGAGGGAGGGAAAAAAATGGCTGAAATAAAACTCAGAGAAAACGAAACTCTTGACAGTGCTCTTCGCAGATTTAAGAAATCTTGCGCACAGTCTGGCGTTTTGGCCGAGCTCCGTAAAAGAGAATGCTATGAAAAGCCCAGCGTAAAGAGGAAGAAAAAATCCGAAGCGGCTAGAAAGCGTAAATTCAAATAATGAGCTTGAAAACGGTGTTACCTTTCGGTAACACCGTTTAATTTTTTCCTCAAAATACCTATAAAAATTAATAATTCTTATGTTGTTATATTTCTATACGTATGGTATAATCTTTATATAAATCTTAAAGGAGAAGAATAAATGAAAAAAGCAATATCGCTACTGATCTCAGTCCTTACGCTTTTTACTGTTTTCACATACAACATTTTAGCCGCTGATTTTGAGAATGCGGCAAACGAACTGTTCGATATGGGTCTGTTTCTTGGAACAGACACCGGATACGAGCTCGAAAGAATCCCCACAAGAGCCGAAGCTGCGGTAATGCTTGTGAGACTTTTGGGTAAGGAATCGCAGGCAAAAGAACTCACATATACTGCTCCGTTCACAGACGTATACGATTGGGCAAAACCTTACGTTCAGTATCTTTACTCCAATAACCTCACCCAAGGCACGTCAGAAACAAGTTACAGTCCTTCAGACAGTTGTACCGCACAAATGTATATAACGTTTATCCTACGTTCTCTCGGATACAGTGATACGGAAGGTGATTTTTCCTATGATAAAGCAATAGATTTTGCAAAAGAAAAAGAAGTTATAAATGACTTCAGTTATAACGAAGATACTTTTTTGCGCGACAATATGGTAGCTATCTCCTATATGGCACTGTATTGCGAGACTGAAGGCGGAGAATTTCCTCATCTGCTTGATAAGCTTGTCGCTGAAGGAGCTGTATCTTCCGAAAAAGCAGATAAACAAACAAAGCTTTTTGGCTTTATAAGAAACTATGAGACTCTTACAGCTCCTATTTCCTTAAGAGGAGCGTACAATATAATTAATACATATACCTCAGATGTTCAGGTGCTTTCCGAAAAGTATTTAAGCAACACAAAAACAGACAACATATCCTTTATCTACCATCCCACAGATGCTTCCCTCTCCACCGCTATTATAAACACTACGTCTCAAACTGAATATCACAAATACGGCCAAAGTGTTAATATATCCGTAACCGATTATTACGATAGAGGAACCGCATACAGAGTTCACGGAGATGAGCTGCTCACCGCAGAAGTTGAATTCTCCGACTTTTTAAGCAATTACGCTGCATTCGATAAGCTTGAAGATAAGCTTATTCTTATAAGCTCTGCCACACCGACAGACAACGGATATCTTTTAAATTTCACAAAAGAAAAAATGAACGAGATACTCGATACTCTTATAGGCGAAACCGAAATGGACATACACTATTCCGATATAGAGCTTAAATCCTTTGAATACGAAATCGGATCTTTACCGAGTCTTTATGTAAACGTTAGAGCAAGATTTTTCGCATATATAAACGGCACTGATTTTGAGTTTACCGTATCTACCCGCTCCGAGCTTGTGGCAAGCGGGGACAGCGTATCGGTCGTGCTCCCCAACTAAAAATATCCGCACAATTAATTGTGCGGATATTTTTATATCTCTGCATATAGCTTATATAATTCACTGTATATACCGCCATTACCAAGCAACTCTTCGTGAGATCCGGATTCCACAATGCCGTTTTCCGTAAGCACAAGTATCCTATCTGCTCCTTTGATTGTAGTAAGTCTGTGGGCAATAGTAAACGTCGTCCTTCCAACAGCAAGCTTTTCAAGAGACTCCTGAACTATTTTCTCGCTTTCGTTGTCAAGAGCGCTTGTAGCCTCGTCAAGAATAAGTATGGGTGGATTCTTAAGGAATACACGCGCAATGGATATTCTCTGCTTCTGACCTCCGGAAAGTTTTACGCCTCTTTCTCCCACGTACGTATTGTAACCGTCATTCAGCTGAGTAATAAATTCGTGAGCTCCCGCAAGTCTTGCTGCCGCTTCGATCTCCTCGTCACTCGCATCAGTCTTTCCGTAAGCTATATTTTCTTTAACAGTACCCGAAAAAAGATATACGTCTTGAGCCACGACGCCTATATTATCTCTCAAAGAATTTAACGTTACGTCCTTAATATCTTTACCGTCAATATATATATGTCCGGAGTTTACGTCATAAAATCTCGGTATCAAAGAACATAGGGTAGTTTTTCCGCCTCCCGAAGGTCCTACAAGAGCAATACTCTCTCCTGCTTTTACTTTCAGGTCCATATTGGTAAGTACGTTACTGTTTTCACTTTCATATCTGAACGTAACGTTTTCAAACACTACGTTACCATTTACATTTTCAAGCTTCACAGCGCCGTTACGATCTTTTATTTCGGGTTCAGTGTCCATTATCTCCGAAAAACGTTCAATTCCCGTCATACCCTGCTGAAACTGTTCCGAGAATTCAACTATTCGTCTTATTGATGTGAGCAAAGTCGTAACGAACATAAGATATACAAAATCTGCCGCCGATATCTTTTCGTACATCATAAATACTGCACCTGCCACAACTACTACGATGTACATAAGACCGTCAAAAAATCTTGTAGAGCACTGGAATCCCGCCATTATTTTATAAACCCGGGTCTTTATGGATAAAAATTTTTTGTTTCCTTCATCAAACTTATCCTGCTCGAGAGCTTCCCTCGCAAAAGACTTCACGACTCTTATACCCAAAAGGCTGTCCTCTATCTGAGAATTAAGCTCTCCGATATGCTTTCTTGACTCTCTGAATCCGTCCCTCATTCTTTTTCTGAAGAAAAGCAATACAAGAATCATAGGCGGGATCACCGCAAACACTATAAGAGTAAGCCATACATTCATCGTACAAAGTATCGCAAAGGAGCATACTATCTTTATTCCGGCAATAAAGAACTCCTCGGGGCAGTGGTGAGAAAACTCCGTAACATCAAAAAGATCCGTAGTTATACGGGACATCAAAGTTCCTACCTTAGCATTATCGTAATATGAAAAAGAAAGCTTCTGTAAATGAGAAAACAGATCATGACGCATATCAGTCTCTATCTTCGTTCCCATTATATGGC
>SVSF01000112.1 GCA_015064425.1 Oscillospiraceae bacterium | reverse complement strand
CTTCCACTGCGGTAAAATTCTCAATGCCACGGACTTCTTTTATAATGAGCTGCCTGTCTTCTATCATTTTATCAAAGAAACGGGCACCAAAGATATTTGCGACCTTATTTTTAATTTTACTTGAAAGCTTTTCGTTCAGATAGTCGATCTTGTCCGGCATCAGAGGATAGGTTTCGGGATCATCCTCCACGTCAAGATGCCATAGTTCTTTTTTCTCAAGCTCAGCGATCCTTCTGAGCAGCTCTAACTTGTGTGCTGATCTATTCATGATTATTAACTCCCTGAAATCAGTTTTGAAAACGTGCAGTCGGATGCGGCTATTATTTTTGCGTGTTCGATAATTTCCTTTGCAACCATTTCTTTTTCTGCCTTTTCGGCAGGGCCGAACGCTGTTTTATTTTCGAGTATCAGCTGATAGAACGGAGATCTTTCCGCATACTTCCAAAAGAACTCCCCGTCCATTACGTCGTCATATTGCCAAGGCTTTTTATAGAGCGCATAATGAACTATATTTTTTTCACCTTCGCAAGGTATAGGCAGAGGCTCTTTGTTCCATCCGTTTGGTAGCTCGTAAATTTTATCACGGCAAAGGTAATTCAGATACGCCTGATCGGGATCGAGCAGATCGAAATCATATTTTGTAATAAGCTCGGTAAATTTTTCTTCAATCTTGTTTTTCCTGAACTGCTCAAGGTTTATTACAAGAACCCCTGCATTTACGTACCTGTCCGGATCGACCCCAAGGGCAACTGAAGCATAATTTCTGAATTCTGCTGTACTCCTTACATATTGCTCCGGAGCTGCGCCAAGGATATTTTCACCAATAGGGGCGTTATAGAGCTTTGAAATATCGCCAAGCACGACGAGGTCACAGTCAAGATATATTATTTTGTCATAGTGTGGAAAAAGAGACGCTATAAAAAGGCGGTAATAGGTTACGATCGAAAAATGATATACGTTCTTAAAATGTGATTTTATATCCTCGAGATGCTTTGATATATCAATAAATTCAATTGTAAAACCGTCTCGCTCGTTCATCTTCACCTTGGCAACGTTTTCGCCACAAAGCCCTGTATTCAAAACAATGATCCTATAATTATAATCTTTTGAAGCATTCTCTATAAGTGATGCAATAGCTATGTCCAAATACGGTATGTAGTTGTCATCACTTGAAAAGAAGATCGGTATTTCTCTGCCCATTTTTATCTCCTTCGTTGTTGTCTCGATTATCAGATAATATTATAACTTGTGCAGCAGAGCAGAGTAAACCTAAATATCGTAGAAAAACGTCTATATAATGGGATCTGTGTCGTAGAATACAATTCTCTGAATCGGAGAATCAAATAAAAACGCTCTGTTTTATGGGAAAACAGAGCGTTTTTTGTTATTTATTTGATTTTGGCTTATGTATAAACGAGCATAAGACGATCACGATCTGACCCGCAATACCGAGAAGATAAACAAGAGATACGTTTATCCTAAAATAAAGAAATGAGATGTGGATCGCTGCAAGTATCGACCACATAAGAGCAGACACGATAAAATAATTGTGTCTGGGATTGAACCAAATAGAGTTAAAGATCAATTTTAATATCAAAACTATCGGTAACGTATATACAAAGTATAGCCATTGGAACGACATCTGGCGAAGTATCAGAGTTGTAATTATAAAAGCAAGGACAGAGGCCATCCATACGCCTGCCTCCGGTATATATGAAATAACACGGCGATTGTATCTTATTTTTTCAGTCTTTTGCTCGATGACTGTTTTCTCTTCATTTTCGTCTTTTACAAGATAGTCGAGTGTGACACCGAAAAGCTCCGCTATTTCGACGAGCACCGATATATCGGGCGATGATTCTGCTCTTTCCCATTTTGATATGGTCTTGTCGGAATAATTTAATTTTTCTCCAAGCTCTATCTGCGTCATATTATTCGACGTGCGGAGTTCGGTTATATTTTTAGCAACGATATTTTTTATGTCTCTCATAGAAGATCCTTTTAATGTAAATGGGTTAATGTTGGGTCACTGTTCTTTTTTTATATCTTTTTTTATTTTCATAAGGTCTCGTAGCATCTTAAATGTATCCCTGAAGACGTTTATCTTGGATTCTCCGTGATTAACTATTTTAACCGGCACCTCGATTATGTGATATCCTGATTTTTGTGCTCTTAAAATCGTCTCGAAGTCAAAAGCAAAGCCGTTGACCTTACATTCTGAGAAGATATCCTTTGCCGCATCACTTCTGTATGCCTTGCATCCGCATTGTGAGTCGGAGAGCTTGAATCCTCCAACAATGCCAAGAACCTTTATATACATCTTTGATGCAAGCTTGCGGATAGCTGTATAACCCTCATATCCGTCGCTTGACAGATTTCGTGAGCCTATGGCTACGTGTGCCTCGGGGTGCTTATCAAAAGCCTCTGTCATGGATTTTACGACTGCTGTGCCGTATGCAAGATCTGCATCGGTGAACATTACGATGTCTCCCTCCGAGGAGAGAACCGCATTCCTTACAGCACATCCTTTTCCACGGTTGTCGGGGTAACCGACAGTTCTTACATGAGGAAGAGCCAGAGAATTCACTATATCTGCACTGCCATCGGTGCTTCCGTCATCGGAAAAGATCACCTCATATCCTACGTCCGAAAAATTACTTTCCATATAAGATGACAGAGTACGGGCAGTGTTTTCTATAATTGAGGCTTCATTATACATTGGAATACAAAGTGAGATTTTCATATAATTACCCGTTCTTTCTGTAAACCGATAGTTCAATATCTACCTCTGTTTCAAGGCAGGTCAGTGCCGACAGCTTTTCTTTATCGGCAAGGGAGGTTCTGTAATAATAAGGTGTCATAGCAAAAAGATTTAATATCTCATCATTTGAGCCAAGGTTTATTTTATATGAGAGTGACTCCTTGTGCACAAGGGCAAATCCGGATGATGGCATATCTGCTCTCGCTTCGTTCATATAGACGTCTTGGTAAATAGCCTTTTTCAGACCAAGCAGATGCCTTTCTCCTGCGGCGGCAACAAATAGATATCCGCCACATTTGAGAGCTCTGAAAAATTCATTCTCGGGGCAGGGGGCGAATATGCTCACGATGCCGTCAAGTGAGCCGTCTGCTATCGGAAGCTCAAAAATGCTTGACACGGCATACGATACGTTAGACAGGTTTTGTCTTTTGGCGGCTTTTGCGGCGTGCTCCACAGCGGGCTTTGAAATATCTATGCCGATAACGTCGGACGTGCCCATTTTTCTTGCAAGAGAAGATGTGTAGTATCCCTCACCGCAGCCAGCGTCAAGAAGCAGGGAAGGGTTAGCTGAAAAAGAGGAAACAAGCTCGTTTATTTTATCAGAGATAGGAGCGTAATGTCCGCTTTCGAGAAAAGCGGAGCGGCTTCTTACACATTCCTTTGAATCACCACCGCCCGAGTGCCCTCTGTCAAGGTTAACGTAGCCTGCGGAGGAGATGTCAAAGCAATGCGGTTTTTCTTCCTTAGTGCATAAGAGGGATTTGCCGTTTTCCGAACGCGAGAGTGGAGTACGGCATATAGGACATATATAATGAGTTCCAGACATGTTAAAAATCACTCCGACGTCAGTTATCTATTCTTGTCAATTTTGCGTGAAGGGCATATCTACCCATTTGGTGAGTATTCGTGCATGTGGAAAGAGTCAGGATAATATCATCTTTATCAAGCTCTACGTCCTTTGTGTAGACAGAATTGCTCTTCATTTCATTTGCAAAACTGAGAAAGTCCTCATCCGAATCAAATGCTGTTCTGAAATACTGATAGTCAGCGGTGGTTCGGTATATAGAGAAGACCTCAAAGGTATATATGCCGTCAAAGGCATAGAGAATTATCGGCGTATCATTAAAGAAGCTTTCGCTCTTATAGAATTTAGGTACTCCGCCAAGCATTGAGCCGTTGGTCATATTATGACCGTAGATAACGATATTTTTGTTCTCCGAGAGGTCTTTCTTGTTACGGAAATCCATGAATATCGTACCTGATTTCAAAGTTTTTCTGTCAAAGCTGTGGTCAAGATAGTAATTGTTGTCCTTATACTGCGTAACGGGATAGCTTATCTTCGTACCGTTCACGTACATAAATCCGACAATGTCACTATTCTGTGCTCTAAGGTCCTCTAGCTTAGATTTCATTCTCTCAAATTCCATATTGTATGAGGAAGAGTCCTCAGAATAGAATTTGCTTATCTCAGAATTATCAAGCTTGAGCGCCTCTGAAAATATTGGAATAGCCACGCTTGGGGAAAGAAGCTTCATTTTTGTAACCCCGTCACTAATTACATAACCCTTGTCCCTTTCAACGTCAAAAAATTCATCGGAGAGGGAAATATAGATATCGTCAGCGCGCTTATACTCTATCATGTTGTATATAAAGAGGTAACAGCAGTACGCAAATACAGAAAGGCAGATGATAATGAGGAATATACGTACTGTGTTATAGGTTCTCGTAGCTTTATCTATGGGCTTTGCAGGTGCGATATCGTCCTCGGTAAGCTCGTCAAGCGAACGGTCGAAAACACCGGTGTTTTCATCACATTTAACGTTTATACTGTTTTCAGTTTTACTTTTGAAAAAAGTAAACATCTATATCATCTCCCTTCGCATTATTTAACGCATATAATTATAATATATAACACGCAAAATTACAAGCGTTTTAACCGAATTTATGCATCTGAACAGGGAAGCTCAAACCAGAATGTACTACCTTTGCCTATCGTGCTTTCCACACCGTAAACAGCATTGTGTGCTTCAAGTATTCCCTTAACTATCGAAAGTCCAAGACCTGTTCCTACTGTCGCCATTCGGTGGACCTTATCGACCTTATAGTATCTGTCCCATATAAGCGGAAGCTCGGATTCCGGAATACCGTCACCTGTGTCTGTGACAGAGAATCGAACCTTTGTGCCGTCAGATTCGAGCTTTACGGTAACCTTTTTGTCCTTGCCTGTGTAGTTTATGGCATTATTTATAAGGTTATATATGACCTGGAGCATCATAGTTCGGTCGGCAAGTACCTCAGCTTTGTTATCGCAGATAAGGCTTATATCAAAGCCGTCCTTTTCGGTGAGCTTTTCATATCTCGACATGGTTTTACGTACTGCATCGGCAATATCGAATTTCTCGGCACTTATTTTACGTGCACCCGACTGTACTCTTGAAAGATCAAGCATATCTCCGACCAGTTCCGAGAGTCGGTTTGTCTCGTCTATGACTATCTGTGCGTTATCGGCATTGTTCTCGCCGGGAATGTCACGCATCATCTCGGTATAACCTCTTATCATAGTGAGTGGGTTGCGAAGATCGTGCGAAACGTTTGCT
>SVSF01000111.1 GCA_015064425.1 Oscillospiraceae bacterium | reverse complement strand
GGGTCTTTACGCTTGGAGAGCTTTCTCTTGGAATCTCCGTCCATCTTCATAAGAGGACCTATGTGGCAATACTTAGGAGCTCTGTAGCCGAGAGCAGAGAAAAGCTGCAGATGGAAGGGAAGCGTGGAAAGCCATTCGTCTCCTCTTACAACGTGTGTCGTGTGCATAAGATGATCGTCAACCGCATGTGCAAAGTGGTAGGTGGGAATTCCGTCACTCTTCAAAAGTACGTGATCAATATCGTTTTCGGTAAGCTCAAGATTTCCTTTTATAAGGTCTGTGAATTTTATTTTATTTTCAAGGCTTCCCGTTGAACGGAATCTCAATACCCATGGAGCATCGCTCTTGAGCATTTTTTCGATATCCTCAATATCTCTGTCGCGCCACTTGGCATATTTGCCGTAATATCCGTAGTTTTCCTTAAGTTCTTCCTGCTTTGCATGAATGTCTGCAAGTTCTTCCTCTGTACAGAAGCAGGGGTAAGCCTTTCCTTCTTCTACGAGATGCTTTGCATAAACGTGATATATATCCTTACGCTGACGCTGACGGTAGGGACCGTAGTTTCCTGCGTCTCCGTCAATGGTAGCACCTTCATCGAATTCGATATTATAATGCTTGAGAGACTTGATGAGTACTTCAACCGCACCGGGTACCTCTCTTTTGGCATCGGTATCTTCAACTCTTAAAAAGAACACTCCTCCCGACTGATGTGACATTCTTTCTGATGTTATCCCCTGAACAAGGTTTCCGAGATGAACGAAACCGGTAGGGCTTGGAGCCATTCTTGAAACAATAGCACCTTCTGGGAGCTCTCTTGCGGGAAATTCCGCGTCGACCTCTTCCGGTGTCTTGGTAACTTCGGGGAAAAGAAGCTTTGCTAAATAGTTGTAATCCATAACTGTATCCTTATCTTAAATAGAAATTTGTTTCTTTTTCATGCTCAAGTGTGGTTGAGGCTCCGTGTCCCGGATAGACCTTAAAGTTTTCTTCGATTTCAGCTATCTTTTGCAAGGAGCTCATAAGAGTGGGATAATTTCCCCCGTAAAGGTCATATCTGCCGATATTTCCTCTGAAAAGGGTGTCTCCCGATATCATATCACTTCCGGATATAAGGCATATACATCCCGGAGTATGCCCGGGGGTATGCATTACCTTTATAGTACTTTCGCCGACTTTGATCTCGTCTCCGTCTTTGAGTAATACATCGGCGCTCTTGCAGCCTTCCGTTATTCCTGCCCAGGTGAGATAGCTTTTAGCTGCATCTGTAAGAAGCTCGTTGTCAGCCTCATGTATATATGCTTTGGCTCCCGTAAGTTTTCTCATTTCATCGAGAGCCATTATGTGGTCAAAGTGTCCGTGGGTAAGTATGATGCATTCGACACTGAGCTTTTTATCGGAGAGCTTTTGCATAAGTTTTGCACACTCATCTCCGGGGTCTACTACGGCACATTTTCCGCTTACTTCGTCTACCATAAAATAGCAGTTTGTCTGATTCATACCTACGGGAAATTTGTATATTCTCATAATTACCTCTTGTTTTATTATCAATTTAATATTCTATCATATTTTTTAAAAAATGTCTACAATAATATTATAATAACCGGCATAAAGTATTGACAAATTCGTTTGAACGGTATAATATATAAGAGAAGAAGTTAATATCGGGGGCGCTGAATGAATTCGGCTGAGATATCGGATATACTGATTCCGTTGACCCTTTAACCTGATTTTGGTAATGCAAACGTAGGGAGTATTGTTACATATATTTGTGTGGTCCCTGCATCGGCATTGCTGATGCAGTTTTTGTTTTTCGGAGGATATTTTACTTATGAAAAAAAGTTCTACTGTATTTTTAAGTGAAGCTGCTATGTTGATAGCGGTTGGAACCGTTTTGAGTCTTTTCAAGATCGATATGCCTATGGGCGGAGGACTCACCATATGCTCTATGCTTCCTCTTGTCATAATAAGTCATAGATACGGTTGGAAAAAAGGTGTAATGTGTGCATTTGTGTACAGTATGCTCCAGCTTGTTTTGGGACTTGATAACGTGCAGTACGCTACTAATATGATAATGGCAATAGAGATAATAATGCTGGATTACATAATAGCATATACGGTGATAGGTCTTTCATCTGTGTTCAATTCATTTGTGGAAAATAAGCGGAAAAGTTTGATTTTGGGAATATGCTTTACTTTTTTCTTAAGGTTTTTATGCCATTTTATAACCGGAGTGATAATTTGGGATGCTCTTTGGCCCAATGAATTCGGACTTACAAGCGTCGTTTACTCCTTTGGCTATAACGGTTGGTTTATGGGGGCTGAAGCGATTATTACTTCTGTGGCGGCGCTTGCTTTGTCGACACATTTGGAAAAATACATTTGGGTAAAAAATGAATAAAAAAAGCGTCTGTTCTTTAAAAGACAGACGCTTAAAATTTATCTTGAAATGAAGCGAGGATTGTGATAGAATATTCCATATATATATATATATGTTTCGGAGGAATTATGAAAAATATAGCTTTATTGGGCTTTGGTACAGTCGGAAGCGGAGTGGCAGAGCTTATAGATACAAATTATGATTATCTTTGCAAAAATATCGGTGATGAGATAAATATCAAGTACATTCTTGATATACGCGATTTTAAAGGACATCCCCTTGAGAAAAAATTCACTAAGAATTTTGATGACATTTTAAATGATGATGAGGTGTCTATTGTCGTTGAGATGATAGGTGGCTCACATCCCGCATATGATTTTACTCTTGCCGCATTGAAAGCGGGGAAGAATGTTGTAACCTCCAACAAGGAAGTTGTGGCAAATTTCGGTGTTGAGCTTTTGAAAGTTGCTTATGAAAATTCTGTAAGCTATCTTTTTGAGGCAAGCGTAGGCGGTGGTATACCCATAATACGACCTATGATGAACTCTCTCTGCGGCGAAGAGATACTTAAAATCGACGGAATCCTTAATGGTACTACAAACTATATCCTTACGCAGATGTTTGAAAACAACACACCATTTGATGAAGCGCTTAAGAATGCTCAGCAACTTGGATATGCGGAGGCAAATCCAGCGGCGGATGTAGAAGGCACCGACGTTTGCAGAAAGATATGCATACTTACGGCTATTGCAACCGGGATCCATGCAGAACCGACCGATATTTCCACAAAAGGAATAAGAGCTGTAAGTCTTGAGGATGTAGAGGATGCAACCAAAATGGGCGCATCTTTAAAGCTTATTGCTCATTTTGAAAAATGTGGCGACAAAGCTATTATTGACGTTTCTCCCAGAATAGTAAAAGCTGCAAACCCCCTCTCCACCATTAAAGATGTATTTAACGGAATACTTCTTGATACTAACGGTGCTGGACAGCTTATGTTTTTCGGAAGAGGCGCCGGAAAGCTTCCCACGGCAAGCGCGGTACTTTCTGATATTGTTGAGATATCCAAAAATAATTTTGATTCTATTAAGCATGAAAGCTGGACGGCAGCAGATACTAACTTTCTTCTTGAAGCAGGAAGCGAAAGAACGGACGTTTACGTAAGAATAAAGGGAAAGAAGCTTCCTGAAGGAGCTGAACTTGTAAGCGAAAGAGAAGAGTCTGTATCCTTTGTGCTTAAGGGACTTTCGGGCACTGAGGCTTTAAATGCCGTTAAGGATTACGAGCTCATTTCTTATTTGAAGGTATTGGCTTAAAATATTCTTTAGTCATATCAGCTATCTCTTTTGAAGCTAAAAGTATACAGATGATATTCAAAAGGGTCATAAGGCCTATGGTGAGATCGGAGAGCTCCCAAATAAGCTCAAAATCAAAGACAGCACCTAATATAATGACTGAACAGTAAAGTAAGATATATGCTTTTGTGTATATCTTACTTTTTTTTATGAAGAATAATGCTTCGGTTCCGTAATATGACCAACATACTGCAGATGAAAGGGAATAGAAGAGAATTGAAAAGCACATAAAATAGGAGCTGAACTCTCCTAAATAGTATTCATAGCTATTTAAGACGAGGGGCATCGCGTCAAAACTGCCGTACTTATACGGTGACAGCAGAATAACGAATGCGGTCATTGAGCAAATGATAATAGTGTCTATAAACACCTCAAAAACGCCCCAAAAGCCTTGTTTTATCGGGCTGGTGCTATTGGAGGCGGCATGGGCGAAGGGAGCTGTACCGCATCCGGATTCGTTTGAAGCGAGACCTCTGGAAATACCGTATCGAACAGATCTCGAAATAAAAAAGCCTGCGATTCCGCCTCCCGCTGCTTTGAAAGAAAATGCGGAATTAAAGATTTCTTTGAATACTTTCGGCATATTATTCAAGTTTGAAAAAATTATATACAGTGAGAAAAAACAGTATATAAGAGAGAGTAATGGTATAAGCTTCACTGTGATGTCGGATATACTTTTTACGCCTTTGAAAATTACAGCAAAACATAGAAACGCTAAAATAACTCCGATATATATGGGTTTTATTCCGAAAACATAGTTAAATGAGTCTGCAGATGCTTTTATTTGCACCATATTTCCCAAAGTGAAAGAAGAGGCTAAACAAAGGATAGAAAAAATCATTCCCATTTTTCTTGATTTCAATATCTTTTCTATGTAATATGGAGCCCCTCCTTTGCCGTCTTGACGATATTTTACCGCAAGACAGACTTCTGAAAACTTTAATGCAGTCGATATGAGTGCAGAGATCCACATCCAAAATACTGCACCGGCACCGCCTGATATTATCGCACCGGCAACTCCCGTTATGTTTCCGACGCCCAATGTGCCGGCAAGTGCCAGAGTTACTGCTTTAAAGGGAGATATCCCGTTTTTATCGGATCTTCTTTCAAAAAGGCACAGAACGATATGATGTATTTTACTGAACAGTACCCCGTTGAAACGTATATGGCAAAATATGCCCGCACTGAGAAGCAGGAGTGTTAAAGCAGGACCTAACAGATAAGTATTGATGCGGATTATAGTTTCCATATTTACCTCCAAAAAGATAATATAAAACAGTATATTAACATAAACAGAGGAATATTATATGAAATGTTGAAAAAAAGCCGAGAATATGGTAATATATTCAGTGTCAAATAAACGTTTTAGGCGGTGTATGCTGTGAGTGAAAAAATAAAAAAGAGCCGCTTCGGTCTTATACGAAGATTTCTGCCCTACTATAAAAAATATAAGTGGATAGTTGTTTTTGATCTGTTTTGCGCGGCTCTTACAACGGTTTGCGAGCTTGTTCTTCCTATGATCGTCAGAGAGATAACGGGAACTGCGACAGAAGACATAGCATCTCTTACTCTTGCTTTTATTATAAAATTGGGAGCTCTCTACATTGTATTGCGCATAATAGACACAGCGGCAA
>SVSF01000110.1 GCA_015064425.1 Oscillospiraceae bacterium | reverse complement strand
TCATTTTTTACCCCTAAAAACACGAAAAGCCCTTGATTTACAAGGACTTTGGTGTTAGGGTGCAAAATTGTTGCCCCATTATGGAGCTGCTACCCAGATTCGAACTGGGGACCTCATCCTTACCAAGGATGCGCTCTACCAACTGAGCCATAGCAGCATTTTTAGCGAACAACAGTATTATAGCAAAGGAGTTCCTTTTTGTCAACCACAAAATTAAATAAAAAGCAATAAAATTTTTAAAAGCTCTAAGTTTTAAAAAGATTATTCCTATCATATTTACTTAAAGCGTGTTTTTTGATATTATATAATTTGTAAATATGAGTACATTATATGAAAGGTCAATAAATATATGATAATAGATTTCCACACGCATTGCTTCCCGGACAGCTTGGCCCCCAAAGCCATGGCATCACTTATGAAAAGCAGTGACGGTAAGAATCACTCCGACGGAACCGCAGGCGGTCTTATAGAAAAAATGGATATATGGGGAATTGACAGATCTGTAGTTTGCAATATAGCAACCAATGCAAAACAGATGACGAAGGTAAACAGTTTTGCTATAGAAATAAACGGTAAACAAGGTAAGATCAGTTCCTTGGGTTCTTTAAATCCCGATGCTGAAGACGGAGAGATCGAAGAGGAATTCAAGCGTCTTAGTAAAGCGGGTATACGGGGAATAAAGATACATCCGGATTTTCAAAACAGGTTTATAGAAGATGAATGTTATGAACGTATATTTGAGGGATCTGTCAAATATAAAATGTTTGTTGTTACCCATGCGGGACTTGACAGAGTGTCTCCTGACCTTATACACGCAACTCCCGACGGAATATTGAAGGTAATAGATAAACATCCCGATCTCACGCTTATAGCAGCGCATATGGGTGGAAAGGAAATCTGGGATGAAGTAGAAGAAAAATTGGTAGGAAAACCTCTGTATTTTGATACGGCGGTGACCGCTCTTTGCGAAATCGGGAAGGAAAGAGCTGAGCGGATAATAAATACTCACGGAGCAGAAAGAATACTTTTTGGCAGCGATAATCCTTGGGCGGACGGAAGAAGCGAATACGAATTTATAAAAAGTCTTTCCATATCCGAGGAAGAGAAAGAAATGATACTTTATAGGAACGCCTTGAGGCTCCTGGGTTTAGAAGGATGACTTTACTTTTCAAGTATTTTCTGCTATAATAAATAAAAAGTTTACGGAGGCGGCAATGAGAGACTATTCCCATATACTGTACGGAAATACCGATCTTGCGGATATGGTCATTCGTGATGCAAGAAACGGGGTACTGTCTCACGCCTATATTATCGAAGGGGACAGCGGAAGCGGAAAAAAGACGCTTGCGGGTCTTATGGCATCTGCCCTTGCTTGCGGACAGAGTGACGGACCTTGTCTTGAATGCGACACCTGTAAAAAGATACGTGAGGGTCAATGTCCAGACGTGTCCTTTATTACTTGCCCTAAGGGCAAGAAGACCATTGGAGTTGACGTTATAAGGAGCTTGAAAAAGAGCGCATACATCACTCCCAACGATATAGACTGCAAAGTATATATTATAGAAGACGCCCACCTTATGACCACCGAAGCACAGAATGCTTTTTTAAAGTTGCTCGAGGAACCTCCGCAAAACGTATATTTCTTTTTGCTTTGCGAAGATCTTTCGGGAGTGCTCCCAACGGTGAAATCAAGGACTGCGCTTCTGCGTATGCAAAAGTTTGGATTCGAAGAACTTTCCGAATATATACTCTCAAGATCGAAAAAAGCAAAAAGCCTTTATGAAAGTGCCAGAAACGATTTTGATTTTAATGTCAGGGCTTCCAGAGGCAGTATAGGAGAACTGAAAAAAAGATTTTCGTCACAATCCGAGAGCGCTTTAAAGAAATATGAGCAGATAAAGAAAACGGTAGAATTGCTTTGTAAGACGGGAAGAGCAGAATTTCTGGTATTTTTCTCAAAGCTTGGCGATAACCGTGAGCAGCTTTTGGATATTTATGAGTGCCTGGCCTTTGCTTTCAGGGACCTAATGTATATAAAAAAATCAAAAGGGGATGATCTGATGTTTTTTACAGACAGAGCCGAGGCATCCGCTTTTGTGATGAAATATACCCAAAATGATGCGATACGTCTTATTGCCGCAACAGAGATGGTGCGCGAGGAACTTATGCGCAACGTAAACGTATCCAACGCCCAGATAAAACTTGCAATGGAAATGTGGGATATAAAACATAGGGCGTAGTTCAAAAAAATGAAAGGAGATACAGATAAAGATGAGCGATATATATTCCGATGAAAATAAGATCCGAGAAGAAATGCCCAAGCACGAGATAGTCGGTGTTAGGTTTAAAAAGACGAGTAAAGTTTATTATTTTGACCCCTGCGGTATGAATATAAAGATAGACGAGCACGTTATCGTAGAAACCGCGAGAGGGCTTGAATACGGATACATCGTTATTCCGAATAAGATGGTGGATGAATCCGAAATAGTGCTGCCTCTTAAGCCGGTCTTAAGAATAGCCACGGAAAAGGACGAGGAACACTACAAGGAAAATTCCGAAAAAGAGGTCGAGGCTTATGACATCTGTCTTGAAAAAATAGCAAAGCACGGTCTTGAAATGAAGCTTACCGGTGCCGAATATACTTTTGATAATTCGAAGCTTTTGTTTTATTTTACCGCAGACGGACGAGTTGACTTCAGAGATCTTGTAAAAGATCTTGCGTCTGTTTTCCGTACCAGAATAGAAATGCGCCAGATAGGTATAAGAGACGAGGCGAAGATGATGGGCGGTCTTGGAGTCTGCGGACGTCCGTATTGCTGCCATAGCTTTATGAATGATTTCGTTCAAGTATCCATAAAGATGGCGAAGGAGCAAAATCTTTCACTCAATTCTGCAAAAATATCAGGTGCTTGCGGCAGACTTATGTGTTGTCTCAGGTACGAATACGATACTTATCTAAGAGAGATAAACCGTATGCCCAAGGTAGATGCTATTGTTGAAACTCCCGACGGAGACGGAGTGGTCGTTGAGACAAATCCCCTGGCAGGATATCTTAAGGTGCACTTAAGATCCGATCCCGATGCGGCAGCCCCCAAAGTTTATGCGGCAGAGAGCATTAAGAAGATAAAGGGATATATAAAGAGAGAAAGAAAAGAAGAAATTGACGAAGAATTGAAAGCTCTTGAAAAAGAATAAAAATAAGATTGATTTTTTTACAAAAGTATGATAGAATGCTCTAGTAGAAAAAAATAAATGGAGGAACTTATCATGGCATATAAGATTTCTGACGAGTGCATCGCTTGTGGTGCATGCGCATCCGAATGTCCTGTAGGTTGCATTTCCGAGGCTGATGACAAGTACGTTATCGACGCTGAACAGTGTCTCGATTGCGGCGCTTGCGCAGGTGTTTGCCCCGTTGATGCTCCTAAGGCTGAATAATCGGTTTTAAAATTTGTACGGCAGACCTTCTTTTGACGGTCTGCCATACGACTTTATGGGGGAATCGCAGTATGGAAGTTCGTCAGGACGAGATACTTTACGAAGTGAATGACGGTATAAGGATAATACAAAAGAAGGATAGTCTGCTTTTCGGGACAGATGCACTTTTTCTTGCGGCTTATGTAAGAAAGACAAAGGGAATAGCATATGAATTTGGAGGAGGCAGCGGAGTAATATCCTTGTTGTGTGCTCAACGCGGAAAATTTAAAAAAGCAAGGATATTTGAGGTACAGCTAGAGCTTCATGATGTTATAGAAAGAAATATTGAGCTTAACGGTTTCAGTGATATTTTAAGCTCTCATAATATGGATGTAAGAGATATCAAAGGCGCTTTCGGAGAAGAATATGCGGATGTGGTTTTTTCAAATCCGCCGTATATGACACCTGATAGCGGCAAGCGCAACGAAAATAAGATGAAGTATATCTCAAGACATGAGGTGTGCGGAGATATCAAGGACTTCTGCAGAGCTGCTTCCGACGCGCTGAAGTTCGGAGGAGCATTTTACTGTGTATACAGAGAAGATCGTTTGGTGGATCTGCTGTGCGCTATGAGGGAAAACGGACTTGAACCGAAAAGAATGACTTTTGTTTGCGCAGACGAAAAATGCAAAGCATCTATGGTGCTTGTTGAAGCCAAAAAAGGAGCGTCAAGTTCATTGTTTTTGACGGAACCGCTTATTATAAAAAGGAACGGAGAAATCGGTGAGGAGGCAAGGTACATATATGAAAACGGAGAATTCTGTGAAAAATACAGAAAACGTTGAATTTATATCAAAAGAGAAAAATAAGGTAGAGAAAGGCGTTCTCTATCTTGTTGCAACTCCTATCGGAAATCTGTCAGATATGAGTGAAAGGGCTCTGAAAGTACTGTCTGAGGTGGATTTTGTGGCTGCAGAGGATACAAGAAACAGCGGTAAGCTTTTATCTGTATTTGGAATATCCAAGTCTATGACAAGCTATTTTGAACATAATAAAAGACAAAAAGGCGAAGAGATAGTACGTCGCCTGCAGAATGGGGAGAGCTGCGCACTTATAACCGATGCAGGTACCCCGGCTGTGAGCGATCCGGGAGAAGATATCGTAAGACTTTGTGCCGATGCGGGTATACGGGTAAGCTCCGTGCCCGGATGTTGTGCTGCGGTAACGGCGCTGTCAATATCAGGATTGCCCACTTCAAAATTCGTATTTGAAGGCTTTTTAAGTGCAACTGCTTCTGAAAGAAGGGAAGCGCTTGAGTCCTTGAAAGGCGAGACACGAACGGTGATAATTTACGAAGCACCGCACAAGCTCAGAAGAACACTTGATGATATATTTAGTATATTGGGTGACAGAAAGATAGCTCTTTGCCGTGAGCTTACAAAGATAAACGAAGAAGTTATAAGGACTACAGTTTCTGATGCAATAAAGCTCTATTCGGAAAAGGAGCCCAGAGGTGAATATGTTCTTATTATCGGAGGAGCCGACAGAAATGAAATAATACGCGAGAGCTTTTGGGCAAAAATGAGCATAAACGAGCATATTGAATATTATATAAATGAGCAAGGTATGAAGAAAATGGATGCCATAAAAACGGTAGCCAAAGACAGAGGTGTACCGAAATCCGAAATATATAATAAGACGATATAGAAAAAAGACTTAAGTTTTTGGAGCTTTTTTTGACTTTTATCAAAAATGATAAAATCCATTGATTTTATTCGACAAAGAATGTATAATGGTATACGGTTTTAGATTTTTTATTATTTTGGAGGTTTTTATGAAAAAGATAATATCTTTGATATTAGCTATGCTTATGTTGCTTTCCGCATTTGCTATGGTCGGATGCGGCGGTGATACGGAAGAAAAAGAATCTATAAGTGAAACCGAAACAGAGACAGAAGCAGAGACAGAGGATCCCAAAGCTTCTCTTGCGGTTCCCGACAGTGTACTTTAC
>SVSF01000109.1 GCA_015064425.1 Oscillospiraceae bacterium | reverse complement strand
GGGGAATCTGCTGATCAATATGCGGAATTTACCGATGCGGCAACGATCTGCGGCGGCGATACATTTATAAATATATCCTGCGATTCTGACTATACCTTGTATGTCAACGGAAAATATGCTGCATCAAACCAATATGGAGATTTTGAACATTACAAAATATACGATACCGTGGATATAAGCAGATACCTTGTCTGCGGCGAAAATAAAATAGACATTCTCGTTCACTATTTCGGAGTTGCAACTCAGCGTTATAGACCCGCAAAGGCAGGACTCATTTATGAAATAATATCTGAGGGGAAAACTGTTGCTTCAAGCGGAGAGCATACACTTTCCAGAAAAAGTCTCGCTTATGAGAGCGGCAACTGCGTTATGGTGAGCACACAGCTTGGATTCAATTTTACATACGATGCTTCTAAAGAAGCTGATGGCGGATTTGCCCCTTCGGTAATATCGGAAAAGGAATGCAGTTTCTTTAAGAGACCCATAAAAAAAGCAAGAGTATGTGATACGGTATATGCTGAGCTTTTAAAAAACGATAAAAATAAACATTTTATTTTTGATCTCGGAAGAGAGATAGTCGGTCTTCCTGTACTTGATCTTTTTTCCGGCACCGAGCAAACAGTAACGGTCGCATTCGGAGAGCATATAAACGACGGATGTGTACGGCAGAAGATGGGTGGACGTAATTTTAGCTACGTTTATAAAACCAAGGTTGGAAAAAATGAATTTTCAAACTATATGCTCAGGCTCGGATGCAGATATTTTGAAGTTTTTGCGGATGAGCCGCTCAGTATAGAAGGAATCGGACTTCGTCCTCAAGTATATGAGGCAGAGGATCGTCAATGTTTCATAGAAGGAGAACTCGACAGAAGGATATACGATGTGTGTTTAAACACTCTTCACCTTTGCATGATGGAACATTACGTTGATTGTCCCTGGAGAGAGCAAGCTCTCTATACATTCGATTCAAGAAATCAAATGCTTTGCGGATATTATGCATTTGAGGGTGGCAATAAAGAGTACGCAAGATCCAATCTTAAACTTATAGGGGAGGATCGCAGAGACGACGGGCTTCTTTCAATATGTTACCCCTGCGGTTCAGATCTTGCGATCCCGTCATTTTCGCTGTATTATCTTTTCTCAATGAGGGAGTATATAGATCATACGAAAGATACCGGGCTTGCATTTGAGATGTATCCTAAGATGTGCGGCATTTTTGAGGAATTTTTATCGAACTCATCTGAAGGGCTTATAAGAAGATTTTCCGGAGATCTGATGTGGAATTTTTACGACTGGTCTGAATATTCAAGCGGCGCTTTGTATTCGACGGAAAGTCCGGTTGCTGACCTTGCAATAAATTGTCTTTTTGTTATGGCTCTTGATCATTTTCATTGCATATGCAAAGCTATAGGCACAGAATTCCCTTATGACGGTCTTGCCGAGAAAATGAGAGGAAATATCAGGAAAGAATTCTTGTGCGACAATGGATTGTATACCATGCTTAAGGGCAAGAAACAGTTTACGGTATTGGGAAATTCTTTTGCCGTTCTGTCAGGTGTTGCCTACGGTGCAGACGCAGAAAATATCTGTGAAAAGATATTATGCGGAGAACTTACAGAGTGTTCTCTCAGTATGAAGATATTCAAATACGAAGCACTTTTAAAAACGGGCGAAATTAAGTACAGTGAGACTATTCTCTCCGAAATAAGACGTGATTATAAATATATGCTTGACAGCGGAGCGGATACAGTTTGGGAAACTATTGTAGGTGCTGATGATTTTGATAATGCAGGAAGCCTCTGCCACGGTTGGAGTGCCGTTCCTATATACATTTATCACAAATTAGGAATTGCCAAATAAAAAATGTTGATTTATTTCCGAATTTAAGGTATTATAAATAAAGGGGAACTTTTTTCGTTTTCCCGCGTCTGAATATTATCAATACGGCAGACGTATAACAAAGAATTATGTAAAATTACATAAAATTAAAACGGAGGAATACAAAATGAAAACAATCAAAAGACTTTTGCCTTTATTTTTGGCAGTAGTTCTCGTTTTCGCAGGCGCTGTTGCAGTATCTGCAAAGACATTTCCCGACGTAAGCTCGAGAGACGATATCTACGAAGCGGTAGACCTTCTTTCCGATCTCAGAATTATTGAGGGATACGAAGACGGAACCTTCAAACCCAATACCGACGTTACACGTTGGCAGATGGCTTTGCTTATGGCCAAGCTCCTTACCGGAGATATTGACCAGAGCACATGGAAAGCTACAAGAAATCAGACGACATTTACCGATATAAACTATGACCAGTATCTTGGAAGCATCAATTATGCTAACCAGAACGGTATAGTAAAGGGAAGAAGTTCTACAGTTTTTGATCCCACTGCGGGTATATCCCTTCAGGACGGCGTTACAATGGCTGTACGTGCTCTCGGTTATCCCTCTACTTCTCTTGATAAGGGTTATCCCGATAGCTATCTTACGACCGGTAGAAGACTCGGTCTTCTCAGCGGACTCAGCAATGTAGGAAATACGGATACACTTACAAGAGGCGAAACAGCTCAGCTCCTTTACAATCTTCTTTTTGCTGAAAAATATTCCAGAACCGGAGAGGGCTCTTACATAGCTGTTGATGTGTTCAATCTCGGACAGAAGTACGTTCTTCTTGCAACATCCACCGACAGTATAGTTGGCGGGGTTATTGCAAACAGCGGATATCTTGCTTTCGCAGCTCTTAATGAAGATGGAACATACGGTACCATCAGCAGCGTTAAGATTAGCGATCTTGGCATAGGTTACAGCGAATCTTATTTCAGAAACCTTCTCGGTAACTCCTTTACCTTCCTTTATATCGACGATACTCTTGTAAACTTCTCTCAGAACTCTGTAAGTACAAACCTTTCTAATATGACACTTACAGCTGACAGAACAAACAATAAGATCACAATAGGTAACGGAACTTCCGCAGTAGCGTATACTCCCGTTTCAAAGTTCTTGTCAAATTCCGCAAATCAGATCATTATCTATAGCACTAACAGTGTATATGCAACATATCCTAACTTTACCGATGTTGGTAAGAAGACACTTACTGCTACAGATCTTTACGGAACTACAGATAAGTTCGAAATGACAGCATTTGATGACAACGGTGACGGTTACTACGACAGAGCTATTTATAATCCTTATATCTTTGGCCAGTATGTAACATCCACTACCGCTGCAGGTTATGCAAACCTTATCGGCGCTGACGGACTTGCACAGAACAGAATAGCAAACATTTCCACAAGTAAGCTCGCTTATTCCGGTGCGGCTTCTATTGTAAGCGGAAAAGATCCTTACGTATTCTTCTCTTATTCTCCCATTTCCGGTTCGGCAAAGATAGTTCATATTGCTGATGCACTTACAGAGGGTATTATTGATGACTACAGAACAGGAGCAAGCTCCATTATTATCGACACCAAGACTTACGCTCTCGGTGCTGCTGTCGTAGCTGCAAATCCCGAGGATGTTCTTGAAAAGATCGAAGAGCGCACAAACTACAAGAGCGTTGCCATAAAGTACGTTCTCAGCGGCACAAAGGTACTTTATGCAGAGCTCGGTGAAAAGGGATACGATTACACCTCTGCAACATCTAAAGAAAACCTTTTCGTTGTAAAGAATGTTAATACAGAGCATCTTAATGAAACAGTTCCTTATCTCGTAGTTACTGTTGATGACGGACAGAATCCTTCTTCCGAAATGCTCGTTTACAGACTTAACGGTGCGGCTGTAAGTATAAGAAACTGCAACCTTTACTCCAACGATATCGTTGAGCATACAACATATACTCAGGGTACTCAGACATATTCCGCGCTTAAGAGAGTAGAATCTTCTCCCGCATACATCAACCAGGAGACAAGAAAAGAATTCTCTTACAGAGTTGACCTTGAGACAAACAAGGAATATCTTGTTCTCTCAACAATAGATGAAATGTTTGTAAAGATTCCTGTATCTTTGGGAAGCACAAAGATATATGACCTCAGAACGAGCTCAGGAGCGGTTTCTCTCTCTAACTCTTATAATGTGATTCTTCCTGCGGGAACCTCTATCTATTACACAACTATAGATTCTCCCGCGAATAACGTATATGCAAGTCTTATCATAATCAAGGATTATGTTTCTGATGAGAACCAGTCCATGATAAATGACTTTGACGATATCTATTTCATAGACGTAAGAAATCCTGTTATAAGCGGATACGTATACACTTATAAGGCATATAACCTCTTCCTCGGCGTAGGAACAGCTATTGATATTACAAGCACAAGAGCACTTACAAGCAGCGGACTCTACCTTGTAAAATCAGGTACAGTATCCTATACAACACCCGTAACCTTTAACGTTACAAACGGCGAAGGCGTTGTATTTGATAACGAGTATGTTATAGATACGTCTATTTACAATGCAAACGATCATTCCATCTCCTTCAGAATATATGAGAACGGATCTTATACACCTATTGTTATCTCTGAGTCTAACATTCGTTATTATAAGATAACAAACGGTCTCCCTGTTCTTCAGACAACACTCGGAGAGCTTTACGATATCAGAACACCAAAGACTCTTAAGCTTCTGAAGGTAACTTCGATGGGCGTAGATACTTATATCTTTATAGGTTGATCTGATCAAACAATAAAAAAAGGCGAAGTAATTCGCCTTTTTTATTTTGTAACTGTATTGATAAGAATTGTTAAATGTGGTATAATATAACAAAAAGCGAATATCACGGAGGAGAAAATGAAAAGGACAAAGATAGTTTGCACTGTAGGACCAGCAAGCAATAACGAAGAAACTTTGGAAAAAATGCTTAAAGCCGGAATGAATGTCGCGCGTTATAATTTTTCTCACGGAGATCATAAAACGCATAAACGTGATATTGACCTTTTTAGGAGCATAAGGGACAGATTAGGCCTTCCCGCTGCTGTGATGCTTGACTCAAAAGGACCGGAGATAAGGTTAGGAAAATTCAAAAACGGATCTGTTGAACTGCAAAAGGGCGGAGAAATAGTTCTTACGGTGGACGAGGTTGAGGGAGATGAGAATATTGTTTCAGTCAGCTATAAAGCTCTTCCGTCGCGTCTTGCTCCGGGAAACAGAATATTGGTAGATGACGGAAAGGTTGGCCTTGAAGTTTTGTCCCTTAACGATAAAGAAATAAAATGTAAGGTACTTTTCGGTAAAAAGCTTTCGGACCGCAAGAGCCTGAATGTGCCAAATGTGAATCTTGAAATGCCTTTCTTGAGCGATGCAGATAAATCCGACTTCCTTTTTGCAATAAAAATGAACGTAGATTACATTTCCGCATCCTTTACAAGAAAGAAAGAGGACGTTATAGAACTCAGAAAATTCCTTGATTATAACGGCGGTCATGACATAAAAATAATTGCAAAGATCGAAAATATCGAGG
>SVSF01000108.1 GCA_015064425.1 Oscillospiraceae bacterium | reverse complement strand
AAGGTATGCTTTTTTCTGCTCTCCGTCGAGTTTGATCCCGTCGGGGCACAAGGCGTACACCATACCGTTTGTTCCGACTGTACTCATAGGTATTATTCTGAGCTTATATGCCGAAGGCGGCGGCTCTCCCACACAGTTTTTATTTATGTATTCATAAAGATCTTCCGGCATCAGCCCTTCCAAACTTTCCGTCTTGGCTATAATGCAAGGCGTACCCGATATAGGCTCACACAGAAAGTTCCCGCTATCCACCAATCCTTTAAAGTTGCGCTCCTTATTACCGAAGCGTAGATATACGTTTACCGTACGCTTTGAAACGTTTCTCTTCACAAAACATCCAAGGCACAAGGTGAGTATTCCGCATATTGCGGCTCCAAGCAATAGCTTAGGCGGAGGTACCGCCGTAAAAATCGTTTCTGAGTTTCCATATATTATCACGTCATATTCCCGCCGCAGAGAATTTATAAAGCTGAAAAGCGCGGTTATTCCTCCCGCCAAAGCGAAATTCACTCCGCAAAAAAGCAGGCATCTGTATAAAAGAGCTCTTTTCCCAAACGCACATAGGCATATGAGTGCGCAAGCTGCCGCGCTTAATATAAGTTTAAGTACTCCTCCCGGGGATGCAAAGAGAACGGCTATTGAAAACAGTGCTCCAAGCACCGCCCCCAAGCTGAGTCTCATGAGCTTCATTTTCAACGACATAAAGCAGCCGCATATGTAAAGGCTCAAAAAATCTATACTGAAATCTATCAGAAACATTACGTCCGCATAGACCGTTTGCGTCATCTTATCACCCCTTACAATTATATCCGTAAAGGATAATAAATTATGTCATATAGTGGGAAAGTTTCGTGACGGCTTAAGACGAAAAAGAAAAGTCCCTCACCATTGGTGAAGGACTCTGTCAATTATTCCATTACAGACTCTCGCCGTTATTTGCGGGAATAGTGCTTATGATGGTAAGGTTTGCATTTCTGCATCTCAATTCATCGATAAATTCCTTTTCCAGCTTGACATCCTTGAGACATACTCTGTATGTAAGTTCATAAAGAGTTCCCATATTGGTAGTCTTTGATCTTTCAAATACGCACTTTTTGGTATACTTCTTGAAGAGGTCCGCAAAAGCATCGGTATAGTTCAAATTTTCGGGAACGGTAACACGGAGAACTCTTTCCTTTGAGGAATACTTTCCGAGAGGAATAGTAGAGATGATACCGAATACGATGCAAGCTACCGCTGTAAAGAACATAGCAAACGTAAGATATCCCATACCTATTGCAAGACCCTGAGCCATTGCAAGGAAAATAGCGCATATTTCTTTAGCAGTACCCTGAAGGGAACGGAAGCGTACAAGGCTGAATGCACCGGCAACAGCAATACCTGCACCAAGATTTCCGTTTACCATAATAATAACTACGCTTACAACTGCAGGAAGAAGCACAAGCGTAAGGAAAAATCCCTTTGAGCATCTCTCTGTAAGGTAGAATACAAGTGCTGCCACAAGGCCGCAGATGAGCGCTGTACCAAGGCACTTTACCGCCTGTTCAAGGCTAAGCTGTGCTACAGCAAGCGTAGTGCTCGCGAAGGTAAAAATACTTTCAAACATAAGAAACTCCTTTTTCTGCTGTCATAGTTTTATCATACATTACAATTTCACCCTCGCTGAGAAGGTATTTGTAAAAAGTACCGTATTTGGAGAAGGATCTAGGGTATATCTTCATATCGCTGAGGATCTTTACCAGCCAAAGCTCATAAGCTCCGCTGCCCTTTATCTCCATAAGTCTATATCCGTCCTCGATTATCTTGATAGACTCCCCTTCTGCCCTCAGATCCACGTTTTCCGTTCTGCAACGGATCGCGCTGTCAAAGGTCAATCGCAGTTCAGGATCCGTCTTCGAGTAGTACGCTTCTCTTTCACATGATACCAACGCCGCAGGCTTGGGTCTTCCGTAAAAGTTTATGAAGAAGTCTATTTCTCTCAGTATCTGACTGTCGTATTCCTCGGGATATACTCCATCGTTTATATAGGCATTAAGAACGGTGTAAGGAAGTGCTACCCTTCTCTTTGAGGTAACGCCTTTGAATTTCTTTTTTATCTCCAAAAAGACTTTACTGTCGGGTTCAGGTACTCCGTAACTTCTCGCCCTGAGTTTTTCTTTGTAAACAGGTTTTTCAATAGATGCTCTTATAAGTTCATAGTTCTCCGTATCGTAATATACGGTGTTTACCGTGCTCTTACCGAATGCATCCTCTTCGACGTAAGGACGTATCCTTTCCATAAGCTCATTAAAAGTTTTATCATCAATAAGATACTTTTTTTCCGTTCTTTCAAACGTAAATTTCAGCACCTTTTTCTTTTTTGGTTTTGCCTTTTCTTCGCTCATTTAAGAATCCTCCTTTCCCGTTTTTATGTATTTTGAGATCCGTTCTAAAAGAACAGTCCTCTCATTCTCGAGTTTTCCCGATATTATCTCATCAAGAACGGTGTCGATGGCCTCGCGCACCGCCTTGCCTCTCAACCCGAGTGAGATAAGATCGTTTCCGTTTATATGAAGATCTTCTCTTCTGTAGCATTCTTTCCTGCTGATTATATCTTCAGCCTCGTTCTTCATCCACATAGCTCTCTCGGCAGAATCCCTGTGTCCCTCAGCGTGTGCGGCACCGTCGGCATAATACACCTTTATAAAGTCAAAAAAGTTTTCCTCGCCTACCGTATTAAGAAGCCTTTTAACAAAAGCTCTGTCCTTTTTTGTGGGTGTATCGTGATATCTGACAAGAAGCTCCACCTTATCTGTAAGAGCTCTGTCTGCCTTGAGTCTTTTGAGTATATCCGTCGCCATACGGGCGCTTATTTCGGGATGCCCGTAAAAATGCCCTCTGCCCTTTTCATCAAGTGTAAAGCAAAGAGGCTTTCCGATATCGTGCAATAATGCCGCTATACGAATACTCTTATCCGCTTCAGCATATTCAAGTGCCTTAATGCTGTGTTCAAGTACGTCATACTTATGGTACTCTGTTTTTTGATCAAAACCCTTGCAAGGCAAAAGCTCCGGTATAAAAACCGCTATTATGTCAATATATTTTCTTATAACTTTAGGAGCATTCTTTCCGCATAAAAGCTTGCAGAATTCCGAAAATATCCTCTCTGAAGACACCTTTTTTATAAGCTCTTTATTTTCAAATGCGGCTCTCTCCGTATTTTCCTCGATCTCAAATCCCAGGACAGATGCGAATCTCAATGCTCTGAGTATCCTTAATGCATCCTCTTTAAACCTTTTGTCGGCATCTCCGACACAACGTATAAGGGAGCGGTCTATATCTTTTTTACCTTCAAATATGTCTACGGTCCCCGTCTCGCTCCAGGCTATGGCGTTCATGGTAAAATCACGCCTTGAGAGATCTTCCTTAAGATCACCCGAGAAAGATACCATATCCGGATGTCTTCCGTCTTTGTATTCGCCGTCGCATCTGTAGGTAGTTATCTCAAAAGGATTTCCCTCAAAAAGTACGGTAACAGTACCGTGCTTTATGCCGGTCTCAATAACACGATATCCTTTAAAGATCTCCTTGACTTCTTCCGGTCTTGCGGATGTACAGACGTCGTAGTCGTGTATTTCCGCAGACATAAGCATATCTCTTACGCATCCGCCAACAAGATAAGCCTCATATCCATGATCGTTTATTATTTTGAGTAAGTTTTTTGATTTTTCGGAAAACATGATGCACCGCCGTTTCGGGGTGATAAGAGCCATGCACGCTGTTTTTAAGCTCATATGCATAGACCCAACTATTTTACATTATACAATGGTTTTAACAAATTTGCAACAATTAAATTTGCAAAAATAGGCAAAGTATGGTATGATTATATAAAAATTACTTAAAACGGAGTAAAAAATGTCAGGCAACACAATATACAATAAACTTGGAATAGATTCACCCGTATATGATTTCGGGGAAAATATACTTAAAGAGCTTAAGGAACGCTTTGAGGAAATAGACCGCATTGCCGAATATAATCAGTATAAAGTTATATCTGCCATGCAGAACAACCGGCTTAATGCCACACATTTTGCGGCAACTACGGGATACGGATATAACGACGCCGGCAGAGAGACCCTTGAGGCGGTCTATGCGGAATGTTTCGGAACAGAAGCCGCTCTCGTGCGCCCTCAGATAACCTGCGGGACACACGCTCTTGCAGTTGCGCTTTCCGCAAATCTTCTCCCGGGAGATGAGCTGTATTCTCCCGTAGGTCTTCCCTACGATACTCTTCAAGAGGTAATAGGGATCAGAGAATCCAAATGCTCACTCAAGGAGTATGGAGTCAGCTACAGACAGACTGACCTTCTTCCCGACGGAAGCTTTGACTACGAAGGTATAAGAAGCGCAATAAACGAAAAGACCGCCCTCGTTACAATTCAGCGTTCCAAAGGCTATGCCACAAGACCGACTTTTTCCGTAAAGCAGATAGGAGAGCTTATTTCCTTCATTAAAAATATCAAGCCCGACGTAAAGGTAATGGTAGACAACTGTTACGGTGAATTCGTTGAGACTATAGAGCCATCTCAGGTAGGTGCCGATATGATAGTAGGCTCCCTTATAAAAAATCCCGGGGGCGGACTTGCTCCCATCGGAGGATACATCTGCGGTACCGCAGACTGCGTTGAAAGATGCGCATACAGGCTCAGCGCTCCCGGTCTCGGTCAGGAAGTAGGAGCGAATTTAGGACTTATGACCTCACTTTTTCAAGGTTTCTTCCTGGCTCCCACAGTAACGGCATCGGCTCTTAAAGGCGCAATATTTGCCGCAAGTATATACGAAAAGCTCGGATTTAAGGTGATACCGGGAAGCAAAGAAAGCCGGCATGATATCATTCAAGCGGTAGAACTCGGTTCTCCAGAGGCTATGATAGCCTTCTGCGAAGGTATCCAGGCCGCAGCTCCCGTTGACAGTTACGTCACACCCGTACCCTGGGCTATGCCCGGATATGATTCGGATGTAATAATGGCAGCAGGTGCCTTCATTCAGGGTTCATCCATAGAACTTTCCGCAGACGGTCCTATAAGAGAACCTTATGCTGTATACTTCCAGGGCGGACTCACCTGGCCTCACGCAAAGCTGGGAATACTTATGTCATTACAGAAGATGTATAAAGCGGGACTCGTTAAACTTTAAAAAATAAAAATATCCAAGGGCAAAGGCGTTGTGTTCTTAAAGACACAACGCCAACTCTATTCGCCTCCCGGCAGGTTATATTGCTTCGCAGTGATATTCGGCTTGTGCCGAGTGGTATTCGCTACGCGAGTTTTGAGGCGAATAGAATATCACTTCAAGGAAACGCCTTGAAATATCACTTTTGCGATAGCAAAAATATCACGTTGCCGAAGACAGCATATCACTAAAAACTATCAGGAAAAGCGCACTTACTCACCACTATTGTGGTAGTGCAACAAAACTACAAAAAAAACAATTCAAAATAGAATTTTTCTCAATTAACGA
>SVSF01000107.1 GCA_015064425.1 Oscillospiraceae bacterium | reverse complement strand
TGGAGGTTTATTTGTTAAATCTTCGCTTTAATTTTCGCCGCTTCCAGTTCTGCCATTTCTGCTTCAACGTCGTATCCGTCACGTCTGAGCAGCTCGGCAATCTCTAAGTAGAGTTCATGGGCTTTCTCATACTCACCCATATCTTTATAACAGCTTGCCTTACAGTAGTATTCGTCGTAGAAAAACGTGCCGATCTCCCCTGCTCTGTCCCAAAGCTCGAACGCTTCGTCGCGCCTTCCGAGAGACTCACAAGCCGATCCTCCATAGATATAGAGTCTCCAGCTTCCGGGGAACTTTTCCGACGCACGGCAAAACTCCGCGTAAGCTTCCTCGTACCTTTTGGTAAGCAAATATACATTAACAAGAAGCTCACGCTTGTAAACGTTATCAGGATCAAACCTGCACTCTTCATTAAGCTCTTCCATAAGCTCATCCGATTTTCCGAGCTCTATCAGAAGATCAGCCCTTAGTGCCAGCGCACGGCTGTAGATATGAGGATCATCTTCGGGACCGTCTGCGATAGCCTTGTTGTACCATTCGAGAGCAATGTCCTTACATGATCTAAGCATAAAGTGATGTATCGTAGCATAATTCCACTTATCGACGGTTGAAAGCTCACCTTTCTTCATGAGCTTTTCGTACTCATATCTGCAGTGGAGGAAATCCTCTGCGTCCCGCGTCTTTTCGTATAGCGAGGAAAGCCGTTGTGCGTAATTATCATACGCCACAGAATGTTTCTTATAGAAATCATCAACAGTGACACCGTACAGCTTTGCGATCTCCGGAAGTGTCATAACATCGGGAAGTGTGGTGCCACATTCCCATCTTGATACAGTCTGCGTATTTAAGCGAAGTTTTTCCGCCACCTGCTCCTGAGTAAGTTTCTTTTCGCATCGGAACTTTTTGAGGTTCTCCGAAAATACGGTAGTGTTCATAAACATCTTTTCCTTTCGCTACATTGTGTATCGTAAGCTTACGGTCTTATTATAACAAATGAATAAGCGGGACACAATGTCTTATTTTATGATGCAACTCTTGATTTATGTGTAGAAATATTCGTGGTTGTTTTTTTACCTCAAGCATGGTATAATTAAAAAAAGGAGTTGATATAAATGGGCACAACTGCTATAAGCATCCACGTATTCAGTGATGCTGTTCCAAAGTATGGCGATCTTCGCTTTGCAAGCTTATCTCAAGGATGGCATACCTGTATATCTGTTCTCGATCAAAATGATCCTTTGGCCGTTTGGAATACCGCGAAGCACATATCGAAAACCATCGACGCTCCTGTGTTGTGCTTCAGCATATACGACAGCGATTCTATCACTATTTCTTTCTATCAGGACGGGAAGCTCATCTCGGAATATACCGACTCGGAAATGACTCCTAACAAAAAGCTCCGCACCATTCCACTTCTTGTGGGTTACGACGATAGCGACTATAAGAGACTGTCATCAATTCTGCTATGTTCCGATGCCGAGGTCAAAACATCAATGCTTGAGGAATATTTCGGTGTGTTTCTGCCGTTCACACCAGATCTGCTTGATCTTGGACTCGATCTCAACCGTGAAAGAAGCGACGTTATATATCGCGAATATATAGAGGCTGAGTCTGTGCTGACGGGAGAGTCTGCCCCCATAAGCCTTAAGCTCATCTCTACAGTCAAAGGAAAATTGTTTGAACGGTTTTTTGGTACTAAAAGAGACATAAAAGAGCACTACTTTCTGTACGGATACGCAACGGAAGAGACAGGTCACAAGCTTACTCCTATATATTTCTCTAACGGCGAACTAAACACAGTAGAACTTTCCGAATTTAATAAAGACAGAGTACCTCAAAGCTACAACAGTAATTTTTTCGTCATTGATTACGGAAATGGATCTGTTTCATTTACTGATCACTGCCCGCCGGCTTACAAAGGCAAAAAGTTTAAGCTGCCAAAGGGATTTTATCCACGTGCTTTTTTAGCAAAAGAGAAACTGGTTCTTGAAGGAAAGCATAGACTTTTCATAATTGATGAATCGCTAAAGGTCATTTCCAAATTAACCATCAAAGGCGAGCTCGCCGATATAAATGGCGAATACCTTCTGACAACAGTTGGAGACAGTTTTTGCGGTTACACATATGAAAAAGGTGCAAAATTGCACATATACAAAATCATGTATAAGAAAGACGAGGAAATCTTTCGGTAAGACGCCAAACGAAGGCAGAAGAAAATATAATGGACGGCTCATTCAGATGCTGAAGGGATAATTACGATCAAACATAAAAAAAGGATTAAGCGAAAATGAAGATCTTATTTTGTGGCGGAAACGGCGCCCCGACATCCCGAAACGATGGATTTCAGACATAAAATATGTCTTTGTCCATCAAAACGGGGCGTCGAAGGCGCCACCTACCATTTCTATGCATTTTTCGTCTTAATGCGCCAGCACCTTTTAAATACTTAATACATCGGCAAAGAAAGTCGGGATGTTCTGCCACTTTTCGATTACAGTCGGCTCTTCGTGACTATACCTTACAACGGAACCGTCCTCGCAAAGTAACACAGAATCTCCATTGGCGCACACAGCAATAACAATTCCTTGCGGCTTTGCAAGAAGAAGCTCTTCACCCTTCATACGTTCCAAAAACGCTGTATTCTCGCAGACTGCATTCGCAAACGATAAAAAACGGTACTCATCGGACAGATACCCTCCGTCACTTATGAGATAGTATGGCGATAAGCGAGCGTACTTAGACTCTGCGATGGAACCGATTTTGGCTTTCGGATAAGCTTTGCTGAAATCCTCCTTACGTTCTCTTTTTGCGGATCTAAGAATCTTCAGCGCCTCGTTCTCCGTCACAGCCCGTACCGGACGAGAAACTTTCTTCAGCTTATCATATTCGCATAGCGTCGAATCCATAAAAGTTTTTTGAGGACGACGTACATGCTGAGTATTTTCTAAAATATATCCACCCGGCAGCTCATCAACTACAACAGCGCTTCTCAATGAGCTTTTACTCAGCACCTTTTCCTTAAGAAGCTCGTTAGCTAAAGCTCTATGAATCAGAATCTTATGACGACCTGCGCAATTGTTAGTTCGCGGAATATATGCATATGCAACAGAAGCTGTGGGAAGATCTGACCGCAAATAACAATCCTGCAAATGTACATACTGCATCGTATGAAATACTTTCGACAGCGCCGGCAAACTGCCTCCTGCAGATATGATATTGTCTCTGGATTTGTCTTTAAGCTCGAAATCAACACCTATACGTGGAATAAGATTTCGCCCGTAGACTTGAAAATACTGTTCGGCATCATATTTACCCTTATCTTTTACGTAACAGTAATCGAAACCGTTAATACCATTTGCGATGCAATAATCACGAAAACGCTCGGGAAGAAATATATACTCATACCACATTTTCGGTGAAATCTTAGTGTTACGATAAGCGCTGACAGTGAAGGTTTCCAAAGTATGCCCTTCAATATCTGCGGTCTCACCTTCTCTAAAAAAAGTATCATCAGTGAAATTGTCGCATACGAGTTCGTACCATTCGCTGTCGGCATAATCATAAGTACGCTCATACCAACATCTAGCACGCCAACCGTTCTCCGCGCAAAAGTCTGATATTTTTTCAAGAAAAATAGGCAATCTTTCATCTTTAGGATCAAGCTTACTCCAACCAACACAATCACACTTTAACCCAAGCGAATGAACAAAGGCAATATTATCATGAAACACGGCTTCCTGATCATGCATGGTTGTTCCGGGCTTATCAAGTATCCATAAGATTTTTTCTTTCATATTCATTTACGCTTTCCCTGCCTTTCTTATTAATTATAACATATTGTTGATATTATTTCAACTTTTTGATAATCATTTGACACTTATACATTTCCATGATATAATAAACAGGTGATCGGTTATTTGTTCAGAATATTGAATCTCGATGTGAAAGTTTAAGATAGTATAGTGACAAGTTCAACTTTGAAGTGAGAGTGATCTGTAATTATGCGATCAAACATAAAAAAAGGATAAATCGAAAATGAAGATCTTATTATGTGGCGGAAACGGCGCCGGAAAAAGTACCCTCGGACGAATGCTTTCAAAAAAATCGGGGTATAGATTTATGGATATTGAGGAATACTACTTTCCTTCTCCCTCAAATGATTATGCGTACGCGCAACCTAGGACAAAAGATGAGGTGACTACAGATCTTCTGCGTGATATGCAGGCTTATGACAATATCATATTCTCTGCAGTCAAAGGAAGCTATGGCAAGGACGTCGAATCACTAATCGACCATGCTATCTACATAGATGTGCCGAAAGAAGTGCGCATAAAACGCGTGAAGCAGCGTTCCTATGACCAATTCGGCGAGCGCATGTTGCCGGGAGGAGACTTACATATGCGTGAAGCGAATTTTTTTAAACTTGTAGAAAGTAGGTGTGACGAGGACATCTTTGAATGGTTAGAAAAAACAGGGATACCGTTTAGTATAGTCGACGGAACTCTGAAAACAGAAGAACTTGCAGATCTGATATACAGTATGTACATACGCAAATAAGGTATCACTGCATATATTACATTAGAATTATTTTATTTCTCAGTATTGACAAAACGCTCCTTTTGCAGTATAATATCAATGTTGCTGGTGTGGCGCAGGGGTAGCGCAATTGATTCGTAATCAATAGGCCATGGGTTCAAATCCCATCACCAGCTGAATAAAAAAACTTACTTGTCGCTATGATAAGTAAGTTTTTTTATTTAGATTGTAAACAGCTTGGTAGTATGAATATGATTTATTATATATATTTAAATAATCAGTCGTCTACACTGATTAAAAATATTCTGTTTTTAAATCCGCCGTTTGTATTTCGCTTGAGCTGTTTTATGTTCATTACTTCTTCAAGTGAAGCTCCCTGACTTTCTGCCAATGCTTCGATTACTTCTATTATGTCTGCCAGTTCTTCTATTTCGTTACTATCTAAATATTCACGGACTTCTTCATTCAGCTTTTTCTGTAAAGAAAATGTGTATTCCTCATCATCAAGTATTTTGATGGCGGGAATTTGCCCGTTCTCTTTACATATCGAAGGGATATTATCTCTTACCAACTTATTTACAGCCTTTTTCATAATATATATGTCCTCTTTTAAAATACTACGCAGTAATACTTCCCCGTTTTAATATATCAAAGAAGTCAATTCTGTATCTTCACGGTAATATGAAACCATCTCTGCCGATCGGCAGAGATGGTTTCATATTATTATTACTTTTTGTCGATACGGTACATGGACATCTGACCGGGATAGAGCCACTGACCATCCCAGTGTGCGTCGGTATTAGCAAAGCCGTAAGGGATCTCGTGTGTGCCGTTACAGAGCACCTCTACAAGGTTGTAATTGTCCTTGTCCCAGAAGATCTTGTAAACGCCGTCATTGACCTGAGAGCCGTTAACGAGGCAGAGATACTCCGTACCATCCTCAGCCTTGAAGAAGGAAACAAGAGCCTCCTCATTAGCCTTGATCTTTGTTATAACGGGATGTGTTCCCTCACCGAACATAGGATAGTCGCCTCTC
>SVSF01000106.1 GCA_015064425.1 Oscillospiraceae bacterium | reverse complement strand
ATATATTTCTTTAAGTATATCCGTATTTATTCCATAGGTTGAGAGAAAAGTATTGAGCTCGGCTTTAGTTCCGTAACTACTTATCTTCTCCCTTATATCCTGATCGATAAGTGAATAAAGTTCGTCTGATATGCTGAGTCCGTTTTTATCAAAATGGTACATTCCGACAAGAATACTCTTTATATAGTCGTGAGCCCACTCAGACGTCATTTTTTCTACTGTTTGTCCGTCCTCCATTTCACCGTCCCAAAACTCATCTGTATCGAGAGAACTGTTGTAGTTCCTCAAAAGATTTGTTTTATAGTATGACATCCAATACGAAAACATCTCTTCGGTAATATATACGTCTCCGTAAACCATAACCGCATTCTTTTTCTTATCGGAACAGGAAACAAGAAAAGCCACAGTCAAGACCAATGCTATAGCAAAGCATAAAAGCCTTTTAAAGATCTTATTCAAATATTTCACCTCATTTGCAGAAACCTTTGATTTTAAGTATAACCTAAAATTGTGTATAAATCTACATTTATCTCTTATTTATTTCGGATAACTTTTTTAAAGTATCCATAAGAAGCGCAATTACGCTTTCACCCTTCATTATTCTAATGCTTATATAGGGCTTAGAACCTGCATTTATCAAAACTCTTCCTTTCATTACTCCGGCAAGAGATGTCCAGGGAGACATATTTCCGCTTTCAGGATATATCAGCAGCGATGCGCCCTTGTGACAGATCTTCGTTATACGGTTTTTACTTGCCTCAGCTCTGATCATAGCTATCTTCAGCAGATTATCCACAGAAGGAGGCATATTTCCGTATCTGTCCAAAAGCTCATCGCAAACATCCATCATATCGTCCAAGGTACGTATGAGAGATATTTTCTTATAAGCATCTATTCTTTGCGGTGCATTCTTTATATATTTTTCGGGGATATATGCATCACAGTTGATGTCAAGACTGCATTCGCATGCCTTTTCCTTTATTTCGCCTTTTTCTTCCAAAATAGCTTCGTTAAGCAATCGCATATACATATCGTATCCGACGGAGGCAATATGACCGTGCTGTTCGGCACCGAGTATATTTCCCGCTCCCCTAATTTCAAGGTCGCGTATGGCGATCTTGAATCCGGATCCAAACTCTGTATAGTCTCTTATGGACGAGAGTCTTTTTGTAGCTATTTCCGAAAGTACTTTTCCTTTGGGATAAGTAAAATAAGCATAAGCCCTTCTGCTTGATCTTCCGATACGGCCGCGGATCTGATGCAGTTGTGCAAGCCCGAAACGGTCGGCGTTTTCTATAATTAAGGTGTTCGCATTGGGAATATCTATTCCGGTTTCGATTATAGTAGTGCTTATGAGCACGTCAATATCGCCGTCAAGCAGATCCTTCCAAATATCAGAAAGCCTTTCCTTATCCATCTGTCCGTGTGCTGTGGCAATCTTACATTCTTCGGGAAGCATATTTCTCAACCTTGCAAGTACCGAGTCCATTCGCTCAATGTTGTTGCAGAGATAGAATATCTGGCCGCCTCTGCGAAGTTCTTTGCATATGGCTTCGCCGATTATGGTATCGTCGTATTCCAACACATAAGTCTGTACCGGAAGACGGTCTGTGGGAGCTTCCTCGAGAATCGACATATCTCTGATTCCGCTCATAGACATACTGAGCGTTCTCGGTATGGGAGTTGCTGTAAGCGTAAGTACGTCGACATTACTGGAAAGCTGCTTCAATTTTTCTTTTTGTGCTACGCCGAACCTTTGCTCTTCATCGATTATAACAAGCCCGAGATCCTTGAACTCAACGTCTTTAGATACAAGTCTGTGTGTACCGATAACAATATCCGTCTCGCCGCGTTTTAATTTTCTTATTGATTCTTGTTGCTGCTTCGTATTTCTGAAGCGGGATATCATATCGATATTTACGGGAAATCCTCTCATTCTTGAGAGAAACGTTTGGTAATGCTGCATTGCCAATATTGTAGTAGGTACAAGGATCGCTACCTGTTTTTGGCTGCACACAGCCTTAAACGCCGCTCTCACGGCAACCTCGGTCTTGCCGAATCCTACGTCTCCGCAAAGAAGGCGGTCCATAGGGTGATCCCTTTCCATATCTCTTTTTATCTCGTTGATAGCGGAAAGCTGGCCGTCAGTCTCTTCATATTCGAAGGAATTAGCAAAATCACGTTCTATCTGTTCTTCTTTTCCGAATGCAAATCCCTTCAGACGCAGTCTTTTAGCATAAAGTTCTATAAGCTCTTTTGCCATTTCTTTTGCTGATGCTTTTACCTTGAGCTTGGCTTTTATCCAGTCGGTGCCGCCCATCTTTGAAAGCTTAAGAGTGCCGTCTTCGGCTTTTGCTCCTATATATTTTGAGAGATGCTCAAGTTGATTGCATGGCAGATATAAAGCATCGTTACCTGCATAGTTCAGCTTTATAAAATCTTTTGTAGCTCCGTCGACGGTCAAAGTTTTCAGCCCCATATATTGACCGATACCGTAGTTTTCGTGTACTACATAATCTCCTATCTCCATATCGGCGTAGGACATTATGCGTTCTCGGGAGCTTTTCTTTTTACTTCTGTATTTAGCAACTGATTTTCGTGTGTTTTTTATAACGGAGGATTGACATAAAGAATAACAAACGAAAGAAGATTGAGGCAGCTCGAATCCGGGAATATTTATTCCGTAGCTTATGTACACCTCTGCACGGCTGCCGATAGTATCCGAAACTGATGAATTTATTATCGGGGCATTTATGCCGTTGTCATAAAGTGCCGTATAAAGATTCTTTGCCGATATTTCATTTTCCGTAAGAAGAATCACAGTGTTCCCTGCTTGTCTGTAAGACTCAAGGTCTTCACACAAAAGCTTAAGATCCTCGTTATACGAAGCGGGTTGTCTGCTTTGAATGCTAAAAATACCCGATTGAAACTTTGAAATCGAGGTTCTCATAAACATTTCGGTTTCTGCAGACGGATTGCTTAGTATAAAGTCTTCAAGGTCATTTTTTCTTTTGCCGAAGCCGGGGGTTCCTAACGGCACCGTACTGTTTTCAAGAAGTTTTTCCAGATCCTGGTCAACTTGCCATTCGTATGCTTCAAGGCGTTCCTTTATTGCCCCATAGTCTTCAAATATTACGAATGATTTCCCGTCGAAGTAATCTATCAACGCTTTTTTATCCGGATATATATAGGAAATATATTTATCCAGAAAATTTATTTCAGCCTCGTTTTTCAAAGCGGAAAGCTCTCTCTCAAAAGAGTCTTTTGCATCCGCATTTTTGCTTCTTTTTATTTCCCGGGAAATAATGTCACAGAGCTTTTTTCTGCTATCATCATTCAAAAGTATTTCACGGGCGGGAGATACGGTAAACTGTTCGATATTTTCGATTTTTCTTTGACTTACTGTATCGAAAATGCCCATTTGTTCTATTTCGGTGTCAAAGAATTCTATGCGGACAGGATATTCCATGGCGGGAGGAAATACATCAAGAATGCCTCCTCTGAGTGAAAACTGTCCTCTTCCGTCAACCATATCTGTTCTGACGTAGCCTCCTTGAAGAAGCTTAGCGCATATATCGTTTATTTCGTATAATTCATCAGAATTTACTGTAAAAGTATTTTTTTCGACCAGTTCTTCAGGTAAAGTGTACTGCAGGGCTGCATCCGGGCATGTAATTACCGCATCATAAGTATCAAAATGTACGTTACTCAGCACCCCTAATCTTTCGTGCTCATACTCGTGAGACGACACGATATCGTGAAGGATAAGGTCTCGGTAAGGATATAAAAAAACGTTAAGCCCAAGCTCTTTAAGACCGTTATATATACGGATGCTTTTCTTTTCATCTGGCACCAATATAAGGCAACCGCATCCTGCGCTTGCCTTTATATCCTTTATTAATGCTGAATACATCAGGAGCTTGGCACCTTCACAAAGCCCTGTTATCAAGAGTGGATGAGGCTTTGAAGCTTTAAATTGATCTAAAGCTATTTTTAATATTCCCTCGTATTCGCGTTCTTTTTTTATTGCCGATAAAAGAATGTCCATCTATTGCCTTTCAGTTATAAAGATTCATGGCTTTTTGTGTTTGCCCGTCTATAATAAGCTTTATGCATTCGTATGTATTTTCAATACATCTGTAAACGTCTTCTCTGCCCGCTTTAGGTATCTGTCCCAAAACGTAGTTTATAATATCTTCTCCTTCGTGAGGTATACCGACGCCTATCTTGATCCTATCAAAATCATCGTTTCCGAGCTGATAGATTATATCTTTTATACCGTTATGTCCGCCGTGAGAACCTTTTTGACGTATTCTCATCTTCCCCATATTGAGCGTAATATCATCATATAAAATTATAATATGTCTGCTGTCGAGCTCAAGGTAATCACACAATTCTTTTACAGATTCTCCTGATTTGTTCATAAAGGTCTGAGGTTTAACAAGTAATACCCTATGACCGTTTATATCCGCCTCGGCTGTAAGAGCTTTGTGCTTGGACTTATTTACTTTAACGTTCAGCTTTTGAGATATGTAATCTATTGCCATAAAGCCGATGTTATGCCTTGTACCCGAATATTTTTCTCCGGGATTTCCCAAGCCTATTACCGCGTACTCTATTTTTGCTGAAGCGGTATCCCTCTTACGTTCTATTTGCTTAAAAAGATCAAAAATATTACTCAAAACCGTTCTCCGAAATTACACGCCGAAAGCGTCGGAAAAAATATCCCGACGTTTTCGACAGATTTATTTTTGTGTTATACACATTTTGTGACTTAATATTATCCTATTTTTTAAAAAAATTCAATAGAAAGAGAAAAAAATATTATTATATTTTGAGAAAACTATGGAAATCTATCAAAAAGTATGATATTATAGTAACGATTGGGATTATTTTTTAACCAATAGTTAACAAACAAAATTTTAAAATATATTGGAGGTTCATTATGAGCAAAAAGTATTGTTATCTCTTCTCTGAGGGTAACGCTGATATGCGTGAGATCCTCGGCGGTAAGGGTGCTAACCTTGCGGAAATGACCAATATCGGTCTTCCCGTTCCCCAGGGCTTTACTATTTCTACTGAGGCTTGTACTCAGTACTATGAAGACGGCAGACAGATAAACGATGAGATCATGGCTGAGATCATGGAATACATCGTTAAGATGGAAGGCGTTACCGGCAAGAAGTTCGGTGACCTTGAAAATCCCCTTCTCGTTTCTGTTCGTTCCGGCGCACGCGCATCTATGCCCGGTATGATGGATACCATTCTTAACCTCGGTCTTAACGAAGAGGTTGTTGAAGTTATGGCAAAGAAGTCCGGCAATGCACGTTGGGCTTATGACTGCTACAGAAGATTTATCCAGATGTACTCCGACGTTGTTATGGAAGTCGGCAAGAAGTACTTCGAAGAACTTATCGATAAGATGAAGGAAGAAAAGGGCGTTAAGCAGGACGTTGAGCTTACTGCTGATGACCTTAAGGAACTCGCTAACCAGTTTAAGGCTGAATACAAGTCTAAGATCGGTCAGGACTTCCCTACAGACCCCAAGGAACAGCTTATCGGTGCAGTTAAGGCAGTATTCCGTAGCTGGGACAACCCCCGTGCAAACGTATACCGCCGCGATAACGACATTCCCTACAGCT
>SVSF01000105.1 GCA_015064425.1 Oscillospiraceae bacterium | reverse complement strand
TTATCGAAGCCAATCTAAAAGATATGAATTACACAGCACCAATGGTAAATCGTATGAAGCATACAAAAGCAAATACTTCTAAAAATTATAAGGGTAATGCTTGTAATCTCAGATTGAAAGCATTAGAGGACAACAGATTTGATCTTGTGAGAAACGAAGAAAGATTCAAGAAGATAATTGCTGATCTTGAAAAATACGCTGAAAAAACCTAATAGTTAAGCCTCCGATAGGAAATAATCCTTGTCGGAGGCTTTTACTTTGTTAAATTGCACCACCATAATGAGTGGTGAGTAAGTGCGCACTTGCAGAGGAAAAAGCCTCCCTTTACACAAGGGAGCCTCTGGCTGTAACCGTTTGTCTTTCTGCTACTTTATTGTAAAAACTGTCCTTAAGAACCCGAAGCATTTGCCATAGGTTATTTTTCATATATAAATTTTATATTGCAGTTGTTCATAAAAGGAGCAAAGGCTTTGACTGAACTGAGGCTGATCCCAAACTTTAGCGAAGGATCTGAAAGTTCTTTTGCCAAGAGAGGAAGTGCCGCTTTTATGTCTTCGTCTTTTGTATCAAGGATAAACATATAACAGGTCTCGCCTTTAGATGTCATTCTTGTAAGATATGCCTTTTCTATTTGTGGGAATTTCGGAAATGCGGCACATGCGCGTTTCTCAAGAGTGGTATCCTCTTCCTTCGGACTTGAAAACGATACCTTTTCGCCCGCCTTAAGCATGACCTCTCGCAGAGAAGGCTCTTTTCTTCCCATTTTCAGCAGATTATCTATCATATTTTCGCTGACTGTCAGACGGTCGGTGAATGGATTTACGATTATCTTATTGCATTCACCGTGACCTTTTGTGATCTTGCAAACCGAGTCAAAAGGAAGCGCAAGCCCCGATATCTTTCTTCCTCCTATTACAGGTGCCTCGTTCCTTGAAGTAAGCACAGGCATAAATGCTTCTCCGTTTTTTTCCCTCAAGACCGATGGAGTGAGCCTTAGCTTTTTACGCCCGTTATTTTCAGGATCATCCGTTGCTTCTACCTTACCGGGAACAAATACGGCGGAGCATTTCAGGCAATGCATAAGGGATAAAAGACCGTCGCGGCTCTTATCTGCTTTAAAAGCCTCTATCTCTGTTTTTAATATGCTGTTATTTAGTTCTTTTATTGCTTCGTTTTCCGGCATGTGACGCCTCCGATCATATTTTGCTATTTTATTATAACATATGAGGTCGCATAAAAAAAGATAAAATGGGAAAATTTACATAATGCTTGATATATATATCCTAACATGATAAAATAGTTGCAAGTGAAACTGTTTCACTTGCAACTATTTTTGCGAGGTAAGATATGGCTACCATAATGAGAAAAATGAATGCAATAAGCCGATGCGAGGCAATATACCGCACCAGAGAGTTCGGTGAAGATATGCATGGGATATATCACAGCTACGTTTTTGCTATATGCATAAATCCCGGAATGTCACAGGAGAAGATAGCAAGGCATATGTGTTTGAACAAGAGCAGCGTAACGCGGCACTTGGAATGGCTGGAAAAAAACGGATATGTGGAGCGCCAAACGGGTTCTGAGGACAGAAGAGAGCTGCTTGTATATCCCACAGAAAAAATGCTTGGTATTTTTCCCGAGATCAAGAGGATAACGTTTGAATGGAACAGACTTGTTGCGGAAGGAATAAGCGAAGAGGAACTTGGGATTTTTCACAGAATACTTGACAAGATGCTCGAAAGATCTGCGGAAATAATATATTCGGGAGAGCAGGCAAAGTGAAGAAGATACTTTCATACCTTAATGCATACAGAGGAAGGATGGCTGTAGGCTTTCTCATAAAAACGGCGGGCACTCTTGCCGAGCTGATGCTGCCTCTCATCCTGAGTCATATACTGAAGGACGTTATTGAAAGAGAAACGAAGGATATTGTATTTTGGGGTATCCTTATGGTTGCCTTTTCTGCTATGGCGTGCCTTTGCAATATTGTGGCTAATCGAATGGCGGCACGCGTGTCTAAAAATTTTGCAGAAGCTATGAGGCGGGATCTTTTTGCAAAGACTTTGCGTTTATCGGCAGCTCAGACAGACCGCTTTACGGTGCCTTCTCTTGAATCACGAATAACTACGGATACATACAACGTACACGGCTTTGTTAATATGATACAGCGCCTCGGGGTACGTGCCCCCATATTACTTGTCGGAGGTATCGCGTTTACTTTGGTTATGGATGCGAGACTCTCTCTTGTTATGATAGCACAGCTGCCTTTAATATTTGTAACCGTTCTTTTTGTATCGAAAAAAGGCGTGCCGCTATATACAAAAGTACAAAGCTCTGTTGACTCGATGATAAGGGTAGTGCGGGAAGATACGCAGGGAATAAGAGTTATAAAGGCTCTTTCAAAAGCGGATTACGAACATAGACGATACGATAAGGTAAATTTCGCTCTTGTCAAGGACGAAGTACGTGCAGGGGTGATCATGGGCAGTGTTAACCCTATAATGACTATGTTTATGAATGTCGGAAGTGTTGCTGTTATTGCGCTTGGTGCATTAAACGTATCAAAAGGACTTTCCGATCCCGAGACCGTTATCGCATTTATGCAGTATTTCACTCTTATATCAATGGCAATGATGACGGTAACGAGAATGTTTGTAATGTATACCAAGTGTGCAGCTTCCGCAAAGCGTATAGCTGAGGTATTGGATACCGAAAGCGATATAGAACTCGGTACAAAGGAAGAGTATCCCGATATCACGACACACGCTCACGTTCTTTTTGATAAAGTGAGCTTTTCATATAAAAAGAAAAGCAATGACATTGAAAATCTGGATTTTGAATTGCCAAGAGGCGGGTCGATGGGTATAATCGGTGCAACGGGCTCGGGAAAATCTACGGCAATCAAGCTCCTTATGAGATTTTATGACAGGGATGAAGGGGGAATATATATAAACGGTGAGGACATACGCACTATTGAAAAAGACAGATTTTGCGCTATGTTCGGATCCGCACTTCAGCAAGACTTTTTATATGCGGATACCATTGAAGAAAATATACGGTTCGGCAGAGAAATTTCTGCGGAAAATATAAGAAGAGCTGCAAAAATAGCTCAGGCCGATGATTTTATAATGGGATTCGAAGATGGATACAGTCATATGCTCTCTCCCCACGGAACTAACATATCCGGTGGTCAGAAGCAAAGACTTCTCATTGCAAGAGCTATTGCGTCAGAGCCGCAGATACTTATTCTTGATGACAGCTCTTCAGCCCTTGACTATAAAACAGACGCTTCTCTCCGTAAAGCATTGAAGGAAAACATGAAGAACACTACCGTAATAAGCGTAGCACAGAGAGTGAGTACCGTAAAGGATTGCGGACTTATAATCGTTCTTGATGGAGGAAGAGTAATAGGAATGGGAACTCATGCGGAGCTTTTAGAATGCTGCGATGAGTACCGCGAGATCAGTGAATCACAGATGGGAGGTGCCATACTTGACTAAGCAATACAGAAATGAAAAGCTTGACAGAAAGACGGCAAAAAGCGTATTCTTAAGGCTTTGTACCTATGTAATGAAGTATTGGTATCTTTTTATACCTGCCGTTATTCTTACGCTTTTGTCAAATCAGCTATCTCTTATGGGACCGCAGTTTTCCGGAGATGCAGTAGATGCAATAGCGAGAAAAGGCGGAGTCGATTTTGATGCCGTATGGTATAACGTGATACGTATGCTTATATGCTATCTTGCTTCGGCGGTGCTTTCCTATTGTCTTGCAACGCTTATGATATTTATTAGCCAAAAGATAGTTTATACTATGAGAAAGCAGTTATTTGAAAAGCTTACGTCTTTGCCGGTAAGTTATTTTGATACACATCCTACCGGTGATATAATAAGTCATATTTCCTATGATATAGATACCATAAACAGCACTCTTTCTCATGACCTTGTACAGATAATGACAAGTGTATATACTGTAGTAGGCTCGCTTATATTTATGTGGAATATCTCCAAACCCCTTATATTGGTATTCTGTATTACCGTACCCGCATCGGTTCTGTTTACAAGATATCGTTCAAAGAGAGTGCGGCCGCTGTTCCATACGCGCTCAAAAAAGCTTGGGGAGCTTAACGGATACGCCGAAGAGATGCTTTCCGGATGCAGAACCATCTCAGCTTATGCAAGAGAAGAAGAGATCGGAAGGAGATTCAATGAAAGAAATACCGATTCCATGGATGCATATTATAAGGCAGATTACTACGGGTGCACCATGGGACCAACGGTAAATTTTATAAATAACTTTTCAATTTCTCTTATAATGATCATTGGCGGAATTTTATATATGTTTTCTCAAAACGGAACTGTAAATGAGCTGTCTGTGTTTTTTATTACACTAGGAGGAGTATCGAAATTCGTACAGTATTCCCGTAAGTTTGCAGGTCCGATCAATGAGTTCGCAAATATTCTTCACGAGCTTCAATCAGCTTTTTCTGCGGCGGAAAGAATCTTTAAAATAATAGATGAAGAGCCTGAACCCAAAGATAAGGATAAGGCGGAAGAGCTTACGTCGGTAAAAGGTGAAGTAGAGTTTAAAAATGCCGTGTTCGGATATACCGCAGATAAAACGATACTTAAGGGTATAAGCTTTAAAGCGGAACCCGGCAAAACAGTTGCTGTGGTAGGTCCGACGGGAGCGGGAAAGACGACGATAATAAACCTGCTTATGCGTTTCTACGATCTTGATTCCGGTGAGATATATCTCGACGGCAGGGAGACAAGAAATATTACCAGGAGATCTCTGCGCCGTGCATATACTATGGTCTTGCAGGATACCTGGCTTTTTGGAGGTACCATATACGAGAACATAGCATACGGAAGGGAAGATGCCACCGAAGAGGAAATAAGAACAGCGGCAAAAGCCGCTAAAATAGACAGATATATAGAGAGTTTGCCTGAGGGATACAATACCGTACTTTCTGACGGAGGAGTAAATATTTCCAAGGGACAGAAGCAGCTTATAACCATAGCACGTGCCATGGTATCGGATTCGAGAATGCTCATTCTTGATGAAGCTACCTCTAACGTAGATTCGCGCACGGAGATAAAGATACAGGAGGCTATGAATGAGCTCATGAAAGACCGCACGTGCTTCGTTATTGCTCATCGTCTTTCTACTGTAAAAAACGCCGATCTTATACTTGTTATACAAGACGGCAAAATAAGCGAGTGCGGCAATCATGAGGAACTGCTAAATGCAGGCGGATTTTACAGCACGCTTTATAATTCTCAGTTTGTATAATATCAAAAAAAGATCCCGTTCCTAAGAACGAGATCTTTTGTCTATCGACTATAAAAAAGATATTTTCCGGTTTTTGTGATCGGATTTGAACCTACACCATACTCATATTTTATATTATAAGTCAATTATTTGTCTGCGATGCAAGTTTCATAAGTTCTAATATATCAGCCTCATTCATAAACGGCAAAAACACAGATGCCTCACTTATACCACCGTGTTCAAATGCTTCAAAAGCAAACGCTTTTATGGCTGATTCTCTTAAGAATGGCATGAACATGCTGATTGATTCGCCGTTTTCTGTTGCGATTCTCACCAATTCTTCAATTTTTTCATAATGAAGAAAAGGAAGAAGAACGGCAACACTTTTTCCATTTTTGATATGTTCATCGGTAATTTCTTCAATGGTTTTATCACTCAAAAAGGGGAGAACTGTTGATAAAACACGTGGATGATA
>SVSF01000104.1 GCA_015064425.1 Oscillospiraceae bacterium | reverse complement strand
ACGCTTGAACAGTTTATAAAAATGTATTTTACCGTGAAAATGTTTGAGCTGTATATACATAAGGGCATAGAATATGCTTGTATCTCGCTCGTAGTAGCCGACGCTATATCAGAATTATCCGCTTTTGCAATATCAGCTTCAATGTATTATTTCGATAAAAGAAAACACATAAAAAAGAAAAGCACAGCGGTTTCAGATTCGATTGTAACAAAAAAATTATGTTCTATTGCCATTCCCGTGGCGTTAAGCACATATATACGCTCCGGACTTCTTACAATAGAGCATATTCTCATCCCGAGAGGGCTGACCAAAAGTGGCACAAGCCACTCAGATGCTCTTGCATCTTACGGCACCTTACATAGTATGGTTATGCCGGTAGTACTTTTCCCTACCGCCGTCCTCTCCTCGTTCTCATCACTTCTTATACCCGAGCTTGCAGAGGCAAAAATAAAAAAACAAAAGGCACTCGTGCAAAGTATTGCTTCCCGTGCCTTTCAATATTCCTTTATATTTTCGTTTGGTATAGCAGGTCTTCTTATATGCTTTTCGGGTGAGCTCGGTATTATGATTTATGATGATATAGAGGTGTCGAGATTTATACGTCTTATATCCCCGCTTGTTCCGGTAATGTATCTTGATAGCGTTACGGATGCAATGCTCAAAGGGCTGGGTGAACAGGTATATTCGATGAACGTCAATATAATAGATGCATTTCTCTCAATAATCTGCGTTATCGCTCTTCTTCCAAAATACGGAATATGGGGATACGTGATAACAATATACGTAACCGAACTTATAAACGCATCTCTCAGCATCATAAAGCTGTTATCCGTAACCGATATGCGCCCAAAAGTCTACAGATGGGTATTCTCACCACTTTTATCGATAATAGGTGCAGCGAGCATAGGTAGAATAATATTCAGCATTGTTAATATACCCTTGCCTACAAGTGCTCAGGTTGTAATTTGCGGAGTTGTTATTGCGTTATTTTACATAGTTTTCATAAACCTAACAGGCGGTATCCTTCCAAGGGATAGGGCTTGGCTCAAGAAAGCTATTGGTATCACACACTCCTCGGAAGCCCCGAGCGAAGCGAGCCGAGATGCTCGCAGATGTACAGTTCCTTCGCACGGAGAACGCCATCAGAATACTCAAAGATGTTAATACCTGCGTTTTCACACCATTTTATACCCTGCATTCCATCAACACCGACTCCGGCGGCCCTTGCCATAAGGCAACGCAAGGGAGTAGCATGAGTTCCGATGAGAACAAACTTCCCATCATTTTCTTTTGCTATCGTATCTACTTCGGAATTTATGCGTTCATAAAGCTGCGCAACAGATTCTCCGCCGTCACAAACAGTTTTTCCAATATCGGACTTCCACATTCCATATGAATCCGGAAAAGTTTCAAGAAGGTCGTCAAACCTTTCGCCCTCCCATTTTCCGGCGTATATTTCTCTTAAGTCCTTGTCCTTTATTACATCCTTATTTACAGATTTTGCATAAGGCTCAACAGTATGAAAAGGACGAAGAAGATCGCTTGAATATATAACGTCAATAGGATATTCTTTTTTAACAAGATATTCCGAAAGAAGCTTAGCTTGCTCGTGCCCGAGCTCGCTAAGATCCATATCAATATGCCCGATAAAAATTCCTTCCTTGTTTGCAAGGCTTTGTGCATGCCTTACTATCATTAAAGTAGTCATATATTACCTCAATTTTTCAAGATACTCACAAGCATGAGTAGCAGCAGTAGCACCGTCTGCCACAGCAGTTGCAAGCTGTCTGACAGTCTTCTTACGGCAGTCTCCAGCAACAAATATTCCATCAGTACGTGTCTTGCAGTCCTCGCGTGAATCGGCATACCCGGCTTCATCAAGCGCTATGAGTGATGAAAAAGGTTCATTTTCCGGAGTTTGACCAACCGCAATAAATATGCCATCAAGCTCAATTATGCGCCCGTTATCAAGCTCGATTCCTGTTAGTGAATTATCACCAAGTAGTGCTTTTACAGATGCGGGAGTAACAATTTCCACGTTTTCGAGCACTCTCAACTTATTTACAAGCTCTGCATCACCTCTGAAGGCGTCTCTGCGGTGGATAAGGTACACCTTTTTGCAGATGTCTGCAAGATAGAGAGCATCTTGAAGCGCTGTGTTTCCACCGCCAATGACCGCCGTAGTCTTTCCCTTAAAAAATGCTCCGTCACAGACAGCGCAATAAGAAACGCCAGAGCCGATAAGCTCGTCCTCACGCTCAAGACCAAGCTTTCTATGCTTTGCTCCGCTTGCTATTATAACGGCACGCCCTTCATATACAGAGCCTTCTCCTATTACCTTCTTGGCATCGCCCTCAACTTCTATGGAAACAACAGCGTCAAATTCTATCTCTGCTCCAAGGTCACTTACCTGCTCATAAAAGTTATCAGCAAGCTCCATTCCGCTTATTTTCTTTACGGATGGGTAATTTTCAACACAAGGAGAATAGGTTATCTGACCTCCAATAGTTTCTTTTTCAATAACAAGAACACTTCTACCCGCTCTTCTTGCATAAAGAGCGGCAGTAAGGCCCGCAGGTCCTGCTCCTACAATGATTATATCATACATATTATTCACCTAAAAGTCGGGCAACCACGCTCCCACGAGCGCGGTTGCCCGGTATTTTTTAAATATAAGATTTAATAGCGGGTACACCGGTAAGCACTTCTATCTTATCATCCTTACGGGTTATAAGAGTAGGTGCCTGCTTGATGTCATAGCGCTCTACAATGTCTCTTACATCCTCAGCCATAACCTTATTATATGCAACTCCTGCCTTTTCAAGCATAGAAACTGCTATCTTGCAATTAGGGCAAGTCTGAGTGGTTATGAGAAGCGGAATTTCCAGATCAAACGGATCATTTGAGCAAGGCTTTTCCGTCTTGCTTGCTGCAATTATCTCGGCTCTGTTAGGAGACATATGGGAGTTCATAAGATCATATACCTTACGCTCCTTATATTCCTGAAGTTTACCGTCGTTCCAGTTCTGAACGGGACGGTAGTAACCTGTTATACGGCTATATACCTCCGTCTTCTTACCACAGGTCGGGCAAGTATACTTTTCGCCTGCAATATAGCCGTGATCTTGGCAAACAGAATACGTAGGCGAGATAGAATAGTAAGGCAGTCTGTAATTTGCCGCTATCTTGCGAACAAGGTCTGCCGCAGCCTTCCAGTCGGGAAGCTTTTCACCAAGGAACGCATGGAATACAGTTCCCGAGGTGTAAAGAGTCTGAAGCTCGTCCTGAATATCAAGAGCAGTAAACACGTCCTCTGTATATCCGACGGGAAGATGAGAGCTGTTTGTATAATAAGGAGTTCCACCCTTCTCGTTTGCAGTAACGATATCGGGGTATCTCTCGACGTCATGCTTTGCGAGACGATAGGATGTAGACTCAGCAGGAGTGGCTTCAAGGTTATAGAGATCGCCATACTCTTCCTGGTAGTCGGAAAGACGCTCTCTCATATGATTGAGGACTTCCTTTGTGAACTCCTGTGTTTCCTTCTTTGTAAGGTCAGCATGGAGCCATTTCGCATTAAGACCAACTTCATTCATACCGACAAGGCCGATAGTTGAGAAGTGATTTTCAAAAGTGCCAAGGTAACGTCTTGTGTAAGGATATAGACCTTCATTGAGAAGTCTTGTGATAACAGTTCTCTTTATCTTAAGAGAACGAGCCGAAATATCCATCATATGATCAAGGCGCTTAAAGAAGTCTTCCTTATCAGTTGCAAGATAAGCGATCTTAGGCATGTTGATGGTTACAACGCCGATAGAACCGGTGCTCTCACCACTACCGAAGAAGCCGCCCGACTTCTTACGAAGCTCACGGAGGTCAAGACGGAGACGGCAGCACATACTGCGGACGTCGTTAGGCTCCATATCGCTGTTAACGTAGTTAGAGAAGTAAGGAGTTCCGTATTTTGAGGTCATCTCAAAGAGAAGCTTATTGTTCTCTGTCTCGGACCAGTCAAAATCACGGGTTATGGAATATGTAGGAATAGGATACTGGAATCCACGGCCGTTAGCGTCGCCCTCAATCATCGTTTCGATGAACGCACGGTTGACCATATCCATCTCTTTCTTACAATCCTTATATTTGAAGTCTACTTCCTTGCCACCGATTATGCAGTTCTGCTCTGCGAGGTCTGCAGGAACAGTCCAGTCAAGCGTAATATTTGAGAAAGGAGCCTGCGTACCCCAACGGGAAGGTGTATTTACGCCGTAAACAAAGGATTCAATGCATTTCTTGACCTGGTCGTAAGAAAGGTTATCGATCTTTACGAAAGGCGCAAGATATGTATCAAAGGAGGAGAATGCCTGAGCGCCTGCCCACTCATTCTGCATAATACCGAGGAAGTTTACCATCTGATTGCAAAGAGTTGCAAGATGCTTTGCGGGTGCAGATGTGATCTTACCCACTACACCGCCGAGGCCTTCCTTGATGAGCTGCTTAAGCGACCATCCTGCGCAATAACCCGTAAGCATAGAAAGGTCGTGGATATGAACGTCAGCATTTCTGTGCGCATTAGCGATCTCATCATCATATATTTCGGAGAGCCAATAATTAGCAGTAATTGCGCCGGAGTTGGAAAGAATAAGACCTCCAACCGAATAAGTTACTGTGGAATTTTCCTTAACACGCCAGTCGGCAACTTTTACGTACTTATCTACGATATCCTTATAGTCAAGGATCGTAGATTTCATGTTTCTCATCTTTTCACGCTGTCTGCGGTAAAGAATGTAAGCCTTTGCAACGTCTGCATATCCCGCCTGAACAAGAACGGACTCAACACTGTCCTGGATGTCCTCAACAGCAACAAGGCCGTCCTTTATCTTGCTGTCAAAATCAGCAGTTACCTTAAGCGCAAGAAAATCAATTACATCATTATTATAATTCTTTTCAAGTGCCTCGAATGCCTGTAAGATAGCTCCGCTTATCTTACCAAGGTCGAAATCAACGACCTTATTGTCTCTTTTCAGTACTCTATACATGGTTTTCCTCCAAAAAATTCGTCAGTGGATAAATTATACCATATATAGTTTGTATTTGTCAATTGGCAATCTTTCACATATTATTTCGACACTTTTTGTGCACAACAACATATTGTGCTATTTGCAGAAGTTCGCACTATATATTGTGTTTGGATAATTATACACCCCTAAGCTCCGCATCAGGTATAAATTCTCGTGCTTTTTCTATATATAGATGCATAGTTTTTTCATCAAGACCGTGCATTTCGGGTGAAATAAGGTCTCCGGAGTCAACAAAATTCTGCAAATACCAATGCCTTGCACCCTTTATCCAGTCGCCGATTTTAGCAATATCCTCCATCGAATGAAGCTCGGAAACCACGGTGGTTCTGAACTCATATTCGATCCTGCTCGTCATAAGTATATTTATACTCTCGGATATTCTGTCGGTATCGTATCCGAGTCTGCCGACGGTCTCTGCGTATCTCTCGGGTGAATTTTTTATATCCATCGCCACGTAATCGCAAAGTCCCTCGTCAATTATCTCCTTAAGCTTTTCAGGAAAGCTTCCGTTTGTGTCAAGCTTTATTTTGAAGCCAAGGTCTCGCACCTTACGCATAAATGAAGAAATATCATTTTGAAGAAGAGGCTCTCCACCGCTTATCGCAACACCGTCAAGTATTCCCTTGCGTTTTTCGAGATAAGAAAGAACTTCTCCCTCTGTAAAATCCTCCCCTCCCTCTCCGAGCACGAGCGATGCATTGTGGC
>SVSF01000103.1 GCA_015064425.1 Oscillospiraceae bacterium | reverse complement strand
TCTCCTTGCTTACAGAAGAGCTGATGCTGATTTAAGTTCAGAGAGCGTGAAGCTGAATTGTGATCTTTGCTCTGAGATTTTTGAACCTTCTGTTTCGCTTATGATTGAAGATGTAAAATATGATCATAATGACCTGTTTGATGACGGGGTGGTCGAACTAAAGCTGAGGTTAAAGAATATAGGAACTGAAGTGGCAAATTGGTTTACTGTTGATGCCGGGGCATCCTCAAGCAGATATGACATATCTGTTTTGTCCGGAGAAACAGTCGAGGTATCATTTATGTATACACTTTCTGCTGAGGACGACGTAGAGAAAATTACATTGACTGACGAAAACGGTGTTAAGGTAGATAAAAAAATAAACGTATATTATTTTGACTTTAACGTTGCTGTTGATAATAAGATAATAGGTAATGTAAACTACGTAAATGCAACTCTCCAAAATAACGGAAATATGGGCGGAAAGGGAATCGTATGTTTCCGACGCAATGATGAAAACGGAGAAATTATACATAGTGAGCAAGTATCGCTTGAATCCGGGGAATGTAAATACATTTTGCATGAGATTTCGGATGAATCTTTAGAAAATATCTACGTAGAGGTCATACCTGATGCCGGAGAAGATTATTTTGAGCTTGATAACTATACCATTTGCCCAATAATTGATCTGATAATTAAAAAAATCGGTGATATGAACGGTGATAAGAATATCGATTCAAAGGATGCGGTTCTTCTTGCCCAGTATCTTGCAAAGTGGGGTGTTGAGCTTGATATTAGCTCTTCAGACTGTAATAAGGATGGATATATTGATTCAAAGGACGCAGTTCTTTTTGCTCAATATCTTGCGAAGTGGGATGTAACCCTCGGTTGATGTTTTTAGATTAACTCACAAATAAAGCCCACGGCATTTGCCGTGGGCTTTATATTGTCAAAAATTACAATCTGAATGTTTTTATGGCCTTAATCGCCGAGCCGTTTTCATATTCAAAAACTTCACCAAGTGCAAAGAATTCGCCGCTCTCTGAGCATATTCTTACTCTTGTGCCGATATCGAACTTGGTGTTTAACTTCTTTTGATATATCTCACATCCGCTTCTGCAAAGCTTTTCGTAAAATGCAGGCAGATTTACAGAGGGCAGGGAAGAAAAGAGTGATTCTATTGGTACAAGATGCTCTTCACGTTCCTTTTCATCAAGATTCTTGAGTTCATCTATAGTTATGCTTTCTTCTATCGGAAATCCTCCTGTTTCTGTGCGGCAAAGTGTAGCCATAACGCCGCCACAACCAAGCATTTCTCCGATATCGTTGCATATAGTTCTGACGTATGTTCCGCTTGAGCAGTGAATATCAAGAGTGTAATCACTCTCATTTACAGGCTCACAGTCAATAGAAAAAATCTCAATAGGTCGAGCTTTTCTTTCAATTTCGACGCCCTGTCTTGCAAGGTCAACAAGCTTTTTTCCTCCGACCTTTATAGCGCTGTACATCGGCGGTAGCTGCTCGGTGCGACCGACAAGCTTTACGCACGCTGTTTTTACTTGTTCCGGAGTCGGAAGAGTGCCGTCATAAGATTTAAGTATTTCACCTGTAACGTCCTGTGTATCGGTAACAAGTCCGAGTCTGAGTGTGGCACGGTACTTTTTTGAATCACTTACAAGATATTCTGCTGCCTTTGCGGCACGTCCTACAAGTACGACAAGTACTCCCGTTGCCATGGGATCAAGCGTTCCCGTATGGCCCACCTGCTTTGTTCCGTAAAGCTTTCTCACCGCATTTACAATATCGTGTGAGGTCGGGCCCTCGTGCTTATTAAGAATGAGCACACCGCCCATTTCCTGTTTGTTCATATTATAACGTCCTCAAGCTTTCTCTTGGGCACTACGTGTGTACCATTTTCGGTTCGATAGTAAGAGGTATCATCACCATCAAGCTCCTTGAGCTGTATATTTTCATCAGGCTCACCAAGAGCGATTATAAGGGTGGGTATATATCTTCTGTCAATATCAAGAGCTTCCGATATTTTCTCTGCACTGAAAGCGCCGAGCATACAGCCTCCGAGTCCCATTTCGGAAGCACGCAGAAGAATGGTTTGAGCACAGATGCCGACGTCTCTCCAGGTATCCTTTGGCTCCTTTACCACCTCGGTATCAGTGCACACGATTATATATGCCGAAGGTGCGTGTCCTTTAGGAGGAAGGACAAGGGGACGCAGCTTTCCTGCCCAGGCAGTAAGAGGGAGAACTTTATCGCACTCCTCGTCCGATATACAAACTCTGTATTTCAGCGGCTGAAGATTCATAGCGGACGGAGTAAGTCTTGCGCTGTCGATAAGCTCAAGAACTTCGTCTTTTGTTATTTTTCTGTCCGGAGAAAAGCTTCTGTAGCTTCGATTTTTTATTACAAGCTCCTTAAGCATCCTTTCCCTCCGCTTCTTCGGTGAATTTTACGTGTGCAGAGCAAATTTTATATCCTTTTGAAGAAAAATTATATTCATACTCGGTCATTATATTCTCTTTTGAGATCTTTGTGTTTTCGTTATGAAGATCCTTTGTATGATAAAGTATTTGAAGCCCCGAACTTAAAAATTCTTCCATGCTGAAATCAAAAAGGTTTTCATTATCGGTCTTAAATATAAGCATACCGTCTTTTTTTAGAATTCTTCTGTAAATTTCAAGGAAAGAGTGATGTGTCAGACGTCTCTTGGCGTGGCCTTTCTTCGGCCATGGATCGCAGAAGTTTATGTATATTGTATCTATCGAGTGCGCAGGGAAGTATTCGGGAAGAAATTTTGCGTCCCCTATAATAAATTTAAGGTTATCGTCACGTTCATTTTCTGTAAGAGCGGCACGCTCAAGAGCCGTTACTGCAACGTCGGATACCTTTTCCATAGCAATGAGGTTTATATCCTGACGGGCACTTGCAAGTCTTACAGCAAAGCTTCCTTTTCCGCATCCTATTTCGAGATGAATGGGGCGGTCTTGTGTAAAAGCAGAGCCAAGATTCTCAAAAAGAGTTCTCGGGTCTTCAATTAAAAAACGGGAGCAAGCGAGAATTCTTTCGCTTCCATGCTTCTTTTTTCTTACGCGCATATTGAAATTTTCTCCTTTTTCTGTTACAATATATAAGAAAGGGTGTTTTTATACCCATATTATAACATACTATTGAATTTTTATAAAGAGTTTTTTGCATTTTTCTTCCGATTTCGCAACGGAAAGGAGATATTATGAAAAAAGAACGCTTTCTTGACCTTGTTTGCGAGAGTCTTGACAGACTCGGTGCAACCGAAGAAGAGATCGTAAAACAGAGAATACATATAAACGCATATCTTGAGGACCTTGGCATAGAGGAAGAATCTGAGGAGCTTGATTACGAGAATCCACATGAGTTTGCTGAAACCATATTTAGGGTTATCGAGGCAAAAAGACCGCGAGCTTCCGTTTCTGAAGAAGATGAAGAGGACGTCAGGGTATATGAGGAGGATAAATCTTCTTTGGAAAATGATATATCCGAGCCTGATGAGACTGCAGATGAGGATGAAGTCCTTACCGATAGCGAGGAATTTTATGATGATGAGCCCGAAGAGGGGGCTACAAGGGAGTTCAGCATAAGCGAGCTTCCTCTCGATGAAGAGATAAAAGAAGAAGAGGAAGACTATTACGAGGAGGACGAGCTTCCGACCCCGACAGGCAATCCGATCTTCTTCTGGATGATCACAGTTATTCTTGCTCCGCTTTGGATACCGCTTGCAGCGACAGCGGGAGTGCTTACGATACTTGGATATGTGTTACTTGCTGCATTTGTCGTTCTTTATGTGCCGATTCTTGTTGCTCTCATTCTCGGCGGTTCTGTCTCTATTCTTGCAGAGCTTGTTTATTCTATTGTAAAGTTTGTAACGGGTGAGGCGCATATAGGGCTCTTTGAGATAGGTCTCGGATTTATTATTTCCGCACTTACAATATCCCTCTCAGTGCTTATCTACCGATACGGAACAAAGTACTCAAAACGCCATTTCAGAAATTACTGGAGAGGTGTAAGGCGACTTATAAAGCGCATTAAAAAAGCCGTATGGAAGCTTCGGGAGGTGTGCAGTATATGACTTTTACAAGAAAAATGAAAAAGCTGCTCATTACCTCTGCTGTGCTTGCGGCTGTAGGAATTATAATATGCCTTGTCGGATTTATTACTGCAAAGGGCAACGATACTCCTCTTTTTAATCAAACGCAGAATGAGGACGGTAACTACGTTTACGTTCACGAGTTTGACTATGAATCTGTAAAGAAAATTTCGGCCGAACTCTCGTATGCAAACGTCAATATTATCGGCGGGGCGGAGTCGAATAAAATCGAGATGATAAACTTCCCGATAGATGAATTCAGTTTAACTGTTGGCGCAACTACCGTTTCTATTGAGGAGCGCTCGGGTCTTGGTTCTCTTTTCAGCTTTAATTTCTCAGGCTTCAGAAACTATTTGAATTCTGTAAAAATGGCGCTGAAGGAGAAGACGGTGAATATTTATCTCACCGATTCTTCCGCAATAAAGCTCCTTGATATAGAGATATATAGCGGGAACGCAAACGTATCGGGAGTTCGCAACGACACGGACATTGTATTTGACATAGGCTACGGTTCTTTACTTATTGAAGATATAAAGAGTGCAGGCGGACTGGATGTGAAGATAAGGGAAGGAAATCTTGACATGAAGAATTCTGAGCTTTATTCTCACAAATCCGAGCTCTTATATGGATACGAATATATCGAGGATTCTGCGCTTACCGAAATTAACTCCGATATCAAAAAAGGATATTTTAAGTATAAGACAAGTAAAAATGACCTTCTTTCGGGAGTTTTACGTCTTAAGACCGATAACGGCAGAGTTCGTTTCGGAGGGGATATCTACGAGAACGGAAGCTTTTCGCAGGGTATGGAATACGTAGGAGTTTCTGGCGTGGTCCAGACTATTATTGAGGTTCACGTTTCCGACGGAAATATAATGATAACCGAATAAAAAAGAAGCAAGCTCAACGAGCTTGCTTCTTTTTTATTCTTCTTTCTTAACCATTACAGAGAGAGCTTCGTAGATGCTTTTTATAGGGATGATCTTAATGCCGCCTATCTCGATTTTGCGCTTTTCAATGTTACGGTATGGGATTATAGCCCTTGTGAATCCAAGTCTTGCCGCTTCGTGTATTCTCGTTTCTATATTTGATACCGCACGGCATTCTCCCGAAAGACCCAGCTCTCCTATTGCGATAACGTCATCTGGGATTATTTTGTCTGTAAGACTCGATATCATCGAAAGCGCCGCAGCAACGTCGGATGCAGGCTCGTCAAGTCTGAGTCCTCCAATAACGTTCATATAAACGTCGCTCTGGTAGAATTTTAGTCCAAGGCGCTTTTCGAGCACCGCAAGAATAAGGCACATTCTGTTGTAATCTATTCCGTTTGCGGCACGGCGAGGTGCGGGAAACGTCGTCTGTGTAACGAGAGCCTGTATTTCGGCAATTATCGGGCGCGTGCCCTCTATTGTACAAACGGCACAGTTCCCGGGAACGTTTTTCGGTCTTCCGGCAAGAAGCATTTCCGAGGGGTTTTCTACCTCGTCAAGGCCCTTATCCGTCATTTCAAAAACGCCAATCTCATTTGTCGAGCCGAAACGGTTCTTAATAGCTCTTATTATGCGATAGGACTGGTGTCTTTCGCCCTCAAAGTAGAGAACAGCGTCTACCATATGCTCAAGCACCTTAGGTCCTGCGATTCCGCCTTCTTTATTGACGTGTCCGACAAGAAGCATAGAGATAC
>SVSF01000102.1 GCA_015064425.1 Oscillospiraceae bacterium | reverse complement strand
GTATAGAAAAGATTTGATGTATGCTGAAAGCTGTTAAGCTGAGCGTATACTGCCTCGATCCATTCTTTGTCCGCAGTACCGAATGTATTGACCGCAATTCCGCTGCCCATATCTATGTACTCTTTTCCGTTTTCATCATAAAGCAAAGAACCGCTGCCGCTTACTATCTCCACCGGGAAGCGCGCATACGTAGCGGATATGTATTTTTGATCTCTTTCTTTTACGTTCATTTCCGTACCTCTTATTCCTTAACCACCATAGTGCCGCCGCCCTCATCGGTGAGTGTTTCTATAAGTATTGAATGTGCTACTCTACCGTCGATTATAAATACTCGGCTTACTCCTCTTTCGAGGGCATCGACACAGCAATCCACCTTGGGGATCATTCCTCCCGAAATAATGTGTTCATCCTTGAGTCCCTGTATTTCTGAAATACAGATCTTTGAAATAAGGGTATCGGGATCATCCTTGTCCCTCAATATGCCGCTTGTATCCGTCATAAGGATAAGGCTCTTTGCTTTAAGCTCTCCCGCTATACGAGCAGCCGCTGTATCTGCGTTGATGTTGTATGAATTTCCCTCATCATCGCATCCCAAAGTGGATACAACTGGAATATATCCCTTTTCAAGCACGTCAAGTATGGGAGAAACGTCAACATCGGTTATTTCTCCTACATATCCCAGACGCTTGTCGAGTACCTTTGCCTTTATCATACATCCATCAATTCCGCAAAGTCCGATAGCTCTTCCTCCGTGATGATGAAGATGACTTACAAGAGTTTTATTAACCTTACCCGCAAGCACCATTTGTACTATATCAACGGTCTCTCTGTCGGTGACTCTGAGTCCGTCCACAAATTCCGTTTTCTTTCCCGTTTTGGCAAGCATCTCCGTTATTTCGGGGCCGCCGCCGTGAACGAGCACTACCTTTATTCCGACACGGTTCATTAGGACGATATCTCCCATAACCGCATCCTTAAGTTCTTCGTTTATCATAGCGTTTCCGCCGTATTTTACGACAACGATCTTGTCAGCATATTTCTGTATATGAGGAAGTGCTTCCACAAGCACCTTTGCTCTCTCTGCATTACTGATTCCCATATTACTTTTCCTCTCTGTATTCTCCGTATTTCTACAAAAAGCCGTATCCGGAAGACAGCTGTCTTCCGGCACAGATCATATTATGTACGGTAGTCACCGTTTATCTTTACGTAATCGTAAGTAAGATCGCATCCCCATGCAGCAGAGCATTCTTCCCCGTCGTTGAGTCCGACGATTATATCTATCTCTTTTTCAAGGAGTATCTCTTTTGCCTCCTCCTCGCTGAAGGGAACTCCAAAGCCACCCTTACAAACATCCACAACACCCTTGGCAGAACCAAAAGAAATGTCTATCTTTGAAACGTCAACGTCCGCGCCGCTGTAACCGATAGCACAGATTACTCTACCCCAGTTTGCATCGGCACCGAACATAGCAGCCTTAGTAAGAGAAGAGCAGATAACTGCCCTTGCTACAGTCTTTGCCGTCTCTTTATCTTTAGCACCGCTTACACGGCATTCCAACATCTTTGTTGCGCCCTCTCCGTCTGCGGCAATACTGCGGCAGAGGTAGAGATTTACTGTATTGAGGGCCTTCATAAAGGAATCGAAATCCTCTCCCTCAGCCGTGATCTCATCGTTGTCGGCAAGTCCGTTTGCCAAAACAGTAACCATATCGTTGGTAGAGGTATCTCCGTCAATGCTTATCATATTAAAGGTCTCTTTTATATCGGAGGAAAGGGCTTTTCCTATCATCTCAGCGCTGATTGCACAGTCTGTTGTGATAAACACAAGCATGGTAGCCATATTGGGATGTATCATTCCGGATCCCTTTGCAATACCGCCCATACGGCATTCCTTGCCGCCCACAGTGAAAGATACAGCGATCTCCTTAACGTTAACGTCAGTAGTCATAATGCCTTCTACCGCATATCTGCTATTGTCCCCAAGTCCCTTTACAAGCTCGGGTATACCGTTCTTTATGGGAGTGATATCAAGGGGTGTACCGATAACTCCTGTGGAAGCAACAACAACGTCCTTTTCGCAGATACCAAGTTCCTTTGCAAGTATTGCGCTCATTTCGTTTGCTACCTCGATACCGTTGGCATTACAGGTATTTGCATTTCCGCTATTGCATATCACTGCCTGAGCCTTTCCGTCGGAAAGGTGCTCCTTTGTAACCACAAGGGGCGCTCCCTTTACAAGATTTGTAGTATATACAGCCGCAGCGTTTGCCTTGACCTTACTATAGATAAGCGCAAGGTCACGCTTGGTGCGGTTCTTTCTTATTCCGCAGTGTATTCCGTTTGCCTCAAAGCCTTTTGCGGCACATACGCCGCCAGATATAATGTCCATTCTATTGTTCCTTTCAATTAACGTCAAATGTTACAAGTCCCTTGGTAAGAGGTGATCCGCTTACAAGATTAAAGCATTCTATGGCAGCTCCCGAAGCACCTTTGCCGAGATTGTCATAAACTGCCGCGAGCATTATACGCTCTTCGTTTCCGTATACGCTTATTGCCATGGAATCGCTTCCACTGAGCGTTGCCGCGGAGAGGAATCCGTTTTCGGCTCTGTCCTCATATCGGACAATGCTTCCCTTGTACTTATTCTTGTATATCTCACGTATATCCTCTATACCGAAGCCCTCATTTAACTGCTTCTTAAACAGGGGCACGCTTACTTCCATACCGCTGTACAGATCTGCTACTATGGGAGAGAAAAGCGGCACCTCGCAAAGTCCGGTCAGTGCTTTCATCTCCTTAAGATGCTTATGGCTCTGTCCCAAGGCATACTGTCTGGGACCGTCAAGAAGAGGATCTCTTTGCTCTGCACTATAGTCGGCTATCATACTTTTGCCTCCACCGCTGTAGCCCGTAAGGCTATGGCAGGAAAGAAGAATATTCTTCGGAATCACTCCCGCCTCTATGAGAGGATATACCAAAGCCACAAATCCACTTGCATGGCATCCCGGAACAGCTATACGCTTCGAAGAAAGTATCTTTTCTCTGTGAGCGTCTGACAGTTCAGGAAAGCCATATGCCCAGCCTTCCTCTGTCCGGTGCGCAGTAGAAGTATCAAAGACTACCGTATCGGGATTATCTATCATTGATACCGCTTCTCTTGCGGCATCGTCAGGCAAACATAAAAATACTATATCGGCGCTGTTTAATGCTTCTCGTCGGGCATTTCTGTCCTTACGCATCTCTTCAGAAAGAGAAATAAGCCTTATATCATCTCTGTCTCCGAGTCGCTCGTAAATACGAAGACCCGTGGTCCCCGCCTTACCGTCAATAAAAACATTCTTCATAATGCACAGCTCCGTTTGTCTGAAAACTTTTCTTTCTTTCGAAAGAATTCCTACATTAAGTATATAAAATATACAAAATATTTTATCACGGATAGATGAAAAATGCAACAAATATTTTAGCGTGTTACAACGCGAAAGACAAAATCGTCAAGTTTATAAAAATATGCCAAAAAGCGCTCAGTGCTTTTGTGCAAAAAGTCAAAAATACTATGTTTCCGATTTTCTTAATTTCAGAGAAACCAAATACCTTTTCTTCTCTATGTCTATTTTAAAGCTTTCTTTTGCCTTTTGTATAGCTTTGTTGTGGGTAAATAAGTCAAGGCGGCAGTTCTCTAAGTATTTCACGGCACTTTCGTACTGTTTTGAAAGTGCCTCTGCAAAATACCACGCTCTCATCATATTTACGTAATATTCATCTGACCTCAGCTCTGCAACCTTTTCAATATATTTTTCGGAAAAATCGTCTCCGAGAAAACAAAGCATAAGCATCTCTATTCCGTAGCGTACGGTGTAGGTGTGCTCCGAACTCATCCAGCGGCATATTCTGCAATAAAGCTTTTCTCTGTCTTTTGCAAGAGCTGCCGGTCTCATCATATCGCATGTGGCCCAATTATCTACGTAAGGCAGGAACGCTTCAATAGCTTCAGAACAAGTGTCGGGATCTTTTATTTGTTCAATAAAAAAAGCATGAAGATTATTTTCTTCATAATAACGGTGAGGGAGATCGGACATGAAGGCTTTTATGTTTTCCTTATTTTCCTCATTTTTGAAAAGTTCTTTTGCAAGGGTGCGGAGAACAGGTGTTCTCACTCCAATAATTTTTTCCGAGTCCATCCCGGGCACAAGCTTTGAATGAAATTTTCTGTATTGCTCATCTCTTTCCGAAAACAGTCTTTCCGTAAGCGCATCTTTAAACTCACCGTACATGATTGTTTTCCTCAAGCTTTTTAAAAAGTGCGGCACAGCCTCTGTAAACGTCCTCATAGGTTATATCAAAGTTCCCGCTGTACCAAGGGTCAGCAACATCTCTGTCCTCCCCTGCGAAGGATAAGAGTTTATACACCTTTCCTTCGGGATCCTTGCCGCAGATTCTCATTATGTTTCGGATATTTTGGGAATCCATTCCGATTATAAGATCGTATTTTCCGTAGTCGCCTCTTTCAAAAAGCACCGCCCTCTTCCCTTCGCAGGAAAGTCCGTGCTTCATCAGTTCTTCTCTTGCGGGAGGATATACGGGGTTACCTATTCCATTCCATATCTCTTCGGTACTTGTGGCACTTGAAACGGCGCAATATTTCCCGTCAAGACCGTTTTTCTTTACCATATCGTTGAATATTATCTCAGCCATGGGAGAACGGCAGATATTCCCGTGGCACACGAACATTATCTTAATCATACTCTATTCCTTTTTTAATTTCTGAATTATCTCATTCACACACTTTTCCACACTTTTACCGCTACAATATACTGTGATATCCGAATATTTTTCATAAATCGGAGTCCTTTCAAGATACACGTCATAAAAGCTTATTTTATCTTTAAGAACGATACCTCTGGTAGATATATCGGTAAGTCTGTGTTTCAATTCATGGTAGTCCACGTCTATATATACGACCGTACTGTTTTCTTTCAGCGCACTCATGGCTTTTTCCGAATAAACGGCGCTTCCGCCCGTTGCGATAACAGTACCTTCTGTCACAACAGACAGTATCGCAGCCTCTTCTTTTTCTAAAAACGTCTCTATTCCGTCGTTATCTATAATATCCTGCAAAAGTCTCTTTTCCCTTTGCTGTATAACAATATCAGTATCAACAAAGCTGTAACCCAAAGCTTTTGCAAGGAGTACTCCGAGAGTGCTTTTTCCCGCTCCCGGCATTCCTATAAGTACTATATTTTTCATTTACTTCTCCGTTTTTTCCATTCTGCTTTTATATCTCATAGCCCTTAGCGAATTCAGTACTGCAATAATGCTGACGCCCACGTCTCCGAATACTGCCATCCACATATTGGCAATTCCAAAGGCGCTCAGTATAAGTATCAACATTTTAACCGAAAGAGAGAAAATAAGGTTCTGCCATACTATTCCCATAGTTCTTTTGGATATTTCCACAGCTTCGGGCAAAGCCGATATACGGTCATCTGTAAGCACCACGTCCGCCGCTTCTATTGCAGCATCGCTTCCCAGAGCCCCCATGGCAATACCCACATCAGCCATAGCAAGTACGGGAGCATCGTTTATTCCGTCTCCCACAAAGATGACCTTTGCACCGCTTTCTTTTATTTTTGAGAAATTATCCGTTTTCCCGTTGGGCAAAAGTCCGAAAAAGCACTCGTCTATTCCGAGCTTTTCTTTAACGTCGCGTACTCTTTGTTCTCCGTCTCCGCTGAGCATCACGGTCTTTTTTATGCCGCATCTCCTAAGCCGTCTCACCGCTTGCTCCGCATCTTCTTTTATCTCGTCATTCAAAGCAATATAT
>SVSF01000101.1 GCA_015064425.1 Oscillospiraceae bacterium | reverse complement strand
CTTTTGTGATTCTATTATAACACATTTTCATGTGTTTTCCACACAGCAGATTCATACTTATACTGAAGCGATACTTTAGTTTTGGTAGAAAGTGTGTTGTCCCTAATGAACATCAAACTTGTCGGGCAGCCCGATTATCCAGGATGGAATGATCGTAGGTGCGGTCACACATGTCCTTATCAATGATCCAACGAAGGGGTACGGGATATTCATTGAAAATATGCTGAATACGGCAAAATAATTAAAACCGAGGTCCTTACCTCGGTTTTAATTATTTAAAATTTGAAAAAACAAAATGATCCGATTTTCATCTTTCGCTTTTCAGTTCATCCCATCTTTCTTTTGTCATAAGCATTACGTGCCCCGTTCTGGTCTCCTGCAGAAGAGGTACTTCAACGCCTTCGGTCTTATGATGGTATAGGAATCCCAGCTTTTCCTGAACTCTGCATGACTTGAAATTGCCTTCATAATATCCGCACCAAACAGCCCTTACCCCCAGTTCCTCAAAAGCATAACGCATAATTTCTGCCGACGCTTCGGGAATCAGTCCCCTGCCCCAGAAATCCTTTCCTATCCAATATCCAAGCTCGCACTCGTCCTCCCTATCGGTCATATCCGTATCATTGCCAAACTTCAGGCCAACGCTTCCTATGGGGATGTCATCTTTTGTACATACGGCAAAGGTATATTGCTTTGAGAGTACGTTTCTTATAATATCACGGCTGTTTTCAATGCTTGTATGAGCTGGCCAGCCTGCAGGATATCCTATGTCGGGATCCTTAGCATATTTATAAAGCTCTCCTGCGTCGTCTTCTCTCCAAGCGCGGAGAATGACTCGTTTCGTTTTAAGTATCATTGTTCTTCCTTTCGGTTACCAAACAAACGGTATAAGTCTGTATCTCACACGTTGTTTATATTCGCTATATCCCTTGAGTCCTTCTTCAAGAATTTTTTCCTCATTTTTTATTCTGATAACAATGATTGGAATATAGACGGCAAAACAAAGGCAGGACCACCATGATCCCAACACAACAGGAATTGAAATAAAGAGCCACAAAGTAACGGCATACATCGGATGTCTTACGATTACGTAAAGCCCCTTATCAATTACTTTTTGTCCGTCCTGAACTTCGACTGTTCTCGAAAGATATGCGTTCTCCCGCATTACTTCTGCATACATTCCGTAAGAAACAAGCAATATCAGCGAAAAAAGTAACGTCACCCACAAAGGCACATTAGACCATCCAAAACGGTAGTCAAGTCCCGCAACGATAAATCCCGCAGTGAATATTAATGCCGACAATATCACAACGTTTTTTTGTGTTTTCTCTTTTTCTTTTACAGATATACGTTTTTTAAGCAAATGGGGGGCTTTTATAAAAAGTACAGCCCCAAGTAAAAATATGGGTATAAAAAGAAGTCCCAAAAAGACCCACGCTTCGATAAAACAAAGACTTCCTGCGGGAACAAACAGCATCATAGATACAAGCAGAATTCCCATAACATATTTTGTGAGAGCGCTAATAAAAAGTTTCATATTTTATCTCCCTTAAGCGGCACGGTATGAACACCGTTCCGGATAAATAAACCCCGTAATCCTTAAAAGATATCTCAAAAGATATTTCTGTTTTCGTCTCTACTTTTCGTAGAGTTTTTTTATTGCTGTTTAATAGTATTCTAAAAGCCATAGGTTTACATAAATTCGAATCTACGATAGAATTTTATCCATAAGGTAACAGCGAAAACAGGAGGAAATGCTTTGAATGCAGTAAAGCAGGAAATACGATTGCAGGAAGTATTATAACAGATACGGTAAACAAAATCAACATGAGACAGTATGAAGTCGAAAAACGAATTTTTAAATATATCGGAAAAGTACGAAAGATGGTAGCCCAAGATAGCATCTTAAACCATATCTAAATACAATTAAAGGAGATAAATAAAATGCTTGTTAATTTAAACGATATTCTGATCGACGCACAAAAAAACAAATACGCGGTAGGGTTGTTCAACACAATAGATACCGATGCTATTGAAGCCGCAATTTCAGCAGCCGAAGAACTCCGTTCACCTATCATATTGGGAACTGCCGAAATATTGCTCCCTCACGGAGATCTTCAGCTTATCGGTCCTTCTATGATAAATATGGCAAAAAATGCATCTGTTCCCGTAGCCATACATTACGACCACAGCTTAACCTTCGAAAAATGCATAGAAACCCTTAAACTAGGCTTTACATCGGTTATGTATGACTGCTCAACAGATTCATACGATGAAAACGTAAACAAACTGAAGGAAATGGCAAAGATAGCTTATGCTTTCGGCGCAACTATTGAAGGCGAACTCGGTCACGTGGGAGATAATGAAGGTTCTGCAGAAGGTGACTCTCATCTTGATGACCCCTCAAAATATTATACCGATCCAGATATGGCAAAAGATTTTGCAGAAAGGACCAATATAGATGCACTGGCCATCGCCATAGGAACCGCTCACGGAGCATATACCTGCACTCCGAAACTTGATATAGGAAGGCTTAAAGAAATAAGCGCCAAGATAAGCACTTCTCTGGTATTGCACGGAGGCTCAGGACTTTCAAATGAAGATTTTAAAAACTGTATAAACGGCGGAATAGCAAAAATAAATATCTGTACAGATATTTATGCCGCAGGCAAGAAAGTTATAGAAGAACCCTTTTTCGATTATTATGATCTGCGAGCAAAAAGGGAAAAAGCAATGAAAGATACCATAATTAATAAGATCATCTTATTTGAATCAAACGGTAAAGCGCCCTTATTGTAAGAAAGCTTCAAAAAATAAAAAAAGATAATGCCAATATATTAATATTTTTAGTGACAAACTCTCTCTTTTGTGGTATAAAATATTATGTAATCTCAAAAGGAGCTTGATCATGATAAACGGATATATTTCCGCTGAACTTATACGCAGCAAACTTGACGAATATTTCTATAAAAAGGATTATGATTCGGCAGAACGCCATCTTCTGTATTGGCTCTCCAACTCCGAAGAGGCGAACGACATCCGCACGGAAATAATGGTAAGAAACGAGCTTATGGGATTGTACCGAAAGCTCGGTAAACGAAATGAAGCTATTTCGGCGGCAAGAGCGGCAATGCAAAAAGTGTACGCTGTAAGATCGACATACAAGATAGATACTGCGACGACTTATTTAAACAGCGCAACCGTTTTTAAAGCCTTCGGAATGCCCGATGAAGCGCTCCCCCTTTTTGAAAAAGCAAAATATATCTATGAATCGACCCTTCCCGAAAATGACAGCCGTTTGGGCGGTCTTTACAATAATATGGGGCTGATCCTTGTTGATCTTAAAAGGTTCAAGGAAGCAAATGAGCTTTATAAAAAAGCTGTAGAGGTTATGCAAAAAGCGAAGAAAGGCAGTCTTGAAGTTGCTATTACTTACCTTAATATGGCAAGTGCCGCAGAGGCTGAAATCGGACTTGAAAACGCAGACGTAATTATTACCGAATATCTAAAAAAAGCTGAAGCACTTCTCGACGGGTATCCTTCACGAGACGGCTATTACGCGTTCGTGTGTGAAAAATGTGCCTCCGTTTTCGGATATTACGGATGGTTCTTATTCGAGAAGGAATTGAACGAACGCGCAAGGAGGTTCTATCAAAATGAAGGGTCTTGAACTTTCCGAAAGATATTATAAAGAATACGGCGAAAAGATGATCCGCGACAGTTTCAGAGAATATGAAAAGTATATAGCGGTAGGTCTTGCGGGAAGCGGCTCCGAATGTTTTGGATATGACGACGATATATCTCGCGACCATGATTTCGAGCCGGGTTTCTGTTTGTTTTTGCCCGGTGAAGATGTTATAGACCGAAAAACCGCATTCGCTCTCGAAAGAGCATACGCTAAGCTCCCCAAAGAATTTTTGGGATATAAAAGAACTATAGCAGATCCTGTGGGAGGAAGTCGGCACGGTCCCATAAGAATAAGTGACTTTTTCGTAAGTAGGACCGGAAGCCCCGACGGAACGCTTAACGGAACAGATTGGTTTCGTGTCTCCGAGCAGGCTCTTTCCGAAGCAACAAATGGTAAAATATTTCGTGACGATATGGGATCTGTAACCGAGATACGGGAAAAGCTGAGCTATTTTCCGGAGGATATAAGACTAAAAAAACTTGCGGGTAATCTCTTGATAATGGGACAAGCGGGACAGTACAACTACAAAAGATGCATATTACGGGGTGACAGCGCTGCTGCTCAGCTTTCCGCAATAGAATTTGTTAAAGGGGCATTAAATGCAATATTTCTTATAAATAGGAGATATATACCTTATTACAAATGGTGTTTCCGTACGCTTAGAGATCTTCCTTTGTTGTCAGAGCTTTCCGCTCCACTAGAATATATCATTTCAAGCAAAAACGGTAATGATGAAGCAAGCAAAAAAACGGTAATTATCGAAGAAATATGCCTATCCATTATTCGTATGATACAGAGCCATAAGCTCAGTTCATTCAGCGGTACTGAAGCAGAAGGACATGCATATGCCATAAACGAGAAAATATCCGATACTTACATAAGGAATCTGCACATTCTTTATGCAATATAAAAAGGAGGTAATATGTTATTTTTCTACATTCGACACGGAGACCCAATATACGATCCCGATTCGCTGACTCCGCTCGGAATGCGCCAAGCAGAATCTGTAGGACGACGTCTTTCTCAGTTTGGAATTGATAGAATATATTCTTCAACCTCTAACCGCGCTATTCAAACCGCTACACCTTTGTGCGAATTGCTCCACAAGGAACTCCATACTCTTGATTGGGCAAACGAAGGACACGCCTGGAGGGATCTCACCATCGAACGAGAGGGTTTTCGGACATGGCTCTTTCAGGATACTTATGCGCGCTCCGTTTTTACCACTAAGGAAATGCGTGATCTCGGTGACAACTGGTACGACCATCCCGCTTTCAAGGATATGAACTATAAAAAAGGCATAGAAAGAATATACGGAGAAGTGTATAATTTTTTCAAATCACACGGCTATGAGCAGGAAAGAGGAACCGGACGGTTCAAAGTACTTGATCACAACGAAGACAGAATAGCTATGTTTGCACATCAGGGATTTGGCATAGCATTCTTGAGCTGCATTCTTGAAATTCCATATCCATTGTTTGCCTCTCACTTTGATATTTGTCATACAGGTGTTACCGTTATAGAGTTTTGCGATGAAGGCGGATATGCAATTCCGCACGTGCAAACTGTCTCAAATAACGGGCATATGTATAAGGACGGTCTTCCTCTCAAATTTAATGGCCGAGGAGTCTCAGACCTTGGGAAAACTGTTATTCTACACGAAAGAAACCGTTTCTGATACATATATTATTTAGGAACTGAAATAATCTACATTATGACAATTTTTTTTACATCATTAAATCAAACTGCATTTCTTTTTTCCTTTATAATACTTGGCTATATTTTATACAAGCTAAAAATCATACCGGACAATTCTCAAAGCGTTCTGTCGAAAATGGAAAACCTTGTATTTATCCCTGCCCTTGTTTTGGGTACGTTTATGGAAAATTTCACGGTAGCGAAGATAAAGGAGACCGGAGATCTTTTGATCACTTCCCTTTTTATGGCGATCATAGGCATTATGGTTTCTGTTCTTTTAGCACATGTATGTTCCAAGGATGGATATGAACGTAATATTTTTACATATGCTTTAAGTTTTTCAAATTTTGGATTTATGGGAAATGCGGTAGTAAGCGCACTTTTCCCCGACGTCTTCCTTCAGTATCTGGTATTCACCCTACCCTTTTGGTCGCTTATATACTTATGGGGAGCTCCCGTGTTGCTTATAGGCGGAGCTGAGAAGGTTCCTTTGAAAAGCAGACTCAAGAACTTTCTTAA
>SVSF01000100.1 GCA_015064425.1 Oscillospiraceae bacterium | reverse complement strand
TATATAATTACTTTATTAAAAAGTTTTTTATTTAAAAAAATAAATATATTGAAAAATACATATACTTGTGGTACAATATCTATGTTTTATGAAATTTAATACTTTTGTATTACATAACTGAAAGGAAAATTAAAATGAAAAAGAGAATTCTTTTAATCGTTTTGGCTGCGCTTATGATTTTCGGCCTTGCGGCATGTTCTTCCAAACCCTACAACTACGATCTCGGCAAATATGTTACTTTAGGCGAATATAAGGGTATGACCTATTCAAATAAAGAAATTGATAAGATTGTTGATAACGCTATTGACAGCTTACTTGAAGCAAATGCCGAGAAGAAGGAAGTTACAGACAGAAGCGTCAAAGAGAACGATACTGTAAATATTGACTATACCGGCTACATCGATAATGAAGAATTTGAGGGCGGCAAGGCAAGCAAGCAGGACCTTAAGATCGGTTCTGGCAGTTATATTGACGGATTTGAAGACGGACTTATAGGTCATAATATCGGTGAGACCGTTACTCTTAATCTTACTTTCCCAAAGGAATATCCCAATAATAAGGATCTTGCCGGAAAAGCTGTCGTATTCGAAGTTAAGATCAACTCTATAACCGAATCGGTTCTTCCCGAGCTTACAGATGAGCTTGTAAAGAAAGACGGAAAATATGAAACCGTTGACGAGCTTAAGGCAGAAACAAGAAAGACTGCTATTGAAGAAGCTGTTTGGAAAAAGGTATACAGCGGATGTAAGATCCTCAAGTATCCCAAGAAAGAAGTAGGCGAATATTATAACAATCTTCTTACAAACTATAAGACTATGGCGCTTCAGTACGGTATAAACCTTGATACTCTTGCAACATATTACGGTTTTAAGAACGCCGAGGAGCTTTGTATGGATCTTTCTGCATATGCAACATCTCAGACAGAGCAGGAGATGATCCTTTGGAGTATCGTACGTGCAGAAGATCTTAAGCTTAGCGATGATGAATACAAGAGCTATGCAGAACAGTATGCAAAGGATCTTAAGATAGAGTCTGTTGAAGAGCTTGAAGCAACTTACTCAAAGTCTTATCTTGAACAGAGTGCCTATATGGAAAAGGTTCTTGAACTTATTGTAGAAAGTGCAAAAGAAGCCGAGTAATTAATCAAAAAAATAGAACCGCATCGTTTTTACGATGCGGTTCTATTTTTACTCTACGGTAACGGATTTTGCAAGATTTCTGGGTTTATCTACGTCGCAACCGAGAGCAAGCGCCGTTTTATATGCAAGTATTTGAGAATATGCAACTGCACAAACAGGAGCTAAAAGCTCGTCAATATCGGGTAAATAAAGTACGTCATCCGCAATATCTTCAACGTGTGCGGCATTTTTCCTGCATATAAATATTATATATGCGCCTCTTGCCTTGCATTCCTTAATATTGCTTGCCGTCTTATCATAAAGTTTATCGCTTGAAGAGATAGCAATAACGGGAACACCTTCGGTAACAAGGGAAATTGTTCCGTGCTTAAGTTCTCCCGCAGCGTATGCTTCACTGTGAATATAGGAGATCTCCTTAAGCTTAAGGGAACTTTCAAGACTGAGATTGTAATCTATTCCGCGTCCTATATAGAAAAGATCCTTGTGACTCTTTATTTTTTCTGCCAGCTCTTCGCACTTTTTCATATTATTAAATACTTCTTCAAGTGCCTTCGGAACTTTTTCCGCAAGCTCGGTAGAGAGTCTTGCTCCTTCTTCCTTGCTGATCAAGCCTTTGATAAGAGCAAATTTTATTGCAAGGAGAGTCATTGCGGCTACCTGGACACAATATCCTTTTGTGGTTGCAACTGCGATCTCGGGTCCTGCATGAGTGTATAAAACGTAGTCAGCTTCTCTTGCTATCGCGGAACCAATAACGTTGACTATCGCAAGCGTCTTTTTACCTTGATCCTTTATAAGTCTGAGCGCTGCAAGTGTATCAGCGGTTTCGCCGGACTGAGAAATAATAACATAAAGCTCTTTGTCGGAAAGGATAGGGTCGCAGTATCTGAATTCGGAAGCAATATCGATCTCTACCGGCATACGAGCAAGTTTTTCGGAAATGTATTTTCCTACCATCCCCGCATGCATTGCGGACCCGCAGGCGATAACTCTTATTCTTTCAAATCCCGCAAGCATATCGTCGCTTATTCCGTCGTTTGAAAAGTCGGGAAGGGAATTTATTATTCTGGGGCTTACGGTACGTATTACCGATATGGGCTCCTCGTATATCTCTTTCAGCATAAAGTGAGGATAGTTTCCTTTTTCTGCTGCATTGATATCCCAGTCGGCCGTTTGAATATCGGGTTCTATCTTATCTCCGTTTTTGTCGATGATAGTGCAGCCCTCTTTGCTTAATATAGCTATTTCTCCTATGTTAAGCTGAATATACTTTCTCGTATGTTTTAAGACAGCAGGCATATCGGAGGCGATATAGCATCCGTCTTCGCCAAAAGCGACTATAAGCGGACTGTCTTTACGCAATGCATAGATCGTGTCGGGTATGTCTTTGAAAAGTATACCTAAAGCGTATGATCCGATAACGTCTGCTGCAGCCGCTCTAATGGCTTTTATGGGGTCTTTGCTGAGCTTATAGTATTTGTCAATGAGCTTTGTAACAATTTCGGTATCTGTTTCGGAGAGAAAAACCTTTCCCTCGGCGATAAGCTGTTTCTTTAACGGTATGTAGTTTTCTATGATACCATTGTGAACAAGGCAAACGTCATCTGTTCCGTGAGGATGAGCATTTGCGTCCGACGGAGCACCGTGAGTTGCCCAACGTGTATGCCCGATACCGCATTTCGCCGGACTGAGATCTTTGCCTTTAAGATTTTCTTCAAGAAAATTGATCCTGCCTTTTTTCTTGCTTACGAATATATCGTTATCAAGAAAAGCGGCAATACCGACGGAATCATATCCTCTGTATTCAAGAGCTTTGAGTCCGTCGATTATTTTTTCGGCAGCAGAGCTGCTGCCGGAATAACCGATTATTCCACACATAATATATATTCTCCCGGGCCAAAGAAGACCCATTATATTTATTTTTTTATAACTGTGCTTTTGTTTTACGATCGCTCATATATTTGTACACAGTCTTACGACAGAGTTCTGCCGGAGAGGTACCCGCCGAAAATTTCGAATTTCCTCTCACCTCGTTAACCAAAACACAGAGTGCTTGGTCTGGCGCTGGGTTTTGCTTTTTAAACTTTTCCGAGTTTTGCTTCGATAACGTTTGCAACTTTCTTTGCAACGCTCTCGGCAAGCTCATAATTTTGATGCTCTGTCATAACACGCATAAGAGGCTCTGTGCCGGATGCACGTACAACAAGTCTTCCGTCGTCTCCAAGTTCTTTTTTTGCAGCGGAAATTGCATCGTTAACTTCGAAATCTGTATAGAATGCGATCTTTCCCTCGGGAGAAACGCGAACGTTTATCTGTATCTGCGGGAATTTACGCATGCAACCTGTAAGATCCGAAAGTTTGCTGCCGGTTCTTTTAAGCTGGGATAAAAGCTGTATAGCCGTAAGCTGACCGTCACCGGTCGTTGCAAAATCTCTGAATATAACGTGTCCGGACTGCTCTCCGCCAAAATTAAAATCTTCAAGAAGCATCTGCTCAAGAACAAATCTGTCACCGACTTTGGTAGCAACAAAGGATATGTCGTTATTTTCACAGAATTTGATAAAGCCCATATTCGTAAGAATGGTACCTACAATTGAATTATGAGCAAGCTTTCCGCGTTTTTTCATATCAAGAGCACAGATCGCCATAATAAAGTCTCCGTCTACGAGATTGCCTTTATCATCAACGCAGAAACATCTGTCTGCATCTCCGTCGAAAGCCACACCTACATCAAGACCGTTTTCAACTACGTATTTCTGCAGTGTTTCGGGATGAGTTGAACCGCATCCGTCATTTATGTTCTGTCCGTTGGGCTCAGAGAAAATAATGTGACAGTCTGCGTCAAGTTCTTTAAATAATTTTTGCGCTGTTTTTGATGCCGATCCGTTTGCGCAGTCAACGGCAATCTTCATACCGGAAAGAGAGAAGGGGACAGTGCTTTTAAGATGATCAACGTAGTCTTTAATTGCATTTTCTGCCTGTCTTACTGTTCCGATATCAGAGCCGATAGGTAATACGGGGGATGCTTTTTCATCAAGGATCATAGATTCAATTCTCTCCTCAAGTGCATCTGGGAGCTTGTATCCGTCGCCGCTGAATATTTTGATACCGTTATACTCAAAAGTATTGTGAGAAGCCGATATCATTATACCTGCATCCGCCTTATATTTGCCTATAAGATAAGCAACAGCAGGAGTGGATATAACGTCGAGATCAATAACGTCTGCACCAACTGAGCAAAGACCCGCTATTACGGAAGATGCGAGCATGCGTGATGATATTCGGGTATCCATTCCGACAACAAATTTTGGGTGATGTCTTCTCTGATTTCCCGATATGACTGTAGCGGCGGCACGACCGAGTTTCATTGCAAGTTCGCAGGTAAGCTGTTCATTTGCAACTCCTCTTACTCCGTCTGTTCCAAAAAGTCTTCCCAATTTTTTCACCTCAGTTCTTTCTTAATAATGTTATTTTGACCCTTGAATATGCTATTTTCAGGCACGTAACCCCTTACCATAGACGTTGGATAAACGGTGCTGTTGTTTCCTATGACGGTACCCGGACAAAGAACAGCATTGCAGCCTATCTCTACGTTATTTCCCAGTATCGCGCCGAATTTCTTGAGTCCGGTATGGATACTTCCGTCTTCATCCTTCACGGAGATAAGCGTCTTATCGCTCTTGACATTGGATGTTACCGAGCCTGCGCCCATATGAGATCTGTAACCCAAAACCGAGTCACCCACGTAATTGAAGTGCGGCACTTGAACCTTATCAAAAAGTATTGCATTTTTTATTTCGCAGGAGTTGCCTACAACGCACCCTGATCCGATAATTGCCTTACCTCTTATAAAAGCACAATGGCGTACTTCTGTTTCGGGACCGATTATGCATGGACCTTTTATGAGTGCACTGGGATAGATTTCAGCGCTTTTTGATATCCAGATATCGGGCTCCGTATGAATGTATTCATCTGCGGGAAGGGTCGTTCCTATCTTCAGAATAAATTCGGATATTTCAGGGAGCACTTCCCATGGAAATTCCTTGTTTTCAAACAATTCGGATGCTATGGTTCGATCCATATCCAAAAGGTCTGTAATTTTTACGTTTTTATACATTTTTTCACCTCCTCATAACAAATTTAAACAAATAACGTAAAAACACAATATATTATATCATATTGTATATAAATATATATGAATAAACTGTGAACAAAATATATTAGGATTTTATGAATAATATTTTTAATCATAATTGACTAAAATGGCACGCCGTGATATAATTAATTATTATTCAATGATGTAAACTGGAGATACTATGAAGATTTATTCGTCCGTGTCAGAGCTTATCGGCAGAACACCGCTTATGAGACTCGACAGATATATGAAAAATAATGATCTTAAAGCAAATATAATAGCAAAGCTTGAGTTTTTTAATCCCGCAGGCAGTGTTAAGGACAGGGTTGCATTAAATATGCTGGAGGAAGCAAAGCATAGAGGATACATAAATGCCGATTCGGTAATAATCGAGCCTACCAGCGGTAATACGGGTATCGGACTTGCTTCTATATCAGCCTCGATGGGATACAGAGTAATTCTTACTATGCCTGAGACTATGAGTATTGAACGTCAAAAGCTCCTTAAGGCATACGGAGCCGAGATAGTTCTCACTGATGGTAAATTGGGAATGCAGGGAGCTATAGAAAAAGCTTATGAACTTGCAGCTTCAATTCCCAACAGTTATATACCCGGTCAGTTTGAAAACCCTTGTAATCCTCAGGCGCACTAAAAGAGTACCGCACCTGAGAT
>SVSF01000099.1 GCA_015064425.1 Oscillospiraceae bacterium | reverse complement strand
AATTAACTGATTAAAGTAGAATCAGTCTCTTCTGATTTATCAGAAAAAAAGAGCACAGAAGTTGTAAAATTGAGTCAGAAACTTAAATTTACCTGCATTCAAATCTTAATTTCAAAACTGAGGAAACTGAAGCAGTACTGAAAAGCTTTACCTTTTTTGCGCCGTCAAGCAAAGCTCTTCCCAAAGATTTCGGAGACTGATATCCAACAAAAAGTACCGTGCTCTCTTTTTTCCAAAGATTGTGTTTTAAGTGGTGTCTTACTCTGCCCGCCTCGCACATACCGCTGGAGGAGATAATGACCTTGGGTCTTTCGTCGAAGTTTATTGCTTTGGATTGCTCGGCGGTAACGGAAAGGATTATACCGTCAAACCATATGGGATTGTAACCGTTTTCAAGTACTGCGAGAGTTTCTTTATCAAAATATGCTCTGTCGCACTGAAGAAATACAGCAGTTGCCTCCTGCGCAAGGGGACTGTCAACGTATACGGGAAAAATATCATGTCCCTTAAGCAAGCCCCTCTGCTTTACGCTCCGTATGGCGTAAAGTATCTCCTGTGTTCTTCCTACCGCAAAGGATGGGATAACGAGTGTTCCTCCTCTGTCGAGAGTGCTTTGAAGCACTTCAGCAAGTCCCTCTACAGCATCTTTCGGCTTTTCGTGATCTCGGTTTCCGTAGGTAGACTCTATTATCAGAAAATCCGCTTCTTCTACTGTCTGAGGATCCTTTATTATAGGCTGATCGGTATTTCCAACATCTCCTGAAAATACCACCTTTTTGGTAACGCCGCCCTCACTCAGCCAAAGCTCTACGGCGGCTGAACCCAGAAGGTGTCCAACGTCGGTAAAACGGAGACTTACGTCCTCGGCAATACGGTACTCTCTTCCGTAATCGCATCCGTAAAAGAGTTTCATTGCGCCCATAGCATCCTCAAGAGTATATACGGGCTCGACCGCAGGTCTGCCGGCTCTCAAGGCTTTTCTGCTTTTCCATTCTGCATCGGATTCCTGAATATGCGCGGAATCGCTCAGCATTATATTGCAAAGATTTTTTGTTGTTACAGTAGTATATATCTTTCCCCTGAAGCCGTTTTTGTACAGCTTGGGGATCATACCCGAGTGGTCAACGTGAGCATGGGTGAGAAATACCGCCTCTATTTCTCCGGGAGCTACGGGAAGCTCCACATTTTCAAAAACGTCTACGCCCTGCTCCATTCCGAAGTCGACGATATAGTACTTTCCGCTAAGTTCTATCAAAGTACAGCTTCCCGTTACCTCGTGTGCAGCTCCCACAAATGTAAGTTTCATAAATGACCTCTCCTTATTTTTCCTTATAATATAACCTGCAATGGCAGAAGCCCTCAAATTCGGGATCTGCTATCTGTTCTCTGAATTCACGGCACATACAGAAATTATCCTCAGACCTTTCGAGTCTGCAGGGACAGTATCCGTTTTTCCGCAGCAGACCTTCTCTGACTCTGTCTTTCACCGCTTCATCGGGATTAAATATTATCTTCACTTGTCTTTCCTCTTAAAAAATTGATAGTAGCTGCATTTGAGCATACCGTTGTAAAGGTAGCGCTTTTTGTCTGCCCTTCTGCCGTAGAGCTTTTCAAAGCCATCATGAGAAGTCAGCACATATATCTGCCAGTTGTCAAGCGTCTTAAAATGCCTACCCATGGCAATATATAAGTCCTCGGCACGCTTCTTGTCCAGAAGTCTCTCTCCGTAGGGAGGGTTGCATACTACTGTACCGCGTCTGCCTTCGGTCTCAATATTCAGTGCGTTCTTTACGAATACCTTTATATGCTTTTCCATGCCGGCGTTCTTTACGTTCTGCCTTGTTATCTCAACACATTGAGGATCGATATCCGAGGCATAGGCTTCAAAGGCACAGTCACGCTTTATAAGATCCATAGCCTCTTCTCTGGCTCTCTTAAAGGAGTCAAGGGGAATATCGACAAAATCTTCTGCCGCAAAACTTCTTTTAAGTCCCGGAGCGGTATTGCTCATTATAAGCGCCGCCTCTATGGGTATAGTGCCCGAACCGCACATAGGATCCCAGAAAAGTACGTCCTCACGCGGTCTTGCAAGGTAAGATACCGCTGCGGAAAGTGTCTCTCTTAAGGGTGCTTCACCGGTCTTCTCTCTGTAGCCTCTTTTGAAAAGAGGCTCTCCCGAAGTATCTATCATAAGAGTAGCCACATCGTTTAATATGAAAAACTCTATCTGATATTTAGTTTCCGTCTCCTCGAACCAGCTTATACCGTATTCCGAGGAAAGCCTGTCAACCACCGCTTTTTTTACGATCTTCTGGCAGTCGGGTATACTGTGGAGCAGACTTCTTATAGCATGTCCCTTTACAGGGAACCGGTCCTTTTCGGATATCCAGTTTTCCCATGGAAGAGCTTTCGTTCCCTCAAAAAGATCTGTAAAATTTTCCGCCCTGAAGCTTCCCATTTTTATATAGAGATGCTCTGCGGTCCTCAGCCACATATTGCATCTTGCAATTGCGTCTATATCTCCCTTGAAACATATTCTTCCGTCTATAGTCTCTGTTCTTTCATAGCCCAGCCTGTCTATTTCTTCTCCCAGCTGATGTTCAAGTCCGAAAAGGCAGGTGGCAATATATTCGTATGTCATTTCTTCTCCCGTCATGACTTCAGCAGAACCGACTCTGCCGCCTTCATTACTGTTTCTCTTTCGCTGAAAGGTACCCTTATTCCTCCGATGAGCTGATAGTCCTCATGTCCCTTGCCCGCAAGGAAAATAAGATCTCCCTCTCTTGCATTCTCGATCGCATAGCATATAGCCTCTGCTCTGTCTGCAATAACAGTGTAAGGACAAAGAGTCTCCTTTATTCCGTCTTCTATGTCGGCAATTATCTCAAGAGGCTCTTCGCCGTCCGGATTATCCGAAGTAAGTATGCACATATCCGCCCATTCTCCTCCGGTTCTGCCGAGAGCCGCACGTCTCAGCTGAGACCTTCCTCCAACGGATCCGAAAAGGCAGACGAGTCTCTTTGGCTCATATGCCTTGAGAGTCTCCAGCGCGCTTCTCAGAGAAAGCTCGTTATGCGCGTAATCTATTATTACCGTACAATAGGGCAAAGCCTCAACTATCTCAAATCTGCCGGGAATGAGAGCTTTTTCTATGCCTCTTGCAATATCGCCGTTTTCTATTCCTAATCTGTTGCAGACCGATGCCGCTGCAAGAGCGTTATATACGGAAAATACGCCCGGCATTCTGAGCTTTATTCTGCCCGCCTCTCCGCCGTGTATAAAGTCAAAGGCTATACCGAGAGCACTTTCGTCCTTCCACGGATCGATATGCTCCGCAACGTAGTCCGCATCCTTCAGTCCGTAGGTATAAACTATACCCTTTGCGGCGTTTTTCATATATATGTGATCTTTATCGTCGGAATTTATAACAGATACCTTGGAATTTGCAAACATAAGAGACTTACAGTATCTGTAGTTGTCAAAATTGGGGTGCTCTCCGCTTCCGATATGGTCCTCGGAAAGATTGGTATACACGCCCACGTCAAACTCTATACTCTCTACTCTGTGTGTAAGATATGCCTGGGAGGACACCTCCATTACCGCATACTCTCCCCCGTCCTCTACCGCCTTTGCGAAAATAGAGGAAAGCTCATAGCTTTCGGGAGTGGTATTTTTTGTGGCCGTTCTGATGCCGTTTACGTCTATTGTTCCCGCAGTACCTATAAGAACAGCTTTCTTTCCCGCACTCTTAAGAATACTGTGTATAAGATACGCAACGGTGGTCTTACCCTTGGTGCCCGTAATACCTATTATCTTCAGCTTTCTCTCGGGATGACCGAAAAATGCCGCAGATGCTCTTGCAAGAGCTATCCTTGAGCTGGCTACCATATACTGAACGGCATCGGGCGGAAGAGAGAGCTTCCTTTCGCATATGAAATCTCTGACGCCTTTTTCATATGCATCGGCTGCATAAAGATGTCCGTCGGCTTTTGCTCCGCTCAAGCAGACAAATACTGCTCCCTCGCGGCACTTTCTCGAGTCGTATACAAGCCCGTCCGCTTCTCTATCAACAGTCTCGGTGCTCTTGGGGTATACTTTGTATTCAATTTCAGCAAGAATATCTTTTATCTTCAAAATATTCACCCTTATGCTTTTATTTTTCTCCGTAGGAGCTGTGGAAGCCTATGGGCTCCTTTCCGTATTCCACGATAGTTCTGTAGGCAAGGGCTTCAAGAGAGTCAACGAAAACTCCCCCGTCAAGTCCCTCGTTCTTCTTTATAAGGGAAAGCTCGGTACAGCCGAGTATTATTCTGTCGCAGCCCTTTTCCTTAAGGTGATCCGCAACGGAATCAAAGCTCTTCATATCGGCTCTTTTACCCTTTTTGATATCGTTGTATATAAGGGACATTATTTTCTGTTGGTCAGCCTCGTCGGGTATCTCAAAATCAAGTCCCAAGGCATTACAGACCATCTGGTAAGTCCCCGAACCGAGAGTACCGGACGTGGCAAGTATTCCGACCTTCTTTGAGCCTATGGCTATACAGTGGCGCACGGTCTCATCCACGATATTTATAATAGGTATCCCCACCGCATTCTGCAGTTCATCGTAAAAGTAATGAGCCGTATTGCAGGGAATGACGAGAACATCCGCTCCGTAGCGCTCCAGTCTCTTTGCGTCGTCCGTCATATATTCAAGCGGGTCTTCCTTTGACTCGCCGACTATGTAAGCGGTCCTATCGGGGGTGGTAACTCGGCTGGATATAACCATATCGATATGATCCTGGTCTCTTTCAGCTTTCGTATGATCCGTTATCATTTCGTAAAAATATGCCGTTGCCATGGGACCGAGTCCCCCAAGCACGCCTAAGGTACGCGCCCTTTTCATAAACGTGACCGTCCTTTCATTTTCATCAGGGCTTATAGTAAAGCTTGAATTTTCCTATGTGATGCTTTTCGTGAAGAAACACGAAAAGGCTTCTCTTTACATTGAATTTTAGATCGTAGGAATAACGGAGGGAAGAATATGCCTTCTTCGCCTTTTTAAACTCTTTTATCTTGCTGCGAAGCTCCATGCTCACGTACTTCGATACTACGGAATCGGGAACATAGCGCCAGTATATCTCCTCTGTACTGTAACGGCATTCGCCAAGATCCTCTTCAAGAACATAGTCCTCCGTAACGTATCTTGCAATATTGTTGCCTGCAGAGGTAACGTAGTAGTTACTTCTTCCCTGTCTCGTATTGATCTCAAACGCCTTGAACTTGCCGTCTCTGGTATCGTATTTTATATCGAAATTGGAGAAGCCTACATAACCGATATCCTCAAGGAAGTTTTTGAACTTTTCCATTAGCTCGGGATTGTTCTCCGTTATAATAGCGCAATGGTTGCCGAGTCCCTTGGGCGTATGCTCTTCAAGAAGCACGTGACCCAGACACATCATCTTGACCTTTCCGTTTCTGTCGGAGTAAGATGTGAGTACGTACATACGGCTATCGTCACCGGGTACGGTATCCTGAAGTATTATCTGATCAGGATATCCGCTTGCATATATTTTTGAAATTATCTTCTTTGCTTCATCCTCTGTCTTTGCGCGGTATACCTTCTTCATTCCGTCAAAGGGATACTTCCAATAGAGGATACTGCTGGAAGGCTTGATTATTATGGGATAGCTGAAAGGAAGATCGTCAATTTTTCCGCCCTTTTCGATCACCTTTGTTTTGGGGTAATCGATACCGTACTTTTCGCAATACTGATAGAATCTTGCTTTAAGGGTGATGTCGCTCATAAGCTCCTCGCCTATATAGGGGAGGATATAGCTGCCCTCCAGCTTGTCCCTGTTCTTTACTATCATACTGACGTAATCGTCGGTACAGCCGATCAGAAGAAGATTTTCCCCTTGGTGCTCCTCCGCAAAAAGCTCGAGCTCCTTCAAAAATATATCCGTATGGTCCAGCTTCTCTACTGTCTTGAAAATTATTATCTTGGAATTCTTGGTAGCGCCTATCTCATATC
>SVSF01000002.1 GCA_015064425.1 Oscillospiraceae bacterium | reverse complement strand
CTTTCAGCCAAACTCGGACTGATACGGGATTGGGTAGTATAGAATGGGCAAAAAAAGTATATACCCGGAAGCCATTATGACTCCGGGTACATACCGAGATTTATTCTTCGTTAAGGATAGCACGCAAAGTATACATACCTTTTATTTTATAAGCTCTAAATATGGGAGGATGTCAAATCCGCAATTTTTATAAAGCCTTACAGCACCCTTATTTTCGCTTTCGGCTTCAAGACGTTTAAGGGCATTGGGATATTTTTTATCTATATAGTCGAAGAAGCTTTTTCCTATGCCTTTTCCTCTGTGCTCTTCCTTTACGAATATATCTTCTATCCATATACAGGGCTTTCCAAATTCGGTTGAAAAGCTTTTTGCTATCATAGAATATCCAAGTATCTCTTCCTCATGACAGAAAACGTAGCCCTCTAAAAACTGGCATTCATTAATGCAGTTGTCTATATCGGAATCAAATATTTCCTCAGAACCGTTGCTGTGTACGGCAGGAGATCTGTAGAATATCCTCATCATATTCTTTACGGCATTTCTGTGTTTTTCTTCCATCGGCACTATATTCATATTTTATCCTCCGTATCGTTTTTTCCAAGGATGCACGCAGAATAAGCAGACAAGCGTACCCGTTATTGCAATGGCTGACCATATGATCACAGTAACGTTCCAGCTGGTTTTTTCGGATATAAGTGCTATACCGTAGGTGGATACAGCACTACCTATATAGGTGCAGGAGTTTATTATACCCGAAACTGTAGAGACCTTGCCCTGCTTTTTGAAAAAGGGAGGTATCATGCACACGAGTATGAGGTTTGCTCCGTGCATTGCTCCTGTGAGCATTGCGGAGCATACTACGGATATAAACGCGCTTTTTCCTGTAGCTGCAACTAGTATCAGAGAAGATACCGCGCCTATGCCGAAAAATATACCTGCACAGAGAAGCGGATTTTTAAATTTGTACATATAGAGCTTTGTTCCTATGTAGTAGCACAATATTCCGAACAGAGGCATAACGACTCCGGTGAGGATAGAAACTACATTGCTCAGAGAATAAGTTTCCGATATATAGCTTGGCATCCAGGTGGTAACTCCGTCACGGAGCATTCCCTGGAGGATTATGGCAAGCATTACGGAAAGCATAAGAGGATTGAAAAGCAGGCTGAAGGAGCGCGAACCTTCCCCATCTGCAGATCTGATAGCGGGAGTGTCTGTATCGGGAGCGAGTTTTGCCCATATGAATATCATTATAATACCGCATACTGCAGAGAAGAAAAAAATGTAACTCCAGCCGCCTATGGATATCATAAGAGGGGACAGCAGGTATATGCAGATAGTTCCCATACTGGCACCAAAGGATACAGTTGCCGAGGCTTTTTTATAATCATCCGGGGAAAGCAGATTTGTCATAAGCTTTACAAGAGGAGGCCACATAAAGCTTTGAGCAAATCCGTTTACACACCACACGGCACACATAATGTACGGGCTGCCGCATAAGGGGATGAGAATATTCATAAGCGAGCTTGTGATCAAGCCTAACAGCACAAGTTTTTTGGGCGATATTTTGTCCCCCAATATTCCACTCACTATTTGACCTGCTCCGTAGGTTATAAAGCTTCCGGTCAGAGCCATGGACAGAAGGCTTCTTTGTATGCCTGTATCGGACTCTATTTCGGAAATTACGGCTCCGTAATTTATTCTGGTCATATAGCTTATCATATATACTAAAGCAAACAGCAGAGTAAGCCTGCCGGCGTCAAATTTTCTTTCGGTCTTTACCATGATCTTTTCTCCCTTTTTCGATCATTACTTCAATATATAATACACCATAAGTTTTTTAAAGTCAACAAAAAAGATGGGAGATTTAAAGGTACTGCCTTAAATGTGCAGTACCTTTTGTTTTATTTTATCAGAACAGTCTTGATAGCATGGCCTTTTTTAGCGTTGTCAAAGGCTTCGTTTATTTCATCTATTTTATATAGCGATGCCAATGATTTTATGGGTTCATACAGTGAAGGGTTGCTTTCGAGAAATACAAGGTAATCCTTAACGTCACAAACGGAATACTGTGAAGAGCCTATAATATGAAGAGCCTTAAAAGTGATGAGCTGAGGCTGTATTTCGATCCCGCCGGATGCACTGTACTGACCGGGTACGAGATATACGCCTCTATTTCGAAGAAGATCCATACCCTGTACAATAGCGCGGGGAGCACCCGAGGATTCAATGCAGAGATCTGCACCGAGTCCGCTGCTCTCTTTTTTTATATGTTCGTTTATCTGCTCTTCACTTTCATTTGAAAGCTCAAATACGCAGTCTGCGCCAAGAGATATTGCGGCTTTCTTTCTGTTACCGTTCTTGCCTGTGCTGATAACGAATACCTTTTCGACACCCAAAGCTTTAAGATAGCATACTGCGAAAAGTCCTACGGGACCCAAACCTTGGACTACTGCGGTCTTTATCTTGCTATGGTCCACTCCTGCTTTTTTCGCAAGACGTATGGAATGTATAACTGTAGGACCCGGACAGGCAAACACAGCCGCTGCAAGAGGATCAATAGACTCGGGTATTTTTATAAGACTTGACACGGGGCTGTAATTCACCTCGGCATATCCTCCGTAAAGATATGGAGCTATCTCGATGCTTCCTCCGTTTGTGACTTTCATATTCACACAGTTGGCATCATCCCCCGCTAGACAGAGGGGGCATTTTCCGCACGGAACAGCTATATCTACTATTACCTTGTCACCGCTGCAGAGACCGTAAGATGCAGAGTCTTTTTCGCTTATTTCTTTTATTTCTCCTACAAATTCGTGTCCTATTACCGTTGGAGGCTCAACATGGAGTTTTCCGTTGTGAAAATGCAGGTCTGTTCCGCATACTCCGCTTGCAATAAGTTCAAGTTTTGCATAGCCTTCCGGAGCGGGGCATATATCGAAGGAACGTACTTCAAAATCTTTTTCGGCGCCCATAAAAACTGCTGCTTTTGCTTTCATATTATCACTTCCAAATCACTTATATTCTCTGTTGTGTTCTGTTTAAAATGTCTTTTTGTACATCTTTTGACAGTCTCGTATAATAGTCGGAAAAACCGGATACTCTTACCACCAGACTACGGTATTTATCGGGATCTTCCATAGCCTCTATAAGAGTTTCGCGAGAGGTGGCGTTTATCTGCATCTCCTGACCGCCCCTCTTGAAATACGTCTTGATGAGGGAGAGAAGCTTTTCAAGTGTTTCTCCTTCAAAGGTAGATGGAGAAAGCTTCTGATTTATTACAGAGCCGCAGGCTACCTTGGAATAGTCGGGCTTGGTAATGCTCAATATTACCGAAGTAATGCCGTCAGTATCGCAACCGTAGGTGGGAGATGCGGCATCTGACAGTGGCTCACCTTGAAGTCTGCCGTTGGGTGTCGCGGCAATTGTCTGACCCGCCCAGATATTGCTTGTGTTGGCTGCCATGGCAATATAGAAATTTCCGCCGTCGCGGGTCTTGTATTTGCTGAATTCCGAATATAGAAAATCAAGGAACCATACGGCGTATTTATCTACGAAATCGTCGTTATTTCCATACTTTGGAGCATCTATCATTTTATTTCTGAGCTCCTCGTATCCTACGAAGTTTTTACTTAATGCATCCTTTATTTCATAGAGATTCGTTACCTTGTCGATAAATACAAGCTTTTCAATGGCAGCAAGAGAATCGGCAACGGTGCCGACACCCATAAGAACTGCTCCGTGTACGGAAGGATAGATGCTTCCTCCTCCGTTTATGTCAAGTCCTCTGCCGATACAGTCATCGCAAAGGCAGGATAAAAAAGGATCCGAGAAGTTTTCCGCATCTACGATGGTGTTTACGGAATTGAACCATTTGCAGTATTCTTCGGCACCGTCGCGAAGATATTTTTCGTAAAGACATATAAGATCATCCATTGTTTTTACGGAATCAAGCTCTCCGTAGCCCTTTACCGTACTTCCGTGAAATTCGCTTTTTCCATTGTTGAAAAGGTAGTCTAAAAATCTGGGAGTATCAAAACGTCCGTCGGACCACGGAGGTTGTTTGCCCGTTATAAAGTTTTCGATACAGCCCACCATACAATAATCGCATACGTCTTCTTTTTTGTATCCCTGCCGCATCAGTGCCGCAATATTTATTTCATCGTTCATAAGTGCAGGGTATCCGAGGCCTGTTCCTATGCTCTTGAGGCATTCTCTTAAAAAATCATCGGGGGTATTTTTAGCTATACGTGCGGAAAGATTGGGACCCGGGCGCTGACAATTTTTTACTGCTTCAAGGACTAAGAAGCTCAGCTCGTTTACCTCACAGTTGCCGTCAGCATCCTGCCCTCCGATACATATATTTACCACGTCGTGAGAGGGGATCTTTACAAATACGTTTTCAAGTAGCTCGACCGCCCGCTCTCTGTTTAGGTTTCCGCTTTCCATATCCTTTTTGAATAGAGGATAAAGATAACTGTCCATTCTGCCGAGAGCCATAGCGCTTCTGCTTTCAAGGTAGAATGCGCAGTGGCAGAGCCATACAAGCTGAAGCGCTTCTGCAAAACTTTGAGGTGCTCTTTCGGTAAGAACTCTGCAATTGTTTTCCACGAAAGTAAGTCGTTCATCGTCATAGCCTTCTTGACCCATAAGACTGTGAGCTTTGTCAGCATATTTTTCGATCATCGTTCCAAAGGCGGACATGGCGGTCTTCATTGCTTCAAGATGCAAAATCTTTCTTTCATCATCGGCGTATTTTTTTATTGAGGCATCTATATCTCCAATGACACCGGGGATCCCCGAGCTTATAAAGCGTCTGTAATTTGGTGCGAAGTGATCGTAATTTGTTATAAAGCTTCTGCTTCCTATTCCGTCAACGATTTTTTGCGCTTCTTCAAGCTCTGCATGTTCAATCTGAACCAGGGGGTATCGGTTATTTCCGACTATAAGGTCATTTGCATATACATAAGGATTACCCATAGAGAAAAGACTCTCGACTCCTTTTGCTCTTAAGGCGGGCCCCGGAAGTGTGCTATTGTTCTTATATCCCAAATATCTCAGATAAAATGGGGCATATGCACCCACAAAGGGAGCTTCCTGTTCTGCAACAAGTGCTTTAGTGAGTTCTGTCATTATTATCACCTCTCAACATTAATTATAGTTGTGTCTTAAGTGAATGTAAATGAACGTAATTAAAATAATCTTGACAAAATTAATATAAAATAATAAAATTTATACTAAAGGGGTGAGGCTATGAATATTGAAGTGTTATCATTACCCAGAATCGGTTTTGCTCATGAGCACAGTGCAGAAAAGTACTGCAGCCATTTCTCTCCCGCGAGAGAGAGTATTGAGATAAGTTATATTTATGAAGGTGTTTTATACGTAGACGACGGTATCAAAAAATGGAGGGCAGAGAAAGGAGATATTCTTTGCTTAATTCACAATTTTGATACGTATATAACAGCGGATGTATTCCATACCCATCACACCGTAGGAGCTGCCGTTAACTGGGAACACAGGGGTATAGGAGATGGCTTGTTTCTTCCGACGGTAACGAAAAGCTCTGCCGCTACGGGTGAAATAGAAAAGATAATAGATGCTCTTATCTATAAGCCCTACAATTACGAAGGTTCTCTTGCTAAGGCATCGTCAGAATTTCTACGGCTTCTCTGTCTCATAGATGAGGCAAATAAGGTGCAAAAGAAATCGGATTATAATATTCTTACGGAAAGGGCAAAGAAATATATATACAAAAATATAAGGTCATCGATCAGTCTTGCGGCTACCGCGGAATATCTGGGAGTGACTCCTCAATATTTGTGCAATGTTTTTAAAAAGTCGGAAGGCATCAGCTTGATAAGATACGTAAATACTGTTAAATTAAAAAATATAAAGAGCCTTATGGAAAAGGAAAACATAAAGCTTTACGAGGCGGCAAGACTTTACGGATATTCCGATGCAAATTACGTAAGCAACTTATATAAAAAGATTTTCGGTATAAATATTACAAGCAAGACAACCGACTCGGGAACAAAAGAAGTGAGCTCGCTGTAAGCGGAGGAAGCTATAATGCGGTCGTATACAGTGTTGAATATATCATAGAAAAATATCTTTTCGAAAATGCAGGGGAGGCAAGTCGACTCTTGCAGCTCTCGAAGGAATCAATGTAAAACAGGAGGACGAAATGAAAGCAATACTTCAGGGCAACGATGTACTGCCCAGACTTATAAAGACAAAATTCGAGATGGATGATGTAGTTGTAACAGACTATATAGTTACCGAAGAGCCGTACAATGCAGACCCCACGGGAAAGACAGACTCTACTGCGGCTATACAGAGGGCGCTTAATGATGCATACAAAGCAGGCGGAGGAACAGTATGGATGCCCGCAGGACAGTATCTCATAAAAAAATCTATTGATATCCCCAATTTTGTTACTTTAAGAGGCGATTGGCAGGATCCCGATTCAGGTAACATCAAGAGCGTAGAAGATTACGGAACCTTGATACTTGCAGACGTGTCTCCCGATGAGTACCGTGTGAGCGCTCTCTTTACTATCGGCGGTTCGGCGGGTGTGAAGGGACTTACCGTTTATTATACAAGGCAGGATGCAGAGAATATAAAGCCCTTCCCATTCACCTTCTACATACACGGAACGGGTAACGGTTATATGCTTCAGAGTATTGAGGACTGTACCGTTATTAACGGATACTACGGCGTTGGCTGTACGGTAACGGGAAGCAATGCGCACGAGATGCTTACTATCGACACTCTTAAAGGAACTTTCCTTAAAGCGGGTGCAGAGCTTTACAATTCTGCGGACGTAGGAACCTCGAAAAATATCTATTTCAGTAACTCATATTGGGCAAATGCTCCAACAGAGTTGGATCCTCCCAAAAAGGAAGTGCTTGATGCATATACTCTTGAAAACGGTACCGGTATGATAATCGGCGACCTTGAGTGGACACAGTTCTCTAACGTAAATATATATGACTATAAGATAGGCATAAATGTAGTTGAGGGACACCGTATACAGTTTGCAGGAGCATTTTACGGACTTACGGTGAAGAATGCGGAAATAGGAATAAAGGTAGATTCCATAGACGAACGTTGGGGTATGCACGTAGCTTCCTCCACTGTAGAGGGAAGAGAATATGCCGTCCAGAATAATACTAACGGTGTTGTAAAGCTTGCAGACGTTGAGCTTATCGGTGGGCTTTCCGATGGAAAGACAAGGTACAGTTACAGTATTGACGAGGATGACTTAAGTGCATATGCTATTATCGATCACAATGCACAGACCGTTAAGCCCAAAGAAGCGCTTTACATATTCCCCAACAGGGCAAACCTTACTAACGACATAGGTCCAGATCTTCAGGAGTTTTTGAATTCCGTAGCGGAGCAGGGCGGAGGTATCGTTTATCTGCCTGCAGGTATCTACATACTTGACACACCCATAAATATTCCCGCAGGAGTTCAGCTAAGAGGCTCGGGATCCGTACCCACCCGCGACCAGGGCGGCGAGTCTAACGGTACACTTCTTTCCACAGTATACGGAAGGAACGTTAAGGATCCCGAAACGGATCAGGCATTGGTGACCTTAGCTGAGAGATCGGGAATACGCAATATCCGTTTCGTATACAGAGACAACAACCCCTCTGACGGTAAGGTTGAAAAGTACAGCTATACCATAAGAGGAGCGGGTAAGGACGTATATCTTGTTAACGTTGCGATCAATGCGGCATATTACGGCGTAGATTTTACCGGCTGTGATAACTTTATGATAAAGAAGCTTATCTCCTGCTGCTACAAAAACGATATGAAGGCTGAAAACTGCAAGGGCGGTCATATAGAGGGATGTCTGCACAATGCAACCGTAATGCTCAGAAGCTTGTATCTTTACAGGCTTTGGGGCGATGTAAATTCTATGTATGACGCTGTATTCTCTAAGATAACCAGACCCTTTACTGAATACGTTATGATCAAAAACTGCGAGGACATCCTCTATTACAACAGCTTCGCTTACGGTGTTAACTCATTTATTATATCGGAAAACAACAAGAATTTGAGAATTATCAATATAGGCTCCGACAATATCGGCGGAATTATGCTGGAATTCAATGGAGGTGATGCTACGGTAATAAATACTATGAGATATAACGGATATCCTTATAAGAGCGAGGACTGCTCTCTTGTAATATACAACCGCTTGTCTATCAACGTTGAGAAGGAAGAAAACGTCAAGAAAAGATGATATTTAAGATAAAACAGCTCCCTGCGATATTCGCAGGGAGCTGTTTTTTATCAGAATGCTATCTTCATAAACAGAGCGACACAAGAGAGTATGAGCGCGCAGGGAACGTACAAAAATCTTCCTGACAGACACCAAAGATTGCCGTGGGCTTTTGCAGTACCCTTGTTTATCTCGAAAAGGAGTCCATCCTTCTTCATTACCAAGAACCAGGATATTGCACCCAGTGTTGCACCTATCGGGATTATATAGATGGAAACGATATCCATCCAGGGCCCCAATTTTGCTATAGGCTCCATATGGATACCTACGCCCAGACATACGACACAGAGAATGACCAGAACGGATATTCTGTTAAGCTTGGGGAAGCGGTTCTGTAAAGATTCCCCCACTGCTTCGAACATATTTTGCAGGGAGCTGACCCCCGCAAATATTACTTTGTTGGAACGCTCTATGCTTTTTGCACCGAGTAAAAGAGTTAGCAGAGTAACGACGACTATGATCACATGGAAAGGAACTACGGAATAGTCACTTGAAGAAAAGCTGTCAAACCAAGCTCCCGTATCTGCTGTCATAAGATCTCCGGTTACAGAACAGAAAAAGGCTTTTAGGACGTAAGAGACTATGACTGCATATCCGATAGCAATACATATAGATCCGGCAAGGGGGAGCCAACCTAAGATACGCCCAGTTTTCCCGGGAATCTTGCCACGTGTCTCCCAGGCATTTTCGTAAGAACCAAGTGTCCCCGTTCTTGAGCGCCTGCCTATGGCGTATTCCTAAGAAAGACCTACAATACTGAAAAGGGCAACGAAAAAGAGATATGCTACAAGGAAAGCGCCGCCTCCGTTTGCTCCCATTTTAGCAGGAAAACCCCAAACGTTAGCCATTCCTACGGCAGAGCCTACAGCAGATAGTACAAATCCCCAATGTCCCGAAAAACCCGTATGTTTTTTTCACTCATAATGTCCTACTAAATATAAATTCAATATACGCATATGTTTGTATTTCGGTATTATATGAAAGGTATAAGGTCAAACCGCGCTTATTCGGCTTTATAAAGGAAATCAAGACGTCCTAAGGGCGCAGAATCGCCGTTTATGTAAAGATCTTCCATAGTCCTGTATTCTTCTTTACTGTCTGCAACCTTGAAGCGCAGTGAGAAGGAACCGCTTGTAAGACCTAAAAGGCTTCTTTTTACTTTTACACGCAAAAGCTTGTCTGCCGTATCACAGTCTAACTTGGCTACTTCCTTTACGGGGATTATATCTTCTCTCTTTGATGTTCGGAAAAGAGAAGCATTTTTTATTACAAAGCTATAACCCGATCCGCCTTCGGTGTTAATGTAGATATTCATAAAGGAGCCTTCTCCAAAGCCGCCCTTTATGGGGTCTTTGGTAAGGATTGAAAATGATATATATTCGTTATCGTGTCTTACAGCGACCTTATCGATAACGTTTCTCTGACTGCGGTTTTCGTATATGAGCTCTCCATAGCCTTTAGCGCATCTCTCATATCCTCCGTCGGAAAAACCGTAATAGACCGCAGAGTCTTTTCCGAAGGTCTCCTCAGTCAGCGGGATATCAGTCGGAGCGGCAGAGAAGGAAGGGGCGATTTTTGAACCCTTGTAACGCTTCACGTAGCTTACAAGCTGCATATAGTAGTTGTCGAAATAACCGCCCTTCATCATTTCTATATCGCGGCTGTACTCATAATTCGCGCAGTCTACGAACATAATCGGGCGGGAGGGAATACCGTTCCAACGGCCCGCCAGCCATTCGTTCCAACCCGTAACGAGTACGATGGGCGGATCTTCTTTTATTGCGTGCTCAAACTGTTCCGCAAAATTATATCCCTTTTTCCAGGCATCGGGTTCGGGATCGTTCTTATCCTTGTGAAAGGCTCTTCCGCAGTTTCCTTCTTCGCCGTAAAGGACAGAATCGCCGAAACGCAACTGGGGATGCTGTGCTACGGATACGTTTATGACCTCAGGCTCCCCTTTGAGATTCGGAAATACACGCTGAGGACGGGCAAAGTCCATCCAAGGCCACCCACCCGCCTTGTCGGCTTCGTTAGGCCATTGCGACATTTTTATATTGAAGAATTCCCTTGCCTCATGACTGCATTCCTCTTCTTTAGCGATAATAACGGGCTTTCCCTCAAGGCAGAACCAGGTCTCTTGACAGTAATTTTTTAAATATATGTTTTTGTATATGCTTTCCACAGTAGCACCGGAAGATGAATTTGTGTAGAACATTACTTTGGGTATATTCCAACCCTCGTCATAGTATTCTTTGAGTACACGCATAATTGTCTTTACGTTGTTCTCGTATATAACGGCGTTTGTTGTATCAAAGAAAAGAAAGTCTATATCTGCCTGAATAAAAAGCTTCATATGCTTTCTTATGACCCATTCGTCATCGGAGCAATAATAACCGTAAAGGGGTTCTCCCCAATGGTGATATACTCCGATTCCACCCCATAAAGATGAGTCTGTTTTATATCCCGCTTCCGGATCTTGTTCAACTATTTTTGATATGTCGTAGGGACCTTGACGTCCGTGCTCACCGAGCCACAGAAAATAGAACAGACCCACGAGTCTGTTTTCTTTCGGAGTCGGTATTTCTGTATCTCCGACTATAATGTCCCGCCCGAAGGTATCTACTGTACCAAGGACGCATTTGTTGCTTCGCTTGAAAATATCCATAGCTTGTTCTCCTTGAATAGAGGATTTCTTTATGAAATTATAATCAATTGGATCGAAAAAGTCAATCGATTTATTCGTATATAAAAAGCGTACCTGCTTCATTGCAGGTACGCAATTGCTTTATAAATAAATTTTAACCGCCCAGATAAGCTTTCTGTACCATTTCGCTTGCGGCGAGTTCTTCTCCCGTTCCGCTTAAAACGATATTTCCGTTTTCAAGAACGTAGGCTCTGTCGGATATGGCAAGAGACTTGCCTGCATTTTGCTCAACCAGCAGAATAGTGGTGCCGTCCTTATTTATATCCTTTATTATTTCGAATACCTGGTCGACCAGAAGCGGAGAAAGACCCATTGAAGGCTCATCAAGCATAAGGAGCTTGGGATGGCTCATTATGGCGCGTCCCATAGCAAGCATCTGCTGCTCGCCTCCCGAAAGAGTTCCCGCTATCTGATTACGACGCTCTGCAAGACGGGGAAAACGGGTATATACCGCTTCAAGGTCATTTTTAAAGCCTGATTGATCCTTCATAGAGTATGCACCCATAAGAAGGTTTTCGTAAACTGTAAGCTCCTGGAATATTCTTCTGCCCTCGGGCACCTGTGTCATACCGAGATGCACGATTTTATGGCAGGGCGTCTGGCTTATGTCCTTTCCGTCGAAAAGGATGCTTCCTTCTCTTTTTGGAATAAGTCCCACAACACTTTGCATAGTGGTGGTCTTACCTGCACCGTTGGCACCGATAAGAGTTACTATCTCACCCTGGTTTACCTCGAAATCTATACCCTTAAGAGCACAGATAACTCCGTAATATACTTTGAGGTTTTTTACTTCCAATAATGCCATAGCTATCAACCTCCTATATATGCGCGGACAACTTCTGGGTCACGCAGAGTTTCTTTTGTATCACCCTCTGCAAGTACCGTGCCGAAATTAAGTACGGTGATCTTGTCACAGAGACCGGATACGAATTTCATATCATGCTCTATAAGAAGTATAGTCATATTGAAATGATCTCTGATAAAACGTATAGTCTTTAAAAGGTCCTCTGTTTCGTGAGGGTTCATGCCTGCCGCGGGTTCATCAAGGAGGAGAAGTTTGGGATCTGTAGCCAAAGCGCGTGCGATCTCAAGCTTTCTCTGTTTACCGTAAGGAAGGTTGCATGCAAGGTTATTGCGCTCCTCTTCGAGTTCGAATATGCGGAGAAGCTCTTTAGCTCTTTCACGCATCTTCTTTTCTGCTTTGAAGTGGCGGGGAAGTCTGAGAAGACTGTCTATTACACCGCACTTGCTTTCATTCTGATAATGGAGACCTACCATAACGTTTCTTATTACCGTCATATTGTTGAACAGACGGATATTCTGGAAGGTACGTGCTATTCCTTTGTGATTTATCTTGTCCTGACTGAGACCGCAAAGCTCTTCGCCTTCAAGATAAAAGGTGCCCGTTGTTGGCTTGTACACTCCCGTGAGGAGGTTGAATATAGTGGTCTTGCCGGCGCCGTTGGGACCGATAAGTCCGTATATCTGATTTTTTTCAATACGGATATTGACGTTCTGAGCCGCTTTAAGACCGCCGAAGGAGATGCCGAGATCTTTTGTCTCAAGAATGTATTGTGACATTACTTATCTCCTCCTTTTCTCTTGTCGCTTCCGAGATTCTGAGGCTTCATATCAATGGAAAGTATCTCATTCATCTCGATCTTAGTGGGTACAACATCCCACTTTGCACCATCATCTTTACGCTTAGAGGGGTCATGCTTGGGTTTGAATATCTTTGCTGCAAAGTTTGCAAAGTTGTACTTTTCTCTGAAGTTCTTAAGCTTGGGAGCATTGTTATATACAACGATGATAATAAGGATAAGCGCATAGAGAAGGTTTTGCAATACTGCAAGGTCGCCCGTAAGAATAGTGGCGAGCTTTGTGTTAAGGAAGGTAATGAGAGCTGCGGCTATTATTGAGCCGTTTATGCTTCCCATACCGCCGAGAACTACCATGACGAGTATCTCGATAGAGTAGTTATATCCGAACTTGGAACTCTGTACCGTATAGTTGGAGAAGCTGTAGAGAACTCCCGCTATACCTGCAAAGAATGCAGATATGGTAAAAGCAAGAAGCTTGTATTTGGTAACGTTGATGCCACAGGCACGTGCCGCGATCTCGTTATCTCTGATAGCGGTAACTGCTCTTCCGTGCTTACTGCGGATAAAGTTCTGTATGATCGCAAGAGTAATAAGAACGAGGATAAACGCGAAAATAAACAGATATTGCTTGTTATAACGTGGCGTTTCAAGTCCTAAAGCCCCGCCGAAACTTTCATCGGAAGTGTTCTGGAAAATTGATTTTACTATCTCGCCGAAGGCAAGGGTTACTATGGCAAGGTAGTCACCGCGGAGTCTAAGTGCGGGGATACCTATTACGATACCGCAGAGAGCCGCAGTAACACCGCCCACAACAAGACCTGCGATAAGGTTTATTGCGCTGTTTCCGACAACAGGCTCAAGGAGTACGGATACCTTTCCGCCCAAATATGCACCTACGCACATAAAACCTGCATGTCCGAGAGAGAGCTCACCCAAAAAGCCTACTACAAGGCTGAGAGAAAGAGCAAGGATAACGCTTATGGCTATCTTCTCAAAAAGGAAAAGAAGGGAGCTGTCAAGCCGTACGCCAACGAGGGATAGGATTCCGAAAACGAGAGCGAATATTCCTATTACGATATAGTTTATGTAGTGATTGATACGTATGTTCTTCAACGCTTTCATTATACTTTTTCCCTCCTTTTCTTACCGAGAAATCCGGTAGGACGTACGAGAAGGATGATTATGAGTATAGAGAACTCTATAGCATCTGTATAAGGTGCAATAGCAGTTATCTTATAGGAGATACATTCCACCATACCCAAAAGCAGACCACCCAGCATAGCTCCGGGGATGGAGCCTATACCGCCTATTACCGCTGCGGTAAATGCTTTTATACCGGGCATAGCGCCAAGTGTATTGGAGATGGCAGGAGCCTTCAAGAGATAGAAGAGACCTGCGAGAGCCGCAAGAGCGGAGCCGATAGCAAAGGTAACGGTGATTATCATATCAACGTTTATACCCATAAGCTGTGCGGCCCCCTTATCTTCAGATACTGCTATCATAGCACGTCCGATACGGGTGTATTTTACAAAGAGAGTCAGAGCTATCATTACCACTATCGTTACTGCAAGCGTAACGAGAGCGGATACCTGAACGGGAACTCCCAAGAAGCTGATAGATCCGAATTCGTATACGGTTACCATCTTACTTGCAGAACCGAAGATTATCTGTGCAAGGCTCTGGAGAAGATAGCTTACGCCGATAGCCGTAATAAGAACCGCCAAGGGGGAGGCTCCGCGGAGAGGCTTATAAGCGAATTTTTCTATAAGTATACCGAGCAATACGCAGAAGATGACTGCCATAAATACGGCGAGGAGAGGGTTATGAAACGCCATAAATACGTATATTACATATCCGCCGACCATAATTATATCGCCGTGGGCAAAGTTAAGCATCTTTGCTATACCGTATACCATGGTGTAGCCTAAGGCGATCATAGCATATATTCCGCCGAGGCTGAGACCGTTGATCAGAGTCGATAAAATTAATTCCATATAGTTTTCCATAGCTTTTCCGCCGGAAAAGCTTCTTTCGTGAATTTAAAACTGCATATGTCGGATTTGCGGCCGACATATGCAGTGATCCGTTTTGGATTCAGAATGTGCTATCAGTTTGCTGCCTTGATAACATACTTGATAGCGCCCTTGTTTACGTAACCGCTCTTTTCCCAAGCAATTTTTTCACCGGTAACTGCATCTTCGATGGAGTAGCCGCCTTCAAACTGAGCCTTAAGTATGTCGCAGAGGTCGGAAGCACTGATGGTAACGGGGATATCCTTACCTTCGTCAATAGCCTTCTTCATTGCACCGTAGATCGCGTATACGCAGTCGTAAGCGGAAGCGCCGAACTGGTTAAGGGTCTCTTTTCCGTACTTTTCAACGTATTTGTCGATGAACTCTTTAGCAGGACCTTCGCTTGCCTTGGAGTTGAAGTGAGAAAGCATTGTTACTTCCTGAGGAATGGATGTAATATCGAAGCCTTCAATGTTGTCGATACCGTCGAATCCGTCACATCCATAGTATACTGCATTGGGTGCTATGATCTCTTTTGCCTGAGTCATAAAGAGAGAAGCGGGTGTGTAGTATATGGGCATGAATATAAATTCACAGGACTTGAGAGTATCGATCTGTGTATTGAAGTCTGTTGTGTTTGCGTTTGTGAAGGTTGTTTCAACAACTGTTATGGAAGAGTCAAGGTTTTCCTTGAACTGATCGTATATGCCCTTGGAATATGCGTCATCGGACTTGTAGAATACGCCGATGGTCTTTCCACCGTAGTTCTCACTAACGAACTCTGCCGCTACCTTACCCTGGTTGCCGTCTGCAAAGCACATCTGGTAGCCGTTGGGATTTTCGGGAATCTTGTCTCCGGAAGCGGAGGGTGTAAGGAAGAATACGTTGTCATCTGCGGAAAGGTTCTTGAATTCAAGACCGGGAGTTGTGGTTACTGTACCGAGAGATACCTGCATACCGCCCTCAAGGAGAGAGGAGTAGTTAGTAGAGATCTTTGTAGCATCGTTCATATCGTCTGTTGCAACGAGCTTGAACATAACACCGTTAAGACCGCCTGCAGCGTTGATCTCATCAACAGCTATCTGTGCGGAATTTTGAACCGCGATACCGTACATTGCAGCGTCACCTGTAAGGGGACCTGACAAACCGATAACGTATTCGGTATTGTTTTCAGCATAGTTTGTCTTGCCGCATCCTACGAAAATGCCGAGTGCGAGGACGAGCGCAAGCACAAGTGATAATACTTTTAAGCTTTTCATAATTTACCTCCATAGATATTGAGAATATGTTAAATATCTATATCGTAGAGTATACGCCTTTTTTTCTGCTGTGTCAAGTTTTTGAACCGCATTTTTTTAAATATTCTCTTTATAATATAGTACGGGTCTGCACTTCAGTATGCAGACCCGTATTTTAATGGCTGAAAATTATTTCAAGTATCTCATAAGCGCTCATATCCCTTATCCCTTCAGGATCGCTTAATGTACCTTCATCCGATATTTTCCAAGAGAAAACTCCCGTTCCTTCAAGCTCAAAATGTGTATAGACTTCATAGCTTTTAAGAGATACGGAGTAGCGGTCATACCAGTTGGGATAAAAGTCTTTCATATACTTGTCGGCAAGGGAGTAAGCCTCGCAGTTACGGCTTTCCCCGATGGCAGAGAGCTGAACGCCTCCTCCTTCATAACCTTCTCTTGAGGGGGATGGGGTGGAGTGTGCTATGACTGCGCTTCCATCGGAGCAGACCCCTATGCACATCCAGACATGACCTTTTATGCTTACTATATCTCCGGGAGAAAGAGCTTCTTTTTTCCAATTGCTGCCCGGAGTGAAGCTTCCGAGATCCTTTTCCCCGAGAGATCTTGCCATATGTGAGGAAGAAGCAACAAAGCCCTCGTTGCCGCTTTCCGTGTTGAGGACGTTATATACCACCCAGCCTATATATCCCGAGCAATCGAGACCTGCATAATAGTATTCGTTCCAGCCTCCGTGAGGGAAAAAGCTGTTTGCCTTGTTATTTTTGTCTCCCAAATAAGAATAGGAGCTGTCGCGGCTTGAAAAGAAATCCGACCAGTAAGTGGATACACCTATGCTTCTGCATTGCAGAGAGCTGCCGTTGTCCTGCCAGTTCCAGCCGCCTCCGTAAACGTATAGGCTTGAGCCCATAGGCGCAAGGGCGGCGGTCAGCAGATTCTTAAGCGTTTTCTCTCCGGGTCTGTAACCGTATTCCTCAGGCAGAGAGGCACTTGCTTTACGTACAAGACGAATATCTTCGATGTGCCCGTTTTTTTCATATATCTCGTAGCTTTCTCCGTGCTTGAGAATATTTTGTATTTTGTACTCCGAGTCGTAAGGAAGAGTGTAGCTCTTTGCTTCTCCGTTTACAAGGAACAGGTATTTGAAGCTGTCCATATCCTTTGCGCTGATATTTCCGTAGTCCTTTACTCCCAGATAGGAACCTTCTGTGAAAATATTTTCTTCCGTGGCACTTTCCTCCTCTGTGTCCGTTTCCCGAGGCAGAGCTTCCGTTTCAGCCGGCGTATGGGTCTCTGTGATAGGAAGGCTGCTTTCCTCAGACTCCGGATTCCCGGACCTTGCGCAGGAGGACAGAAGCAGAAGGAGAAGAAGGGTATATATAAAAAGTTTCTTCATTTTTCTTTCCTTTGATGTTGGATGTTTGAAGAACATTATATCACAGATCATGCTTATTTGCAAATAAGCGCATAGCACTTTACTTTTTCTCTGCCGGAATGTATAATATACCTATGTGAAACGGAGGGATAGTATGAAACTTAATACAAGAAGGACGGTTCTCGTAGGCTTTGCCTTTCTTTCCATTTGCGCATTCTGGCAGCTTTATGACAACCTGATCCCCAAGATACTTACGGAGACCTTTAATATCGGAGAGACCAAGTCGGGCTTCATAATGGCGGCTGACAACGTATTTGCTCTTTTCCTTTTGCCTTTGTTCGGCGGACTTTCCGATAAATGCAAAAATCCTTTGGGACGCAGACGACCCTTCATACTGGTGGGAACTTTGTGTGCCGTTGTACTTATGATGCTTCTACCCATGTTTGCGGACAGCTATCACAGCCTTGCCGCAAGCTGGAAGGTAACGGCGTTTATTTCCGTGCTCTGCTTGCTGCTCATTGCCATGGGAAGCTACCGCAGCCCCGCAGTGGCTCTTATGCCTGACCTTACTCCCAAACCTTTGAGAAGTAAGGCAAACGCTATTATAAACCTTATGGGTGCACTTGGCGGCATTATATATCTTATCGTTACTAATTTTGTATGTAAGTCAAAAGACGGAGAATACGTTTCTTATTTGCCTCTTTTCGTTATTGTGGGCGTTATTATGATCACGGCTCTTCTTGTGCTCCTTTTCTTCGTAAATGAGCCGAAGCTTTCAGCAGAACAGAGAGCATTTGAGGAGGCACATCCCGAAATTTCATCCGTGGAAATAAAGGAAAGTGACGAAAAGCTTCCCAAGGATGTAAAAAGGAGCCTTACTTTCCTGCTCTTTTCCATTGCCTTGTGGTTCATAGGCTATAACGGTGTTACCACATGGTTCTCCGTTTATGCTACTGAGACCTGGAACATGAGACTTTCCAATGCCAATCTTTGTCTTACCATCGCCACGGCGGGAGCTATCGTAAGCTATATTCCCATAGGTGCGGTTGCAAGTAAGATCGGTCGCCGCAAGACCATACGCTTCGGAACGCTTTTGCTTTCCGGAAGCTTTTTCGCGGCGTTCGTTTACACGCTGCTTGCTGACAGCTTCAGCCCCATTCTTTACGTTCTTTTTATAATGGTCGGTATCGCATGGGCATCCATAAACGTAAACTCGCTTCCTATGGTAGTTGAAATGTGCAAGGGAAGTGAAGTGGGCAAATTTACCGGACTTTATTATACTTTTTCAATGTCGGCGCAGATAGCTACTCCCATTATAGCGGGCTGGCTTCTCGAACACGTTGGATATAAGACCCTGTTTCCTTATGCGGCACTGTTTGTATTCGGTTCCTTTATAACCATGAGCCTTGTAAAACACGGAGACAACAAGGTCGAGGCGAAAAAAGGTCTTGAAGCCTTTGACGTGGAGGATTGATTTTGACGGTGTTTTTGATCGCGGTATTTATTTTGTCGGTTCTGTATGTTTTTTCGGTAAAAGGGATTGCAAAAGGGAAACGTACAGAGTTGCTTAAAGGATACTTTTATGCTCACAGAGGGCTTCATGGAGAAGGAGTTCCCGAAAATTCTCTGGAGGCTTTTCGCAGAGCGCTCGATAAGGGTTACGGCATAGAACTTGATCTTCATCTTACAAAGGACGGCAGACTTGCTGTTATACACGATTCCTCACTGTTGCGCACTGCCGGAGAGGATAAAAGGGTAGAGGAGTTGTCATCCGATGAGATTTCCCGTTACCGCCTTGAATCTACGGGCGAGGCGATTCCTTTCTTTGAACAGGTGCTGGAGCTGTACGGAGCCAAAGCTCCTATCATAATAGAGCTTAAACCCTTTAAGGGCAACCATGCCGCTCTTTCGGAAGCTGTTTGTGAGGCTCTTAAAGGATACAAGGGGGCTTATTGTATAGAAAGCTTTGACCCCAGATGCCTGATTTGGTTGAGGAAAAACCGCCCTTACGTTGTGCGCGGACAGCTTTCTGAAAATTTTTTTAAAAGTAAAGAGAAGCTCCATTTTATTTTGAAATTTTTACTTACAAATCTTTTGCTTAATTTCCTTTGCGTTCCCGATTTCATAGCTTACAGATTTTGTGACGTAAAAGACAGCCTTTCGGTTTTTATCTGCAGAAGACTTTGGAAAATGAGCCTTTTTGCATGGACACTCAGAGATAGAAATGACCATAAAGCAGCAACGGAAGAAGGTATTGTGCCCATATTTGAATTTTATGAACCGTAATTCAAAAACCCCCTTTACAAAACCGTGGAAGTTTTGATATAATTAAAAGAGTAAAATAATTAATATAAGGGGCGTACTATGAAAAGAATATTGGCATTCCTTCTTTGCTTCTGTATCATCTTTTCTCTTGTTTCTTGTATGGGTGTGTCCAAAGGTGCCGAATCGGAGACAGAAATAGAGACAGAAATAGAGACAGAAATAGAGACAGAAATAGAGACAGAAATAGAGACAGAAATAGAGACAGAAATAGAGACAGAAATAGAAATAGAAACAGAAACGGAAACGGAAACGGAAACAGAAACAGAAACGGAAACAGAAACGGAAACAGAAACGGAAACAGAAACGGAAACCGAAACGGAAACCGAAACGGAAACCGAAACGGAAACAGAAACAGAAACAGAAACGGAAACAGAAACAGAAACAGAAATAGAAACCGAAACAGAAACCGAAACGGAGCCCGCAAAAAGGGAATTATCCGAATATCTTATTGTGTACGGAACAGATCTCAAGAATGAGGCAAGGCGTATCCGCGACAAGATCGAAGAGCGTTTTGGTGTGACTTTGAAGCTGCGTATTGAAAACGGAAAAATGAACGGTGAGCCTATGATCAGTATCGGAGCACCTGCTGTAAATGGATATACGGAAAAGCTTTCACAAGGAAGCTATACCGCATATGCTGATGGCAGTGATCTGCACCTTTGCGGAGGCTCTCCCGAAGCTTTGGCTCAGGCTGTGACTGAATTTATTATAAAGCTTTCCTCTGACATAACTGAATTTGATCCCGAAAAAATGGAATTTACGGGAAAGCTTCTTATGAGAGAAGACTATATAAACGATATTTCTCTGTTCGTTCCTTCTTGGAAGGGTTCATTGAATATTCCGGATTGGATGAGAGATTTTAATGAAAAGTATGCGGCATTCAATGACCCTGACGGAAGACTTATGTCCTGCATACACAGAGGGGATATGATTAATTATCCCGAAAACTCCATTGAGGGTATTATAAGTGCAATTATGATGGGCGCGGATATGGTAGAGATAGACCCGAGACTTACAAAGGACGGGGTTTTCGTGCTTCTTCACGATGAGACTCTTACAAGAATGACCGATCACGCAAGTAAAGCGGGCAAGAACGGTTTGCCGAGATCCGTATACCTGAAGGATTGGACTTATGAACAACTTATGCAGCTGAATTTAAAAAACAAGTCCGGAGGCGCGGGTGCAGCGGTAACACCTTACAAAATACCAACTCTAGAAGAGGCAGTGAAGGTTTGTGCTAACCGTATATTTATAAGGCTTGACGTGAAAAAGCCTGCCAACAGCGATCTGCCTTTCTGGGATCTTGAAAAGGACATTTGGCCCCTGCTTGAGAAATACGACTGCCCCACCGCTGTTATATACACTTGGCAGAAATTCTTTATCAATAACAGTTATGACCTCGTTAAAAAGCACATTTCTTTTTCTCTGGGTAATGGTGAGCTTCCCGCTATGGGATTTCTCAATAACAGAAATACACTGTCTCAGGCAAATGAGCTTATAGGAAAACACGGGCTTGCAAAGACTATGAACCTTAAGATGGATCTTAATGAATATTCGTTTGATACTTATTTGAAAGATAATAAGAATAGGCTTCTTAGTTTTAAAGGTCAACTGAGACTTCACGGTTCTATTCAGGATGCGGCATACAAAGAAGATAAAGAATGCTATGAATTTTTCGACAAACTTCTCAGTTACGGAATAAATACTCTACTTGTGAATGATGGTCCGTTAATCTGTTCCTATATTGCAGAGCACTTTGAAAAGACTCCGTATTAAGAGAAAGATAAAAAGATCTCCTTTGGGATTCGTCCCAAAGGAGATCTTTTTGCTTTTTTTACGCGCCTACAAAATACATTACTAAAGTGAGTATTATAAGAAATGCAAAGTTGAATGCGGTAAATTCCAAAAGGTATTTAAAAGTCTTTCCGGGGTTATGGCTGGCGTATTCTCTGAATGTTATCAGACTTGCCAAAGAGGATATAAGAGTGCCCACGCCGCCAATGTTTACGCCTACCAAAAGCTCTCTGTAGTTTTCTGTAAACTGAGAAAGCAATATAGCAGAAGGCACGTTACTTATCATCTGACAGGAAAGGGTACTTACTATGAGCGTGCTCTTATCAAGAAGTGAGGAAAAGAAGTCTCTTACAAGATCGATCCTTGCCATATTTCCCGAGAAGATAAAGAAGAAAACAAAAGTAAAGAGAAGACCGTAGTCCACCATCTTTAAGGCCTTTCTGTCAGCTATCAGAAGTGAAATAAGGATGACTACGAGACCTATCTGGTAAGGAATCAGGCGGAAAACGATAACTATAGAAAATGTGAAGAGTATCAGGTAAAATATTGTTCTTTTTATGTTAAGTTCTACCTTTTCATCCTCAAGCTGCAAGGGCTCTGCCTTTACAAAAACCAAGCAGCAAAGGGTTATGAGAGCTACCGAAAGAGCAAAAGGGAGGAGCATTATCTCCACAAATTCCATAGTGGGGATATTAAATCTTGTGTACAAAAAGAGGTTCTGGGGGTTTCCGAAGGGTGTCAGCATTCCACCGAGATTGGCTGCGATGTTCTGCATAATGAAGGTAAACGCCATGTACTTTTCCATATGGGTGGTGGTGAGCACGAAAAAGCCCAGGGGAAGGAACGTGAGCAGAGCCATGTCGTTTGCAATGAGCATTGAGCCGATAAACGTGATGTACACAAGAGCAAGGATACTTACTCTTGCATTCTTAAAGAGCTGAACTACCTTGCGGGCAAGTATGTAGAAAAATCTTATGTTTTTCAGTGCACATACCACCGCAAGTACGCAGAACAGACAGGTAAGGGTCTTATAATCAAAATAGCCGAGATATTCCTTATCCGGAGGTACGATAAATGACGTTATTACCGCGGCAAAAAATGCGATTATCATAACAACGTTGGTCTTGACGAAGGCCTTTGCTTTTGCACTGAAGGTTTGTTTTGCTGTATTTTCCACTTTTAATCAGTCTCCATATTGGGTATTCTGTCGTTGCAGATCCTGTTGCGCTCGCAATACGCGTGGATAGCTGAACCCTCATCGCAGTATACGACCAGAGATTCCTTACATCCGTCAAACAGACCCCAACCGAGCTCTGTAACGGAAGAGGGAATAAGTATTCTTTCAAGATTTTCGCATCCTCTGAATGCGCAGTCGTCTATTCTTTCAACGCTATCGGGAATGGTAAGTTCATCAAGGAGCTTGCAGTTGCTGAATGCGCCCTCTCCGATCTCACATACGCTGTCGGGGATGGATATACGGTTGAGCTTATTGCATTCGCTGAAGGTCCAATCGCTTATTACGGTAACGCTGTCGGGTACGTCATACTGTACTTCACGGCTGTTAGCGGGATATGCGATTATCATAGATTTGTTTTTATTGAAGAGTACGTGATCGCTTCCGTCACGCTTGTTGGGCTCTGATTTGTAGTATCTGTTCTTTGGGTTTACGATTATAGATTTGAGAGAATCGCAGCCGCGGAACAGGTCGGTGGAAAGAAATACTACGGATGCGGGAATACGCATCGTTGTGAGAGATACACAGTTCTTGAATGCAGCCTTACCGATCTTCTTGAGTCCTTCGGGAAGGGAAACATTCTTGAGCTTTGCACAACCGCTGAATACGAGGTCGTCTATCTTGACTATTGTATCGGGAAGTACTATGTCCTCTATTTTTACACAGTCCGCAAAAGCATTTTCACCGATAACGGTAAGGTTTGCGGGAAGATCTATGTGCGAAAGGTTTTTACATCCGCTGAATACGCTTGCATAGATCTCTGTGAGACCGTCGGGAAGCTCAATATTTGAAAGCTCGGGACAGTTTTCGAAAGCTCTTTCGCCTATCTTTATGAGGGAATTTTTGATAGTGAGCGACTTCAACTTTACGCAATCACGGAATGCGCTGTTTCCTATTCTCACCGTATTGGCGGGAATGTCTATCTTCTGAAGATTTGAGCAGGCACGGAACGCCTCATCACCTATAACGGTAAGAGTTTCGGGCAGGCTGATATTCTTGAAGCGCGTACGGCCTCCGAAAGCATTTGCGCCGATGGTCTTTATTCCTTCGGGAACCGAAATGATCTCTCCGTTATCCTCACATTTTTCGAGATGATCCTTAGCCTCGTTCATGGTAAGGCGATCCATGGCCTCCGCAGGAAGATCTCTCAAGAGGGAAGCCATCATTTTCTTTTCGTCGGTTATGGTACTGTGATGGAGATTTGCTAAAAAGATTTGGAATGCGGGGGGAACTTCAACGTTTTCTCCGAGATATACGGGATATATGCGCTTGTTGTTTTCCTTGGCACACAATATCTCCATTCCGCAGAAGGGAGAGTTCATGGACGCTTCCGAAACAAAGAGGATAACGCCCGCACATTTTTCGATCTTGTTTCTGAGCTCGTCTCTGAAATCGTTTCCCGTTTCGCAGGATTCATCGTACCAGATGCGGTACTTCTTCTCGTTAAGCTTATCTAGAGTGGGATATACCTTATCCGTATCTCTGTGGGAGTAGCTTATGAACAGATAGGGTTCATCTCCCGTGTAAGCTTCAAAGTTGGTTCTAAGGTCAATATAGCCGGGAATGTCTCTTTTTAATTCTTCCAAACTTTTAGTTGTACTAGCCATGATGTTACCTTTCCTTATGTTAAAAATTTAATAAGTTTTAGTCGTCTTTTTCCTGTTCGCTTGCGGGAAGCTCATCAAAAGGAATGAGCCAATGGTGAGTTTTGGCAAGCTTGTCTCTTGCGGGTGCGAAAACGTGACCTTCGGAACGTACGTAAGCGTTCCACCTCTGATGCTCTACAATACGGCAGAGTCTTCTCTCTGCTTCGGTCCTGTCCTGAGGTTTCTTTTCAAAACCGTGGAGACCGCAATGAAGTTTCAACCTGCTATGTATGATACTTGCCATGCTGGAACGGTAGTTATAATCGTTGTTCCAGAACTGATCTTCCGTTTCTCTGAGCCAAAGTTTGTTCGCAATGCCCTTTTCTTTGAGTTCTGCCTTTAATTTTTCGGCGAGCTCCTTGTTTTTTTCTTTGTGGGCGGTATCTATTTCGGACTGCAGGGCTTCTTCTTCGGTCCTTCTCTTTTTGAGCTCCGATTCGCAGTAGCTCATATGTTTACTGAGTGCGATCTTTTCTATCTTTGAGCCAAGGATACATTCTTCGGAAAAGTTTGTTTTAATGTCGCCGCAGAAGACTATGTCGTATTTGAGTGCGGGATTTTCGTATCCCTTTTCAAATAGTTTAAATTTATCGGGGCTGTAAACTATTGTATGGATCTTGGGATACTTTCCTATACGTCGGAAAAGTATACGTAATTTTGTGGCGATCTGAATATTAAGGTCGTCGTTTCCGAGAGCGACCATAATGTAGGTCACATCCTTCAGTGCGAGGATCTTATTTTCGAAATCGCTTCCGGTAACGTCTGTGTCGGGAATGATATCTATACTGTAGTGAGCTTCGCCCTCCGTAGAAAAATCGCCGTTGTGACAGGTTTTGACAATGTCTCCGTAGCTTTTGCCGATCTGATCTTTCTTGAGCATCATTTCAGGATATTGAGCATCCATCTGATCCTTTGACTCGCTTTTTCTGTCAAACGCTGTGATCTCAAGTCTGTAAGGGAACATCTGTGCCGCCCAGGATATTGCCCGAAGCATCTCTCTGCCCTGCATACCCAGACCAACTATTACTGCGGAGATGAGCTTTTCTTTTATCTCTTTTCCCGTAACCGGGTCTGTAATAAGTCTTTCCGTTTCCGATGCGGAATCGAAAAGATCTCCTCCCTTTTCGTCGATAAGTCTGTATATCAGCGCTTGTACGTCATTGACTTTTCTTATCTTGACGTATTCTGTCTTTACGAGTCCGGCAAGATTGTCGTATATGCTCTTGCTGGAGAACAGATATATTCTTATATCATCTGCGGGATAATCATAGCCTTTCTTTGTATATGTATGGCTGTCACCCTTACGGGGCTTGGCTGAAAGCAACATAAGCTGATTTACGTTTTCTTCCTCGTCATCGCTTATGAGGAAGAAGTAAAGCTTCGCTTTTTTACTGTGAGTTCTGAAGTTTGCAATGCTTATATCACTTTTGAAAAGTATGGCATCAAGCTCCTTTGCCTGCTCTATAAGCTCGTAGCTGCGCTCCTCGTTGCTTTTAAAGACATCGGTGAAAACTATAACGCGTCCGGGGTCGGCATCTTTTATGCTCTTTGCAAGTGTAATGGACTTTTCGTTCAGATCGGAAAAAATGTAGGTGTCTCTGAAAAATCCGAAGAGGTATTTTCTTCTTGCGGTAAGATTTTCAAAGAACAGGAGTACGGCGCCGAAAGACAGAATAGGTGCGACTATAAACATTACCGATGCTATAAAGTCGAAAATTATCGGCGTTATACCTTCCTTATGCTGGGTGTAATCGAGAATTATGGAAAATTCTCCGTCAACTATGAATAAGCGTATGGTATTGTGCGCTGAAAGTATCAGTGCCATAAGGAAATTTATTACATCCGAATCCGTAACGGCACTTACGGTCTCGAGATATATGGGGAAGAAAATGAATACAGATGACAGAAAAACAGCGACGGCAAAGATCTTTCCGGGCTGCAGCAAACGGCTCTGCCTGTATGCTTTGAAATATACGAATACCGCAGCAAAAGTCAGTCCGATAAATGTTATCAAAGACAAATAGCAGCAGACATTAAAGACTGCATTCATCAAGATCCACCCCTTAAAAACAATTATTCATTTTATTCTAACACATAAGTTTACTACTTGTCAATAAATCCTCATACCGAGGTTCAAAGAAAAATATGTACAAATTGCAAAGAAAAAGTTGATGAAATATGTCGTAATATGCACAAAACTGTTGACAAGTTACAGATGTTGCGATAAAATTAATATATTATATATATTAAAGGTAAAACTGTAACTTTAAACTTGTAATACAAACAAAGCTTGCAAAGGAATGAGACAATGAGGACTTTCAAGAAAATGACATCGGTCTTTTTGGCGGCGGTCATGATCGCCTTATGCGCCGTAAATATTTTTGCTGTCGGTGACGGAACGGCAGGGGGAGATACGAATGACGTACGTTTTACCAAAAAGGTCGTATCCGTGCTTTTCGATAATTCCGGTTCCATGCTCTTTATAGGGGATACGGAGACCCAGGAGAAGAACGATTACGCACTCTATGCAATACAGATGCTTATGGCGCTTCTGGGAGAGGAGGATACTCTCATCATAACGCCTATGAACAACTACCCGTCCATTGAGATAGATCTGAGCGCTCCCGACAGAAATGCCGAGCTTGAAAATGCAATGAAAAATTCATTTCTCAATAAAGATCCTAAGGGAGGAACTCCGTCAAAGTCTATAAAGACTGCGGTAGACAGTCTTACTCAAAGGGGTCTTAAGACCAAGGAAGAGCTTGCCATGGAAAGCAGCGATACGGAATATTGGATGCTGATCTTTACCGACGGACAGTTTGACAATAAGGATCAGGCGCATGCCGAGAGCAAGATAAACGAGTACATATCTCCTTATCCCTCCATGCACACCATATATCTTGGATTTATGGATGCCTTTGACCTTAAGGGTTCTTCGCTTTGCAGATCCTATAAGTTTACTCCGTATCTTGCAAAGGACCCCTCGTCCATCATAGACGTAATGCAGGATATAGCAAACCAGATGTCCGGACGTTACACTCTTCCCGAAGCAAACTTCAAGATCTCAGGGAACACGGTCACTGTGGATCTTAATCAATACGAGTACTCCTTCAAGAACGTATCCGTCATTGTTCAGAACAGCGGTGCAAGAAGCGTGAGCGCAAAATACGAGGGCAAGGAGATCGTTCCCGTTCAGCAGTGCTTTTTCAATCCGAAAAGCCTGAATATGAAGTCGGGATACTCTGCAGTATTCAAAGGCGATCCTTATATGTACGGAGGAAAGCTTGAGCTTACTTTCGATACCGAGGTAAAAGATGTTGCGGTATTGGCAGAGCCTGCACTCAACATTGAACACTATTACGAATATCTTGACGGCGACGAGTACAAGCGCGTTGATATGCAGTATATCAACAGCCATCTCCGTCCCGACGATAAGATACGCATCGGATACGAGGTAAGGGAAAAAGCCAATAACAAGATCATGGATCTTGAGAAGCTTTTCGGAGAAGTAGAGACTAAGGTCTCATATGCAGAACAAAGCGGAGCGTGCGGCGATGAGTTCTCTCTTGTTCTCGGTACCAATGAGGTCAGCGTTTCCGTAAGCGTAATGGGCGGAAAGTATACGATGTATTCTTCCGATACCTGCATAGTGGAAAGCGATCCGACGCATTACCGAATAGAGGATAAGGGATGCCCTGAGCTCATATCTAGCAACGGCGGAAAGAATCCTTCGATCCAGTCGCTTTACACCGTGTACGTATCAAATGCGCCTATCGGAAGCAAAGATGCTCTTGAAAAATATACGGTGGAGCATTCCTTCGTAAATGAAAACGGAGAAGAGATAACTTCGAAGCTCCAGGTAAATCCCGACGGTACACTTACCGCTCTGACTGAGATACCGTTTGGGGCATTTGGACAGTATACTGAAACTCTGAAGGTGATCTCTCCCGACGGAATATCCCGTGAACATACTCACAGCGCCGCCTACGTACCTACTTCCGTAGAAGTAAAGGCTACGGAAAATGCCGCATTTACACTGACGGAAAGCCAGCTTTCCAAAAACGGTACACATATAAGATTTGAGCTCATGACAGACGGAGCTCCCATAAATTTTGACAGCAATATAATTTCGTACTCACTTACTATCGGAGACGTTGAGCTCAGTTCCTATGCCGTAATAGAAGGAAACGTGCTGACCTACGTTCCGAATTCCGATACTCTTTCTACGGTACCAATAAAGGCGGGAGAACTTGAAATAAAGCTCGTTGCCAATCTTACGACAGATACCTCCATTATGTCCGAGGCGTCGGCAAACATTATTGTGGAAAGATCCTCGTACGTGCTTGAAGCGATCCAGTCTCCTAACAAGAGGGTAGACAGGTTTGCTTTGGATGAAAGTACGGCGGTCCTTCGTTTCAGACTTTTGAGAGACGGAGAGCCTATGCCCCTCAATGAAATGCAGAATCTCTATAATTCCGGAGATATTGCGGTGAAGGACAAGGGAACCTTCGGCTCTTTCGTTTGGCTGCCTTGCGGGAAAGAGGTAAGCGTTGAAGCTTATGAGGGTTATGGCACGGTCAACGTAAGAGTGACGCGCGATATGATAAATCCTTTCCAGACCTTCTTCGCTATGTTGATACTTAACGGCGAAAAGGAAGTGAGCGTATCCTGCTTTGGCTGCGAAGATACCGACAGCTTCGAATTTACGGCAAGTTCTCTTTGGTCATATATATGGAGGATACTGGTAATACTTCTTGTCATACACATAATTCTGTTTATCATAGGCTTCTTTATAGCCAAGAGCTTCCCTTCGGGAACCTTCTTAAGGATACGTCTTCCTATGGACAGTTCCTCGAAGATCACTATGTCTTACGTTCCGGTAAACCTCGGATTTAAGGAAAAGTGGCTCTGGCATTGGAGAAGATTCGTATTTGTTTTACCATTCTGGGGAAACCAGCCTGACGAAAGCATAGCGGGTCTTGCGGAGATAAAATTCGTTAAGGGTAAGGAAAAAGCGCAGATCAAATTCCTTAAGAATATGAGAAGCCTTTCCTTCACAAGAGACAGCAGCGAGGCCGGAAAAGCATATCAGACTATTATGAAGGAGATCTCCAAAAAGGATTATAAGGGCTCACGTCAGCCCATTAAGGATATCCTTACTTCCGGAGAAGTAAGAAGATATTACAAGGGTCAGTCAAACGGTGCCAAGGTAGTGGGGCAGGAAAGCAATATGGGAACTACACCTTACGGTATCTTTGATTCCGAGCAGAAGCTGAAGGAAATTTTCGTATTCGTAAAAAGAAAAGATTGATAAATAATTTTCAAATAAAAAAGGAGACACAGGACTATGAAAAACATTCTCTTGATCGGTGTCGGAGGAACCGGCAGCAGAGCTGTTGATACATTTTTTAAGAGATATCAGCAGTTTGGTAAGCACAACGACAACCACATTACTGCATTGGTATTTGATACCGACGCAGGCGACATCAAGAACATAGATGCCGCAACTCCCGTCGTAATGGCGGATTCCGCAAGCGTGGGTACTGTCTGCGACAGATTCGGAAAGAACTATCTGCGCGAGTGGTTCCCCTGCGACAACGAGCAGGTCCGTTCGCAGGAAATGGTAAGAGGCGCTTCTCAGTGGCGTAAGAAATCATACCTTGCATTCCTCAACCTTATGAACAAGCCTCTTGAAAGAGCTAAGTTCATAGGCGCTCTCGAAAAAATGGTAGCTGACCCTGCGGCAATTTGCGAGATATACGTTATCTCCTCTGTAGCGGGCGGTACCGGTTCGGGTTCCTTTATTCCGATAGCACTTTTCGCAAAGCGCTATATCAGAAAGAACCTTGGCAAGGATCCTATCGTAAATGCAATGATAGCACTTCCTGAGATCTTTGCAGACTCTCAGACTCCCGAAAACAAGATCAAGGTATATGCAAACGCATATGCTATCTTGAGAGAGCTTAACGCTATCAATCTTGTTGCAAGAAATTATAATGCAGGAAGAAGTGCACAGAAGAAGGCTCCTGTAAAGTTCAGAATAGGACATCCCGACGAGCCCACGGTAGGCGTGCTTTTCGATGCATCCGACAAGAGCTATTGGACGCCCGAAGCAGCACCCTTCTCCCAGGTATTCCTTCTTGACAGAATACCCGGCCTCAACTCTGTAAGTGCTCATGAGATAGTTCTTGCAAACTCCCTCTATACTATCCTTTGTACAGATATCGGAGCGGCATTCGACAGCGAGTTCTCCAATCACGAGCTCCTTCGTTCTCAGAATAACGGAAGTAATGCCGTATATGCCGGAGTTTCCACATCCCAGATCAGATTCCCCGTTGACTCTATTCTTGAGTACGTAGCTCATCAGAAGACACTTGACAGCTGTGACAACGAGTGGCTCGTGCTCCACAAGAAGGTCGAGGCTACAATTCGTGAAAAGGAACAGTTTGCCAAGGAGTCCAAGAGCCGTTATACGATGAAAGACGGCGAATATGCAAATCTTGTTCTTGAAGCTTTCGACGACATTGCCGCAAACGAAAGCAATGACGATATCGTTTCACTAGTAGAGAGAGGAACCGCTCTCTATGACGAAAAGGGCAAGAAGCTTGATGCAACCGTAGTCGATTCATATTTTGCAGAGCTTGAAGAGCTTATCAAAACAAAGATCACCAACACAGAGGACATCGCAAACCAGATAAACGAGGAATTCTACGTTGACGAAAAAGCGAAGGTCACAAAGATGGAGATCGTTCCCAAGGCAATCGCTGCATCGGAATATCTGCTTAAGTATTTCCAAGAATGCGTTTCAGAAATAAAGAGGACTACCACAAGCACAGCGGATTCTGTTATCACGCTTGACAAGAAGAAGCAGGAATACGCAGAAGGGAAAATGTATTTCGCAGACAGAATACTCTGCAAGAAAGGCGATTACATACATCCCGTTGCGGCAATGGTACAGCTCTGCCGCTTCAGAAAGCTTCTTACAGATAAGATCGACAGCCGTTTTGAGGAATGGAAGGAAATCAGAGCAAGAAAGATAGAATCTGTTCCGGAATTCCTTCTTACAGTTCCCGAGGACGATACCGACGAGATCGATTTCAACGTTTCCAAGAGCCGCTACTATGGCCTCGGAGAGGAAAGATTTATAAAGACCTCCAGAGAAGAGGAAAACTTCAACAAGGCTAAGACAGATCCCAAGGCTGACGTTAAGATGATTGCTATCGATGCGAAGAGAATAGCTGAAAATATCTGCTGGAGCGCTCAGTCACAGCTTATGCAGAAGGTATTCGTAAGGATAGCGAAGGATGTTGACGAGCTTATTTCCAAGTACCGCAACTTCTTCAACCGCTTCGAAAAAGAAAAGGAAGAGCTTGTTGAGGCTACAAAGACTGCCAAGAGAAAGGATTCCGGCAATATCGACAGCGCTATCAACGTATTCTCCTCTAAGGAAGCTAAGGAGCGCATATTCAAGGAGATAGTTTCCGAGGGCGGTCCCGCTACCGAAAGCGAGCTTGTTGCTACAGACTCTGTTGTTGGTAAGGGAGTATTCGAATCTGCATACAAGGCAGCAATTGCCGCATCCTCCGGTGACAACTGGAACGATAAGGACTCAAAGGCTTACAAGTCTCTGTTCAGCAGTATGGTAGATTCTTATCGTAAGTTCATAACCAAAAACGAGGCGTATGAGAAGATTGCTTCTTACAATGCAATTGAAGCTATCGTTGCTTCCTGCGGAGAAAATCCCAACCCCAAGGACATTGAAGCTGCTTTCCGTTCAAGCTTCTCTATTGCACAGGATCTTGCTACACCTTCCCTCAGACTTAAGGCTGAGTGCGACGGCGAGGAATTAGTTCAGCCTTCAAATATCATAGTATTTATGATATCTCTTGAAACGGGTAAGTACATAAAGAAACACGCAGAGGAATTCGGACTCAGACTTCCCGCAGATCAGACCAAGGAATCGGATATTATCCGTTCCTGCTCCGAAGAGTTTATCCGTACATATTCCGGTAACAGTGCGGCAAGAGTATCCATCGTATCCACAGTATCCGATCAGGTACTTTACTGCACAGGTGAGATAATGGATATCACTCCTCTCCGTATTGCCAAGTTTGATGAGCTCGGTGCAGATAACACATACTACAGAAATTACTGCACAGCTCTTGAAAACAGCAAGAAGTATGATACTGATATGTGGAACCCCCACATCGGCTTTGACCTCCACAAGAGAGGCTACCTGCCCTTTATGAACAAGGAAAAGGAAAAACAGTGCGACGATCAGATGATCAAGGCTCTCTTCTACGGATTCAAGTCTGAGGAGCTTGTATATAAGCCCGGTATCGGCGGAGACAAGGGCCGTTACTACTTCGAGTATAAGGATACAAGAATTACCGATACCGAAGGAAAACTTATCAATAGTAAGAACGTTGCTCAGCTCGTTGCATGGATGAGAAATGAGACAGACCTCGTCGATGAATGGAGCAAGAAGTTTGACGAGGACATAGCACGTCAGATGACCGCTCTTCCCAGCATAGCAAGTGACAACCCCTCCGAGATATCCGCACTTGAAAGCGCTATGACAAGAATGCCCTTTATGCGTATGCTTACCGAAAGCCTCTTCAGAGATGCTTCCGATAAGGGCAATAAGTCCTGCAGAAAGGTAAGGATCGAAGGTGGAAGACCTGCAAACGTTGACAGAGTAGGTCCCAACATAATCGAATTCGCATACATGATCAAGACAAGCGAAGAACTTGGACGTGACTGTGACGATGCGGAAAGAATACTCAAGGTTGCATATAACGTATTCAGAGATATTACCGAGTTCCGTACGAATTCCGTTAATACTCCCGAAAGATTTATTCAGGTATACAGACAGCAGCTTGACAACGTATTTGAGGCAGTTGCCGGTTCCAAGCTTGTTTGTAACTCCGGTGCCAACAGCAGAGATTATTTCAACAATATCGCAATGTGGCTCAACAGATCCAATACCTTCAAGACGGTATGCATCGATAATCCCATGGACGAGACAGGAAAGATCTGTGTAAACAGCAATTATGACCTGTCAAGCAAGGATTACGGCGCAGACGTTTGCAGAATTCTTGAATTCATAGCAAGCAATTTTAAGGATGAAGATACCGAAGAAAAGACAGAAGCTGAAGAAATAGCTGAAATAGTAGAAACCGAAGCATAATATCATTTAAACTCCCTTGCCGTCCTTTCAGGACGGCAAGGGGAAAGAAAAAACAAAAACTCAAGTTAAGGAGAAGACTATGGGAAGGCAGATACTTTTAATAGGTATAGGCGAAAGCGGATGCAAATGTATGCGGTCCTTTTCGCAAAAAACAAACAGATCTGACGTGGGAATACTTTCTGTAGATACGGATATGAGTGTGAACGAATATTCTTCTTCTTCCGAAACTGTTTCACTTGCCCGCAACGAGAGACTCTTCGAAACAGTCTCGATACTTGACGGAGCAAAGCTCGGGACATGGTTCCCCTATGACTTTGAAGATACTCAGAACGAGTTTATAAAGTCCGTACGAATGGATAACGGTACCGGTCTTTGGAGAACGAAGGCTCTTTTACAGTTTGTTTGCCATATGGCAGATGAAGAAAACAAAAACTCATTCTGTAATTATATAGACGGCGTTGCTAAAAACGGAGATGCCGAAAAAGTAGAAATATACGTTGTTGCCTCTTTGGCAGGAGGTACGGGTTCGGGACTTCTTTTGCCCGTTACATTGTTCGTAAAGAAATACATAAAGGAAAAGTTCGGTAAGGACAGTATTGCAAAAGCTATACTGTTTTCCCCCGAGATATACAGCGGAGTTTTGCGCGGAGAGCAATATGTTAAAGCGGAAGCAAACGCATATGCAGCTCTTGCAGAGCTTAATGCAGTAAACCTGAGCATATGCGGAAACGAAAATGACTGTTTGGCTCCCGAATATAGGCTGGGAGATGAACGAGATCCCATACTCGGTCTTTTGTGGGATTGCAGAAATAAAGAATTTACAGAAAACGCTCCTTTGCCGTTTGAAAGCGTATACGTATGCGGCAAACAGCCTGGAACGGAATCTGTATCGGTGCATATCGATAATGCGGCTTCGGTGATCAAGGCATTGATCAGCTCTGAGGCACCTGATAAAAAAGGTGAATGTAAGAATACAAGATGCCCCATATTCGGAAGCGCACTCATAACGAAAATAAAATACCCTTGGGAAAGCATTGCGGAATACTTGGGTACCGCACGTGTTACGGAAACGTATTTCCGCCGTTGGTCAGAGCTTTACGGAAGACTTTCGGAGCTTGCAAAAAACAAGGCTGAAATGAGGCTTATGTGCGGAGAAAAGAACGAAAAGCCCGTGAAAAATTATGCCGAAGGGCTTGAAAGTATGTTTTCCGATCTCGGAAACGGTATTTTCACATACAAAAGCACAAACGTGCCGGAAAGCATAGTTTCGTGCTTGGGAAAGGATACCGACATTTTGTCGGAGATATCGGACCTTGATCTTATAGATGGTGCGGAAGAAAAGATATACTCATATTTTAAAGATGAATTTGAGGCTTACTTCGAAGAAAGATCAGATCTAGAAAGAGAAATAAACAAGATAAAAACTCCCCATGGTCAAAAGAAGCATCTTTGGGCCCGAGGGGCGTCACTTGAAAATATATTTACCGAACTCTGTGACGGCGTTCTGGAAGAGAAGCTCAGAGAAAAGGGCGACGAGTTCAGAAAAGAGCTTAACTCAGCCGATGGAAACATATCTTTGATAAAAAAGGTAATACGTTTGGACGGAGAAGCGGCGGATCCCGTTGCATCGGCTCTCAGACTTTCGGCTCTTTACCTGTATCTTGACAAAGAAACAAAGATAAAGCTTGGAACGGAGAGGATATTAAGCGTTCCTATATATAAAGGAAAGAAGTGCAGATATGCAAAGGGCGGAGTAATGCGCTTTGCAATGCTGGCTCAAAAGGAAAGAAGCGTATGCGGCACATTGACAGCCGATAAAGAGCTTTTTCTGGATGATGCGGAGCTTATCTTCGCAAAGGTCAGAAGAAAGCTGAGAAATGCATTCTTTGAGATAATGCTTGACGAGGTCGAACAGAAGCTCGGATATTATGTGGATTTCTTCAGAGCCTTAAGTTTCGAGCTTGACTCAATAGAAGGCGAGCTAAGCCGTGCAAACAGAAAAGACGGAGCATCTGTCGGAACAGACATAAACGTATATGCTTCCTTGGATGACAGAAATACAGCGTTAAACAGCTTTATAAAAGCTATAAAGGAAGCAGAAATAAAAGACGTGCTCGACAGTGATATGCTTCTTTATACAGAGGGATACATACTGTCCGGAGAAAAGAATTTTGAAAGTTATCGGGATGCCTTGACGTCCATGGCGATAAAGAATGTAAAGGAGAGTCCTTTCTGCAGAGATCATTTGAAAAAGAATATTATAGAGGCTATAAATGATCCGGATCCCGGCGTTTGTGCGGTAAGCAATAAGGGCGCAACGGTACGGAAAATAATGAGTGTCGCAAATCCTTCTCTCAAAGTGACCGCAGACGATACAGGAAGCAGAAGCCATATTATATCTTATACCGGTCTATTGCTCTCGGACCGTTTGAACAGAGAAGATACATCCGAGATAGAAGGCATCTTTTACAGTTTTGGCGAAAGTGCGGATTCTATAGCTTTCACTTCCGAAGCAGAAGAAAATGAGCTTTACGTTGTAAAGCAGATCATGGGTCTGTCGGTTCACGAACTGGACCTTATGAACGAGGACGGACGTGAGACGGGTGCATATATGAGTTGCAGGAAAGCTCTGTCTGCCAAGAAAACAAGATACAGTGAGCTTTGGGAACCGTATATATTGCCTGGAATGAATTTGGACGTTCCGCCCGTAAGTCCTAAGGCCCGTGCCGAAAAAGAGAAGCGTTTGATAAAAGCCTTTGTCTATGGGTATGCCAATAAGCAGTTGAGACTGCCGGAAAATGGGGAAGAGTATTGCAGATACCTTCTCGATGCCGTTGAATATCCTATGGAGGACAAAGACGGAAACGGTGTTAAGCTTAATGATATCAATGGGATCATACGTTGGATCAGCAAGAATGAGGATATATCGGACCTTTGGTATGACGCCTATACGGAATGGGAAACCAGAGGAATATCAAGACTGCCTGCGGCGGATACCGTATTTTCCGACGTGGAAGAATTTACGGTAAAACTGTGCAGAAACGGATTTATATGCAATGTTGCGGAGGCGGCGGCTGTACTGAGACGTGCAGATATAAGTAAGGCGCTCGTTAACAGGCTCTCGGAATATATCGAAAGCATTATTTCGGATATCTCCAAGCAGTATTCTTTTAAAGAAAAAGAGATGTATTGCCTTACAGAGGAATTGCAGGAAAAGCTTAAAGGTGCCTGAATACACATAACAGACAGATATACTATATTTTCCGTCTGAATGTCGAAAATAAACACAACAATTTCCTTTTTAGGAAAGGGGAACAAGAGATATATGTTTACATATGTAATCAATACGTCCGAAAACAGAACGTTTGAGAGTGACAAGCTGTTCGATCTTGCGGGATACAATAAGATCTGCTGGAAGAACTGCAGCCTTGACAGAATAAATGAATGCGCTAAGGAAATCGCAGAGCGCCAGAACGTTTTGGTTTCAGAAGATTTTACCGTGGCGATCATTGTCGATTTCTTTGGATTCGACCGTATTCGTGCTCCTTACGGCAGAAAAGGCTTCGGAAAAGAAGAAGGCGTAGATCTTAGTATGTATCCTCCTTATATTGAGGCGTATATAGCAGATAATCTTATTTCATATCTGGAAAAATACGAGCTTTTTGCAGAGGGATACGAGGTTTACTACGTACAGAGTGAGAAGTTTGAAAGATATGAGTTCTTGAACAACGCTAAGGAGCAGCTCCGCTATATTTTGAAAGGTAAGGAGCAGACTGCCCTCAGAGACGATGAGGCGGAAGCTCTTGCTGTGGAGAAGGCTCTTGACGAATTAAAAAGAAATGAAGGCTTAAGCTCCGAAGAACTCGAACTCGAAGAGAAAAGAATAAGGCTGGAAGCTGAAGAGGACACGGTAAGGTATGAGACCTTTACTCTATACTGCACTCCCGAATTGTCTTTGGATCTAAACGTTGCAGACTATCCCTACGGAAGCGCAGACAAGCGACTTAGTTTTTCACAGTTTTTCAAGAGCTTCGGCGAAAGAGCGGGAATGATCTCGAAGATAAGGCATAACTACTACCTTACGACTTACGGCGGTGGACCTATCAGGGCGGCTTTCGACACTCTTTGTCTCTCTCTTTATCTCGTATATGTGTACGAAAGAGAAGAGAACATATCCGATAAAGAAGGCCTTGAAATTGCTCACATAGATTCCGCAGCTCTTAAAGATGTTCTTCAGAGCTCTTGGTCAAAGATCACAGTTGCAAGAGCAATAGCTGCAGAAAATCAGTCCGAATATTTCTCATTGAGACAGAACAACGAAGAGATATCGAAGGATCTGGAGCGCCGCAAGAAGACGAGTGAGGAGACTTCGGTGCTTAAGGAAAAGCTGGAGCTTGAGAAAAGTGCCGAATACAAAAAGGTATCTCCCGCAGTAATGTACGGAAAAGTTAACGATCTCGCCAACAAGACAGATCTTGAGCTTGATGCCGAAAAGCGCAATGAGATCGACAAACTTATGAGAGAATATCTGACTAAGAGAGACGAAACGAACGAGCATAACGTTGAGGCTGATTTTGAAGAGCTGAAAAAGCTCGGCGCACTGGATATGACTCCGCAGTGTCCGTCAAAAGAAGAGTATAACTACAACGTGGGACTTAAGGAGAAGGAAATTTCCGATCTGTTCGAAAAGGTTCTTGCGGCAGAGTATATAAACGTAGATTATTCCGAGGAAAAGGAAGAGTGCAGCCGCGCTTTCAAAAAGTACAGCGAGATAAAGGCTGCTATGAACAAGAACTTTTTTGGAGATCTTATCTTCCTTATAATAAGTGTCTTGATCGCAGTTGTTCCGTATGAATTTTTACAGCTGTCTTACTCGAATTTATTTGTTTTCGGTATTAAGACTCTGAGACTTGCTACTGCGGCACTTTTTGCGGGAGCATTTCTTCTTTCATTTGTTATACACGTTGCAGTATATGCAAGAAGACTCAGTGCTCAGAAAAAAATAATACGTGAATGTTATCTCAATGCCGTAGCAAAAGAAAGATATGCTTTTTCTGCTTTGAGAGACAAATATAAGAAGGATCTCATAAGAATCGAAGAAGCAAGATACGAGATACGTCAGATCAAGCATCTATATGAGATAAATATTAAGAAGGACAAAAACGTTACCCTTCACAGAAATCTTCTTGAAGAGATCCAGGACAAGATAAGCAGTATGCTCAGCAATCTTGAGGTAGAGCCCATACTTGATCCCAATGAAAGCGTTCAAGGAGAATTCGATCTGACCAAGTCCTTTAAGGCTAAGGACAACAAGATATACCAGATCTTTTCGATAGAAACTATAGAAGATATGTTCCGTAAGAGAGGAAGTGACAAAGAATGATAGCGCTGTTTAAGGTACTTATCACACTTATAATAGTGTTTTTAATGGCGTATCCTTTACTTCCTTTGCCTATAAAGGCAAGAAAGTTTTCACCTCTTTATTCCTTGCGGTATAAAGAACCACATAATAAGAAGAATCTGTTCTTTGCGATCCTTGTTGTTTGTGTATTCATTGCCGTAGCGGCTTGCCTTGAGTTACTTGAAAAGCTTGCAAGCTTTATCTATAGTCTTCCCATAGTATCGAAGCTTTTTGCATTTGTTCAAAAGATATACCAGTCCACTATCACTTTCTTGGGCGACAGAGTAAACTTTATACTGTTTTCCGTGACTGTAATACTTATTAATCTTGTAATACTTTACGGATTTTTGATACTTAAGGGACTTATCAAAAAGCTTATTCTGGACAATATCTTCGGTATTAAAAAGGAAAAGAAGCCTAAGATAAAGAAAGAAAGTTTCTTTAAACGTCTTTGGAACAAGCTCTTTAAGCGTAAAAAGAAGAGCCCTGCTAACGAAGAACAGACTGAGGAAGAAGAGGAGGATCTCATCAACGACAAGAAAAACGACCGCGTTCCTATGTTCATACATTCCGAAGAAGAGGATGAGGACGAAAAAGACGATAAGTCTGTGTCTGAAGATGAGGATAAAAAGGAAGACAGTAAAGAAGCCTCTGAGGCTGAGACTGAGGATAAGCCCGATGAAGAGGAGCGTAAGCACGGCTTCCTTTACAGAGCTTTCTTCGGACTTATGTTTGAGGGAGAGGACTATCAGTATGCAAAGGGTTGGGCTATAAGAGTACGCGGAGTACTTCAGACTTTCGTATATATTATAGAAGCTCTCTATGCTCTGTTCTTTATTGCTATGCTTTTGTCGGTATTCTTTGAGCTTCCGGCATATGTATATACTTTCTTAATAGATATAATCCATATAAATGAATGGTATATGTACCCCTTTATCTCCATTCTGTTTATTCAGGAGCTTTGTAATTTCCTTAACGCTCCCGCTTTTATTGCAGAAGGCGACGATGAAAAGTCTGAGAGCGAGAGAAAAGAAAAGGAAAAGATCGAGGCACGTTTACGCGCATTGCAGTCTGAGCTTATGAAGCGCTTTGACTCGGAGCATATACTCAGGTATTATTCCGAATCAAAGAAGGACGGCATAAAAGAATACGAATGTACCAATAAGACCTATGCCAGCGCTTTAGATTACATCCGCAGACATATGAAGGAACGGTCGGGTATTGTTATTGAAAGCCATATGGAGTGCCTTGATGCTATATGTAACGAAAATAACGTTTATTTTGCATCTTCCTTCTATTCCGAATTCGGTCAGTACCTTATAGCTTATACGTATATAAGACTCCTTTCCGGAGCACGTATGATCTTCGTTGTTTCCGATCCCAATGAGCGCGAAAGCTTAAAACGCTATATCGGAGACCGTCTTATGGAGCTTACGGGAAGCAGTGCTTCAAGTACCTGGAGAATATACACGGCGAACGAACGCCTTGATCAGGCTGACATACTTGTCGCATCTCCCTGTGATTTTGCCGACGACAATATGGTCGAGCAGTTCCCCGCATTCTTCGAAGAGGTGTCAAATGCAGTCTTTATAGATTCCGACCGTATGGTATCTCTTGACAGCTATCTTTGCGTTATTATGGCAAAACGTTTGCAGGCGGCAACTCAGAACCGCATCAGATTCGTTTTCCTTACTCTTGACTGGTATAAGGGCTTCTCATCGGGAAGCATACCTAAATTCTTCTGCCTTGATAAGGTGTTGAGTTTCAGCAGCGCTTCTGAAAATGAGGACGTTTCTTACACGCTTTGGCAGAAGGAAAGCCGTAACAAGCGTATATACAACAAGAACGGTCAAAAGATAACCAGCCTTGAATGTATAATTGCCGAGCTTGCTAAGGAATACAAGATAGATGGTGTGCGTTTGCTCAGCGATGCCCCATTGGGACATGCAGAAAAGGAGATACTTGCTCTTCACGAAGTTGAAATAAACAATATGTACAAGAGCGCGTCCGACGTAAGCTATCTTATATACTCGGATGAAAGATGTAACCTTGCGGCGGCTCTTTACGCAGGAATGCGTTTCCGCGGTAAGATGAAGTCTTACTTGCACATTCTCAGCAAACCCTATCTGCTTCGCGAATATTTTACTCATAAGACGGCATACGAAAAATATATAAACCGTTCTTCCTTTATACAGCCCAGAGTTACGGAGCATGCGGAAGATCATAAGATAAGCTTGCTTAAGGTATTCTGCGATGCTTCTTCCGGAAATGGAATTCCCGTTTCCAAGTTTGAAGAAGCAATGAGGAGCATTTTAAAAGCTTCAACGGAGTGCAATGAGAGCAGCAGTTCCGAATTCTGCCGCAAGATGCTCGAGGAAAACGACTATACTACGCTCAGACTAAAGGATCTTGCCGCATATCTGATGGCGGGACTTTTTGACGATGCAAAATGCAGTGTCGAAAACAGTCTCGGCAGATTGGCAAAAAGATATTACCTTGTAATAGATCCAAATAAAAATGACGGGTATTCCCTGTATAATGAAAAGTATATACTGTTCAGCAGAGCAAAGGAAATATTCGAAAAGATGCTCGAATGCAACAAGCGTGTTGAGCTCTCACTTAATGACGAGATAATCGGTGAAATAGAATCCTTCCCTGACAGGGTACATCTTGAGTACGTGGAGGGACAGAGTATAGTATACAAAAATTCCGAATATGAGATAGACCATATCTCCGATAACGGAAAGACTATATTCCTCCGCAGAGAAACTACGGGCATAAGAAATTCCCTTGATACCGTTCATCTCAGAAGATATTCCGTAAACAAACTTGAACCCGAAGGAAAAGCCGGAATACTTCACAGTACAAAAGCGTGCCTCAAAGAGATAAGCGTTGATAAATGTGATATCGACTTTGAAGGCGAGACATATGGCTTTTACAGTCTTACCGCTGACCGCCAGACTCTTGATTTTTACAGCGGTGTAGAGGGCAATCCTCACGTTAAGAATCCTTACACGAGACGCATTGAGTCCGGAAAAGCATTGCTCGTAAGTTTGCAGACTGAAATGGAATGCACAGACGGTATGAGATTGCTTATGTCTGCGGTATTCAACGAGTTTATCAAGACTCTTTTCCCCAATGCGTACCGCTGCATAGCAATATGCCCCGTGCTTTCCAAGCCTATTGAGTTTACCGAAGAACATGAGGCAGAAAGTGAGATCGAAAGGATCAGCAGCCTCTATCCTTACCTGAAAACACCTTCCGCAGAATTTACGGAGACTGACGGAAAGCGTATGCAATTCATATTTATAAACGATTGCAACGAGGATATAGGTGTTATCGACTGGTTCTACGATAAAGCAGCAAGATATATGCAGGAGTTCCTTGCAAACGTATATTCTTATTTATACTGGCTGCAGAGAAAATCCTCACGTACTGATCATTACATATATTTCGGAGGCGATAGCCTTCCCGAATGCTTTGATCTTGATGGCTGTTGCGAACTTCTTAAGGATTACAATCTCTTACTCAGCGATGACGGTAAGCAGGATTTTGAAACGGCAGGAGACGACGAAGATATTGAGATAACAGACAGATGTTCTTTCTGCCATAAGCTACTTGAAAGCGGCAGATACTCAATGTTTGATAAGAACAGATATATTTGCGCTGAGTGCTTCAATACCGTTGACACTTTGGAAGAGCTTAACAGAATAAAGAAAGAGGTCCTTGAATACGTTGCTCAGAAATATCCTAAGATCGTATTCGGAAGCTTTGAGGTAGATATTGACCCTGTATATGAGCTTAAGCAGGACAGAGCATCAAGCGAGTTCTTCTATCGCCTAGACGTTGATAAGCGTACAATATTTATTGAACGCGATCTGCCCGAAACGAATGCGGCTGTTTCTATTCTCAGAGGTATGATAGAGCTTTGGCAGCACGATAATGGATTGCTCATATCGTATTCGGGTGCACAGCTTTCTTATGAAGAGCTTTTGTACCTGAAGTATCTGGGCAAAAACGAAAGTGCCGAATGGATATACCGCACATATGACGATGATCTTAAACTTATGGTGGACGACTTCACAGGATTTACGGGAGAGTTCATTTTAGAAGATCAACAGGATGGCGAGCAGTCAGGTCCCAACGGACACGACTCCTTTGAATTCTTACGCACTAAGGCGGATGAGTTGGAAGAAGAGCCTCAGATAATTGGCGATGACGAGGATGACGATGAAGCGGCTCATTCTAACAGACTTTATGATCCCGATAAGATACCGCGTTTCTGGAAGCGTTATCTAAAGGGTCAAAAGATAGACGACGGCAAGGAAGAGGACGTAAGTGAGGCTGCAGAGGAAGATAATACTGAGGACAGTACTGAAGGCTCCGATGAGACAGACGTTATAGATATTGACAAGCTTGATACCGAAGAGTCTGAAGATATCGTAGACGGAGAGGCTATGTCGGAGGATGCTTCCGACAATGACCCTGTAGAAGAAAAGCAAAAGAAAAAGCGCGGGTTCTTCTCCTTGTTCAAAAAGAAAAAATCCAAAGCTGCCGATGAGAATGATGATAATAAAGAAGATGAAGACGGCAAGAAGAGAAAAGCCAAGAGAAGAAACAGAAACGGTGAGCCCGTTGGTCTCTTCACCAAGCTTTCCGTCGGTGAAAAGCGAGTTCCTTATGAGGACGAAGAGGCAAGCAATAAGCTGATCCGTCTGTATAACGAAATGGCGAGAAACTTCTTTAATTTCAGTACCGAAAAGATATCCAGAGCCGGAATAAGCGACAGTGATCTTAACAAGGTCTATATTTACGTTGTCGGTGACTACCCCGAATTCTTCTGGGCAAAGGGATATTCATACAATTCTGAATACGTTACCCTCTCGTTCAGATGCGTAAGATCCGACGGATCTATAGATATGAAGCAAATAAAGGAAAAGCGTTCGGCTCTCAACAAGGGCGCAAGACCTTTTGTTGCCGGTATAACTCGCCGTACAGATCCTTACAAAGCGCTTTTGACTATTTACAGAAGACTCATACTCACTCTTGACTATGACGGAAGAGGTCTTGACGCCGGTATAGACAAAGACGTTCGCAAGGACGACGCACTCCGCTCCCTTTACAGTGCACTTGTAGAGCACAAGGTGGTGTGTGCGGGATATGCGGCGGCAATGCAGTACCTGCTTCAGTCTGTGGGCATAGTGTGCAGTTACGTAATAAGTGAATCTGACGGAGACGGATGCCACGCATTCAATATAGTTAAATTGGGCAAAGAGGTATACTATCTCGATGCTACATGGGGAGACTGGTCCAACACTAAAACCGGCAGTCAAAACCATAATACTATCCGCTACGATTATCTCTGTGTTCCTTATGATGAGTTTACAAATAAAGGAAAGGTAGTTTTCCATATTCCTCGTAAGGAATATTATCCCGGACTTGAGACCTTTGCATATACTGCGAAGGAATATTTCCGATACAGAAATGCGTACCTTAATAAGTATAGCGAAGAGGATCTCGTACGCATATTTGCAGAAGCGGCAATTGAATACAGGGCAGATAAACACGGAGACTTTGACGTTGGTATACGCTTTATAAACGGCAAGGAAGCCAAGTATGCTCACGATAGAATGCTTAAGAAGGGCGATCTCAATATTATATTGCAGAAGGCGTCTGAAAAGATAAGCAAAAAGCATAAGAATGCCTCTGAGATACTTAAACAGCCCTGGGCAATATATTTTGCAAACGAAGAAACCGGAACCGTATACGTACATTTTAATTTGAACTGAAAATTTGAGGTGACATTATGAAAAAGAAACTGTATATGTTTATTTCTGCTATTCTTGTTATCTGTACCGTTCTTTCGCTGTCGGCTTGCGGAGAAAAGGGAAAGGTAGAGAGCCTTATAGAAGATTTCGGGAAGGCTTGTAACGTTTTGGATCTCAATAAAATGATGGAATACGTTTCTCCTTCTATTTCCAAGGCTGTAGAGATCGCTACCGGAGTTATCGGATTCGTTACCAATATGGACTCCGAGGAGGTCCTTGACAAGTTCGCCGCTCTCCTTACCAAAGAGTCAGGTCTGAGCGGAAAAGACTTCTTCTCGTCTATAAAGATAGACGTAAAGGACGTAGCTATAAACGAAGATACCGCCTCCGCTATGGCAAATATCTCATATACCATCGGCGGTGAGGAGCATACAAAGGATGCTACCTTTACCTGCTCTTCTATTGAAGGAAAGTGGTATATTTCGGGACTTAAGTTTATCTGATATAAAGGGAAGCTCTTGAACGTTACGTTCAAGAGCTTCTTTGTTTTTTAACGATAGGGTATAGTATTTATACTCTTTATATTACTTGACATAATCATATATTTTTGCTATAATATTTAGGCTAAAAATAAAAGCAGAGTCGGCATATGAAGAGCTGTTTGCGGTTGCGGGACTGCTTTTGCTATAATTTCGGGGTGTGGCTCAGCTGGTAGAGCGGGTGGTTTGGGAGCATGCAGGCAGTTCCTGTCTTTTCATTTTCCCAAAGCCCGAAACCCCTTGTAAACACTGACTTTTTCGGGTATTTCTCTTTTCGATAATCTCTCA
>SVSF01000098.1 GCA_015064425.1 Oscillospiraceae bacterium | reverse complement strand
GTAAAAAGTATGGGGACGATTATGCCGACATAAAAGGCTTTTCAAGATACGGCGCTGCTTTAGATATATATACTGTTAAGAAATAAATTCAGCCTCGGCAAGGAAACTCCCTGCCGAGGCTGAATTTTTATTAAACTGTCCTTTAGAATCCGCCGCAAAAAGTTCCGGATTTTTTTGCCGAAAAAAATTGACAAAAAAGAAAAAAATATGATATGTTTTTAATATAGCGAAAACGTTTTCGCAAGGTGGTTCAATATGGAAAAAATTACAGTAAAAGACATAGCCAAAATGAGCGGGTATTCTGTTTCCACGGTAAGTAAAGCTCTTAACGGCACAGATCGGGTAAGTACAGAAACGGCTGCTAATATAAAGCGGATAGCCGAAGAATGCGGATACCGTTCCAGCTTTACGGCACAGTCATTGGCAAGAAGAAAAAGAAAAATAGCGATAGTTATTTATAAAGAACCTCAAGAAATACGGACTATGTTTGAAGAAGGCTTTGACTCGGCATTTTCACTTTACAGCGAATTCGGTATAGAGCCTGTGTATTATTATTTCGGCAGTTCCGACATACCGGATATTTCGTGTGTGCCCTGGGAAGAGATAGAGTCGACCTGTGACGGACTTATATTTACACCAAGCAATATTAACGGTGCTTTTGGCGAATGTATAAGCAATATCGACCGTATAGGAAATAAGATACCCACCGTAAGCCTGCTTATGAAATACGACGGTTTTTCGGTAACGGATAATATTGCCAGCGTTACGGTAGATGCAGGTGTGGTGGGATCCTTAGCGGCTCAGTTTCTTTCCGTAAGCTACGGAAAGAGAAAATGCCGTGCTGCCGTTATTACCGGATATAAAGACGAATGGATACATAAAGAGAACGTAGAAAGCTTTATCGCCGCAGGAAAGAACTTTGACATTGATACGGTTGCTGTTGAAGAATGTTTTAACGATATGGACGAGGCATACCGTCTTACGAAAAAGCTTTTGAAGGAACACGGGGATATTGACGGAATATTTGCTACTTCATACGTTTCACCCGGAATATGCAAAGCATTGGATGAAGAGAGAAGGAAAGATCTTACACTTATAGGCGTGGATCTCGGTAAAGATGCTGTAGAGTATATGAAGTCGGGTATTCTGGATGCCGTTATATTTCAGAATCAGAAGATGCAGGCTGAAAAAAGCGTGGAATGTATTGTAGGTTCATTCAGAGGATCGGTAGCTTTGGATGATATATATATAAAACCGGAACTTGTTTTACTTTCGAATTTCTTATGTTATGCCTAGGGTGACATAAGACGTATGGATCCGCCGCAGAGCCGATATTTTCGGCTTGGCGGTGGGAGAATCTCGGAATGGCAGATTTTCAGACGTATCCGGAAAAGCGCAGACCGTTTAAACTGTTATCAAGCCTTTTGACAGCAGTACGGCTGAAGTTTGCCTTACGGGATCGGGTTCGTACGGTTTCCGTTGCTCTAAATATCGGCAAGTATAAAATAAAGAGGAATTATATTATGAAAAATGTTACTTACAAAGAAGATATTGAGCTTATCCCTCGTATTTTTAAATTTACGGACGTAAAGAGTATACCTATTTCCTTTACATACGGGGAGCGCAGAATATCCGGTATTCCCGAAGATTTTAAGACTGAGGTAACACGCATTCCCGTTGACTGCAATATTAACCTTTACCGCATTTCTGCACGGGATGATAACGGTCTTGAGATAGTTGTGGAATATAAGGAGTACAAAGATTATGCCGCAACAGAATGGTTGGCATTCTTTACCAACAGAGGTACTGAAAATACGGAGATAATATCGGATATACGTATTGTTGACGGTATAATAGAGGGAGAAGGATCTGTTCTTTGGCACGGAATCGGAGATACGTGCAGAGATAACGGTTATAACTGGGAATGCAGTTCTTTAAACGAGCCTTTAGTCAAGCGTACAAACGACGGTACTTCGTGTAACGGAGCTTTTCCGTATATGCGTCTTATGAATAAAGACTTTGGAGTAAATATCGCTGTCGGATGGACGGGAAAATGGTGTGCTGAATTTTCTCCCGCAGAAAACGGTACAATAATAAAAATAGGGCAGGAACGTTGCCGTATGAGGATCCGTCCCGGCGAGACTATCCGTACTCCGAGAGCTAATTTCCTTGCATTTAAAGGAGACGAACGCAGAGGGGCAAATATGTGGAGAAAGTGGTATTTTGCCCACATTCTTCCCAAAGAAAACGGAAGACCTATTTCACCCAAGTGCTGTATGCATCTTTTCGGAGAGGGAGGTTTCCCCGAATTTACCGGAGCTACAGAAGAAGGTCAGATCAAGGCTATCGAAAATTATGTCAAGGGCGGCGTTCGTCCTGACGTACTTTGGATGGATGCGGGCTGGTATCCCTGCAATCACGATTGGTACGGAGGCGTAGGAAACTGGCGCCCCGATCCGGAAAGATTTCCCAACGGACTTGCTCCTGTCGGAAAGAAGTGCGCGGAAAACGGAATAAGCTTTTTGCTTTGGTTTGAGCCCGAACGAGTAGTTACCGGAAGCGAGCTTGAAAGAGAACATCCCGAATGGATGCTTCGTATACGCAATGAGGACGGTACGCCGAGAAGCAGCTTGTGCCTGCTCAATTGGTCGGATCCTCAGTGCCTTGATTATATTACGGAAAAAGTAGACGGTATTATAAAAGACAGCGGAGTTAATATTTACCGTCAGGACTTTAATTTTGATCCTGCACCTTATTGGGCTGAAAATGAAGGTGAAGACCGTGAGGGAGCTCTGGAGAATCTTCACATACAGGCTTATTATAAATTTTGGGATGACCTTCTTGAAAGAAATCCCGGCCTTTGGATAGATTCCTGCGCTTCGGGCGGACGTAGAAACGATCTTGAAACGATGCGCCGCGCCGTGCCCCTTCATTACACGGATGTCGGATACGGCAACCATCCCATAAAGCAGATCCAGCACAGCCGTATGTTTGACTGGATCCCATACTTCAGAGCGCATACTCAGAACTGGGACGATCCGAAAACGGGTGAATACAACGTATCCCGTCCCGCAGATAAGTATGCTTTCTACGTTGCTCTTACTCCTGCACTTACCGATACTTTATTCCATGAGGACAGTGAGGATATGTATGCGCTGTCACGTCTTATGCAGCCTATATGGCGCCGCTGTGCAGAGCTTATGCTTTCCTGCGATTATTATCCTTTGACGGAATGCAGAAAGTCGCGTGACGATTTTTATGCTATGGCATTTTATTCCCCTGAAAACGGAAACGGTTTCCTGAATGTAGTTAGTAACAACAATAATTCGGAGAGAATATTTGATGCTAAACTTGATATGCTTGAGGCTGATTCTGTATACAGACTTACAGAGGCTGAAAGCGGAGAAACTAAGGAATATTCCGGAACCGAACTTATAAACGGATTCAAAACCGAGCTGTCTCCGAGAAGCGGAATAGTATATTTCATAGAAAGAAAACAATAAGAAAACAGGCCCTGACGAAGGTGTAACAGATCCTTCGGCAGGCTTTGTTTTTACGGTATAAAGATTGTAAATTAATTGTTATATTTCCAAAATATTGTTGAGAACCGATAGCTTGAGTGATATAATATATGGTACTGCGAAGGAACACCTATGCAAATAATACACATTCGAGGCAATAGTCTGTTATGGCAAAAGAAAAAAGAAGAAAGACCTATCCTTTATTTGTGATCATCCGTTCTCTTATAAAGTTTTTTTATCATAAGATGGAAGTTGTGGGAGCAGAAAATCTTCCCAAGGAAGCTTCAATTATCGTGGGAAACCATTGCCAGCTTAACGGTCCCATATGCTCCGAGCTCTATTATCCGAGAAAGAGACGCACCTGGTGTGCAGGTCAGATGATGGATCTTAAAGAGGTTCCCGCATATGCCTTTGAGGACTTCTGGTCTTTTAAGCCAAAGTGGATACAGCCTTTTTTTAAAGTTTTGGCATATATTATCGCGCCTCTTTCTTATATCATATTCAATAACGCTCATACCATAGGTGTTTACCACGACACAAGGATAATGGGTACGTTTAAAAAAACCATAAAATGTCTTGATGAAGGAGAAGACGTAATAATCTTTCCCGAGCATAATGAAAAATATAATAACGTAATATACGACTTTCAAAAAAAGTATATAGATACCGCCAAGCTTTACCATAGGCGTACAGGCAAGGAGCTTGATTTCGTTCCTATGTATATTGCACCGAGGCTTAAAAAGATATTCATAGGAAAGCCGATACACTTTTGTGCTGAGTCTCCTATCGAAGAGGAAAGGGAGAGGATAACGGCGTATCTGATGAATGAGATCACGGAAATGGCAAGATCTCTTCCCAAGCATACGGTAGTCCCGTACAGAAACATACCCAAGAAGGACTATCCATTAAATATCATCTCAGAGGAGATAAACAATGAAAAGACCGGTAGTTGACTATAGAGAATTTCGTCTTTCAAAAATAAATACACCGCAGTTCTCCCATTTGAAGCTTCTTTTGGGATGGGTGGGATATTTTGCTCTGTATTTTATTACGGAGAATCTGATACCGCGAGAGAATTGCTATGTAATACACGGAGCTCTTGATGACATTATTCCTTTCTGCGAGGTGTTTGTTATACCGTATGTGTTCTGGTATTTGCTCATAGTGATATCCTTGGGTTACTTTTTACTGTACAATATCGACAGCTTCAAAAAGCTCCAGACCTTTATAATCATAACACAGATATGTGCTATGGCGATCTACATAGCTTTTCCGAATATGCAGGATCTGAGGCCTACGGAATTTCCGAGAGAAAACATATTTACCGACGTTATCGGATTTCTTTATTCGTTTGATACCGATACAAACGTTTTTCCTTCTCTCCACGTAGCCTATTCCATAGGAATAGCCTCTGTGTGGCTGAAAGAAAAAGGCGTCTCAAAATGGTGGAAGGCTTTCGTCCTTGTTGCGGTAATACTCATCTGTCTTTCCACCGCATTTATAAAGCAGCACTCCATTCTGGATGCATTCGGTGCAATACCCGTGTGCTTGCTTGCGGAAGGAATACTTTACGGAAAGTATTGGAAGTCACAATTTAAGAAAGAGCTCGCATTATGATCCGATGTAAGGAAGACATTTTAAAAAAGACGGAAGAATACGGATTTTTGCCCTTCTTCAAAAACTCAATAGATGGTTTCTCGATAGAGGAGATGTGTCCGCCCGAGCTTTGGTTTGCTCCCGATAAGGAGGGCCCGTGGGAATGGAAGGGACCTTTGGCAAGAAGCGGTATGTGCATATACGGAAAGTTTTTTAACGGGAAAGCAGGATTTATAAGCAGAGAATGGGCACCTCATTTTCTTAATTACAGACGCGATGGGTACGATTATGATTCCCGTTGCGATGATGGACTCAGCTTTTACCGTGACAGCGAGATATACGAAACGGTAGCTTCAAGAGGCTCTGTGCTTTCAAAAGACCTTAAATTACTTTGCAATTACGTTAAAGACGGTAAAAAAGGCTTTGATACCTTTATAACCAGACTGCAGATGCAGGGATATATCTGTATATCGGATTTTAAGTATATGGTAGATAAGCACGGAAAAGAATACGGTTGGGGTGTTGCCGTGTATTCTACTCCGGAAAATATTTTGGGCTGCGATCATATAAGATCCGCATATTGCGAGGATCCCAAAGAATCATACGAAAAAATAAAAGGCAGGATAAGGGAACTTTTTCCTCATACTGCCGAAAAAAATATAGAAAAGCTTATGAAATAAAAGCTCTTGCTTACAAAGCGTGATGTTCTTAGCGGAGAATTTATTGTCAGTTGGTTCATATGGCGCAGTGTTGCTCCGCAGTAAACAAATAACGAACGCCGACATATTTTTTGAAAAATCTGTCGGCGTTCGTTATTCGATAAATTTAAATTTATTAAATAAATTTAGAACCAGCATCGTATTTGTTTGTACAAATGCTTTTTTGGGCTAAGCCCAAACCCTTATTTTGATTTTATTGTTTTAAGCGAAGAAATTAACATCCTGCGAATTACACCACAATCATTTTGTAATGCTTTATAATCTTCTTCTGCCATACAATTTGTTTCAAAAAGAAGTTCAAGCCAATACTCAGTTTCATAACTCTCTTTTTGTGCAATCTCTAGTTTGGAAATAAAATCTTTTGTTCCTTGGGCGTATTGTGCTTCGTGTAAATTTGCACCAATTGAAGTAGCGGAACGAAGAAGTTGATTTATTAAAACAGACTCCTTATG
>SVSF01000001.1 GCA_015064425.1 Oscillospiraceae bacterium | reverse complement strand
ACGTTCTCTTATGGAACGCACCATAATAATCTGTAACACTTCATCTATGCCGGTAGCCTCTCGAGAAGCTTCTGTATATACTTCGGTAACTCTTGCCGAATATTACCGCCAGATGGGACTCAACGTTCTCTTACTTGCCGACTCTACTTCACGTTGGGCGCAGGCACTCAGAGAAATGTCGGGACGTCTTGAAGAAATTCCGGGAGAAGAAGCTTTCCCTGCTTATCTTGAATCTTATATTGCAGCCTTTTACGAAAGAGCGGGTTATGTACGCTTGCCTGATGGCAGCAAGGGATCCGTAACTATCGGAGGTACAGTATCTCCCGCAGGCGGAAACTTTGAGGAGCCGGTAACCCAGGCAACGTTGAAAGTCGTAGGAGCTTTCCACGGACTTTCACGCGAACGTTCCGATGCAAGAAAGTATCCCGCTATAGACCCCCTTATTTCCTGGTCAAAATATAAAGGTTCCATCGACAGCAAAAAAACCGCCTTCTGCAAAAATATTCTTCATCACGGTAACGAAATCGATTCTATGATGAAGGTAATCGGTGAAGAGGGTACTACTCTTTCCGACTATATAATCTACTTAAAATCGGAAATGCTTGATGCCGTATATCTGCAGCAGAACTCTTTTGATCTTGTTGAAGCAAACTGCGGAACTCTGCGTCAGAGATACGTTACAGACAAGCTCATATGCATTTTGGGCAGTGACTATGCAATTCACAGCAAAGACGATGCTCGTGTATTTTTCAACCGTATGCGTCAGAGATTTATAGACTGGAACTATACCGAATTTGAAAGTGAAGCCTTCAAAAAAGCAGAAGCTGAACTTGATATGCTGTACAATGAAGGTAACGGTAAGCTTGGAAATGAAGCTGAAAAGCTGCTGAAGGACGGTGAATGAGAATGAATAAAGTTTATAATCGAATTGAGTCGATCGTAGGTAACGTTATTACGGTTAAGGCAACCGGTGTTCAGTATAACGAATTAGCTCAGATAAATACCCGCTTCGGAAAATCCCTGGCACAGGTCAACAAAATAGACGGTGATATCGTTTCCCTTCAGGTATTTTCAGGCGGACAAGGTGTATCTACCGGTGACGAGATCCGCTTTTTGGGACATGAAATGCGTGTGTCTTTCAGTGAGGATCTTTTGGGAAGAATTTTTAACGGCTCAGGCGAGCCAAGAGACAAGGGACCCGCCCTTACCGACAATATGAAGCCCATCGGCGGTCCCTCTGTCAACCCCACCAAGCGTATACTTGCAAACAGAATGATGAGAACCAACATACCTATGATCGATATGTTCAATACCTTGGTTGTGTCGCAAAAGCTCCCTATTTTCTCTATTTCCGGAGAACCGTACAACCAGCTTCTTGCCCGCATCGCAATGCAGGCTGAAGCGGACGTGATCGTACTCGGAGGTATGGGTCTTAAGTACGATGACTTTCTCTACTTTAAAGATGAACTTTCAAAAGGAGGGGCACTCAGCAAAACAGTTATGTTTATTCACACAGCATCCGACCCTACGGTTGAATGTATGATGATACCGGATATGGTACTTGCTGTAGCTGAGCAGTTTGCTTTGCAGAACAAAGACGTATTGGTCCTTCTCACAGATATGACCAACTTTGCGGATGCTATGAAAGAGATCGCTATCACCCAGGAACAGGTTCCCTCAAACCGAGGATACCCCGGCGACCTTTATTCCCAGCTTGCCTCCCGTTATGAAAAAGCGGTAGACTTTGCGGATTCGGGATCCGTTACGGTATTGGCAGTTACAACTATGCCCGGTGACGATGTAACCCACCCCGTTCCCGACAATACCGGATACATTACCGAAGGTCAGTATTACCTCAAAGGCGGACGTATCGAGCCCTTCGGATCTCTTTCCAGACTTAAGCAGAACGTAAACAGTAAAACCAGAAAAGACCACCGTGCACTTATGGACGGTATGATCCGTTTGTACGCGTCCTACAAAGAAACTCTTGAGAAAAAGAACATGGGCTTCTCTATGAGCCGATGGGACGAGAAATTGCTGAAATACGGCGAGCTCTTTGAAGATAAACTGATGGATCTGTCTGTTAATCTCTCTCTTGAAAATGCACTCGATCTCGGATGGGAGATCTTAGCAGAATGCTTTGAAAAAGACGAGACCGGAATCAAATCAGCTCTTACAGACGAATTCTGGCCTAAAGCATAAGGAGGTCCTCGGTTTTGGCAAAAATCAAACTAACTAAAAATGAGTTAAAGGTACAAAAAGACGCTCTTAAAATGTACCGAAGATATTTGCCTACTCTGACACTCAAAAAACAGCAGCTGCAATCGGAGATCCGAACAATTAAAGCCAAAGCAGACGAAGTAAGAAATTCAAGGATCGAGCTTGAAAAAGGCTTTAACGATTGGATTGCTGTCTTCAGTGAAAAAAATGCTTTCCCCGCAGGAATAATTACTGTGAGCAATATACGAAAAGGCAAAGGCAATATTGCAGGTGTCGACATTCCTATATTTGAAGGAGCAGATTTTTCAAGAGGCAGCTACGATCTGTACAGCACTCCGCTTTGGGTCGATATTGCCGCTACGCATATGGAAAGTGCAATATCACTTGATTTAGAGGCTGAGGTGTTAGATGAACAGGTAAGACTATTGGAGAAAGAACTTCTCGCAACGTCTCAAAGAGTCAATTTGTTTGAAAAGGTAAAAATCCCCGAAACTCAGGAAAATATAAAAAAGATTTCAATATATATGGCAGACCAGCAGGTCAGTGCCGTTGTGCGTTCAAAGATATCCAAACGCAAAATTGCACTTCGTAATACCGATGCTTCCGAAAAGGAGGTCTATTCGTTATGATAGTGCCTATGAAAAAAATATCCCTTATAACTTTGGGAAATAAAAAAGAAGAAACACTTAAAAAGCTCCGCAAACTCGGTACAGTTCAAATTGAGATAAGCGAAGGATACGGTGAAAAGCTAAATCAGTTAAAAGAACAGATCGCTTTGCTTGAACGTGCCCTCTTCTCCGTAGGAAAAGCCAAAAAGGACGGACAGATTGATACTGATACCCAAAAAGTTTTGGAGATAGCTCGTGAGATAGACTCTCTTACAGAGGAAAAAAATTCCTGTTTGGCAGAGAGAACCGTCTTGACAAATGAGCTTGACCGTTTAAAAAGATGGGGAGATATAGATCCCGAAAGTATAAACGAGCTTCAGGCAAACGGAATAGATCTTGAATTTTTCGAGATGCCGAAGGCAGAATATTCAGCACTTTCCGATTCTTTAAAAACAGTAAAGATTTACGAGAACAAGTCCACTGTCAGATTTTTACTGTGGAAAGATCCGTCTGAAGACGAAATACCGTTAAATGACCACCGTCTTGTCCTTCCGAAAATGTCTACAGCAGATATGAAAAATAAGATCGTTGAGCTGAGTACAAGATTGGAAGAGATCGACAGTAAGATCTCCGCCTATTCAGAATACTTTGACAGTATAAAAAAAGCAATAAAAGCATTGGAAAAAGATGTGGAGTTTGAAACTTACTCTACGGGTATGGAGTCGGAGGTCTTATCGGATAACGAAACCGATGCGCTTTCCGTTGCCTATTTCAAAGGCTATATAGAAGCCGAAAAACTCGACGATCTTAAAGAAACGGCAAAAGACAACTCTTGGGGTCTCTATATAGAAGATCCTGTCGAAGAGGACAACGTACCCACCAAGCTTAAGAACAACAAATTTGTAAGCCTTATTTATCCTTTGACAGATTTTCTGAATACCGTTCCCGGATATTTTGAGTATGATATTTCCGGATGGTTTTTGGCATTTATTCTCGTATTTTTCGGAATAATTTTCGGCGACGGCGGATACGGACTGCTGATATGTGCTATAGCATCAATTCCGATAATCAAGTCGCTTATCGCCAAAAAACCCATCGCACCTACCTTCCTGTTGGTCGGACTTTTCGGACTGTCAACAACTTTGTGGGGTACTCTCACCTGCACGTGGTTCGGACTTGCACCCGAACATCTTCCTCAATGGCTTAGATCACTGTCTGTACCCGTAATTTCCAACGTCTATGCAGATAAGATATGGAGCCTGCCTTGGACTCCCGAGGGTGTAGGACTTACCACTGCACAGAATTTGCAGATATTCTGTTTTGTATTGGCTCTCATTCAGCTGAGCATAGCTCACATCAAGTGCGCGGTAACAAACAGAAGATCCCTTAAAATAATCGGAGATATAGGTTCCGCGATCGAACTTTTGGGAATGTTCTATCTGGTATTAAGCTTCGTGGTAAACGGCGAGGTATTCAGTTTCAGTCTGGTGATAGGCGGCGTTCCCGTAGGAACTCTTTCCATTGTATTTGTAGCCGTAGGATTTATATTAAGTTTTATATTTGCCAATTACGAAGGCAGTATTCTTAAGTCCGTACTTGCAAGTCTGTCAAATATCGTTTCGGTGTTATTGGGTATATTCAATCTTTTCAGTGACATCGTTTCCTACATCCGTCTTTGGGCTGTAGGGCTTGCAGGTGCTGCAATATCTGCAACCGTAAACGAACTTGCGGGTCCTTTATTTGGTAACTTTGTGTTTATAATATTTGCCATCGTACTTTTAGTGTTCGGTCACGGACTCAACATAATTCTTAACGTTCTGTCTGTCGTTGTTCACGGAATCAGACTTAACACTCTGGAATTTTCGTCTCACTTGGGCATGTCCTGGAGCGGATACAAATTTAAACCGTTTGAAGAATAAAATAGTTATAAAAGGAGAATCATTATGAATTTAGGATTTTTGGGAACAGCCTTGGTTATGGGCATCGCAGCAGCAGGTTCTGCCATAGGTATCGGAATTGCCGGTCAAGCTTCTATCGGTGCTTGGAAAAAGTGTTATATGGTTAATAAGGCAGCGCCCTTTATTCTTACAGTTTTTGCAGGCGCACCTCTTACGCAGACTATCTACGGATTTCTTTTGATGCAGCAGATGAAAGCATCCACCGCAGATCCCGGCTTCCTGCTCGGTCTTGGGATTGCTTCCGGTATAGCAATGGCTCTTTCGGCTGTTTATCAGGGCAAAGCAGGTGCCGCAGGTGCCGATGCCTTAGCCGAAACGGGTAAAGGTTTTTCACAGTACATCACAGTTGTCGGACTTTGTGAGACCGTTGCATTGTTCGCACTCGTTTTCAGTATGGTCGCATTAGGCTGACATACAACATAAAAAAGAAGCCGTCACAATAATGTGACGGCTTCTTTTATTATGCTTTTTTAAAATGTTCAAATATTTTGTCCCAAACTTCTGCATCCTGCTCGGTAATTACGTTCCAATCAAATGAATCTACAAAAGCCTTCTTTTGTTCCTCAGTAGATAATTTTCCTTTTTTTACGGAATCCCCCAGCTTTTTGGAATATTCAGCCAAAGCCGCAATAGCTTTCCCGCTGTAATTGGGATTGTGCGCCTTCCCTTTTGTCAAGAGAAATTCCGCATTTCTTTTCCCCGAAAGAGCTTTTTCAAGCACCTTAAAATTCAACTCAGCGCTTACAACAGGATCATCTTCGGAATGTATAACAAGAATATCTCCGTCAAAGCTTTTAAGACTGTCAGCGGCATTTGAATAAAAATATGCCGGATTTTTGCTTTTTTCCAATTTATATACCTGTTTATAAAACAACTTCAGTATTCCTTTAAAATTTTGCTTTAATATCTGTTCTACAGATATAAATCCCGAGATAGCAACTATCTTTTTTATATTCGGATGATATTTCGCGATGTTGAGACATGAATATGCACCCCAGCTATGACCGATAAGATATAGATCTCTGCCTTCCGCAAAACCTTTGCTCTTAATTGCTCCAATACATGTATCAAGATCATTAAGTGATTGGGCAAAACCGTTAGTGTCCTTGCCTCCGGACTCCATACATCCGGTATGATCGTATGAAAAGACTTTGTATCCATGCTTTGCCAAGGTCTCTATCTCCTTCATATAGGAGCGATGGCCTCCACCCATACCATGATCAAATATTACGAGCTTCTGAGGATCGGAATTTTCATAACTGTAAAAATTACCTTTTAATGTATGCCCCAAAGGAGATACAAATTCAAACGCTTCCGCAGAAAGTCCGTCAAAATCCTTATGAGAAAAGTACCGAGCTATACCTTTGTCATCACTGCGGGAATAGACCCGTGAACGGTACATTTTTTCTACAGTCTTCCAAAAGAGCATTTTCAGCCTCCAGTTTGCTTTTTATATTTACATTATCAAGTATTTTTTGTGAAATTACTTTTTTTCTGTCTTCTTATTTTGCGATATCTTCTTCATTCTGATATCGTTTCCGCTGAATTTAAGCGGAACGAATTCACCGAACAGTCGAGACGTTATTCTGTCTGAATATCTGCTTCTCAGCTCTTCTCCGCTGAAATTCGTATTTATTATCATGCTCTTTTCCTTGTTCATTCTTGTGTTGACAACGTTATAGAGACATGCGATGGTGAACTGATTAGCTATCTCCGTTCCGAGATCGTCTATTATAAGGAGCTCACAGTTAAAGTATTTTGACGTTCCTCTTGCAAGTTCATCGGAATCGTTTCCGTAAGAATTATTCCCGAACCGCTCGTATTCAAAATCCGCAAACATATCCTGTGCGGTAGTATATACTACGTCGTATCCTCTGTCAATAACGACCTTTGCAATAGAAGTGGAAAGGTGGGTCTTTCCAAGTCCCGTATCACCCGTAAAAATAAGATTTTTATGATCTGTATCGGGAAAATCTTCCGCATACTTTTTACAGTATTCGAAATTATGCTTCATAGTCTTAAGGTCTGCTTTTTTGTCATTGATATAGTAGTCAAGAGAGAAAGTATCAAAGCTCTGTCCCTTCATAAGGTTCTTCATTCCTGAACTTTCATATCCTGCCATTACAAGTTCTCTTTTCAGGCATTCACACATTTCCGTACCCTTAAAGCCCGTGTCACGGCAATTCTCACAAGAATATCTTATATCCGTATAATCTGAAGGATATCCGTTTTGACGCAAAAACTCTGCACGCGCTGCCTGAAGCTCCTTGTTTTCCTTGCGGAGCATCTCCATACGCTCCTCAAGTCCGGTCCCGCCTCTCGTTATCTCTGTCATTATTTTGAGAGAAGTAGACATAAGAGCCGTATCTATTTGGGCAAATTCTGGGAATTTTCCGTAAAGTTCTTCCTTTCTTTTGGCGGCATCTTCCTTTTCCTTACTAAGTCTCTGCTCATACTCCTTCATTACCTTACGGTAATTATTGAGATTATATTTCACGTTCTTTTCCTCCGTGCTTCTCTCATTCCATATTTTCGTAACTGCGCCTTAGTGCAGCCTCAAAGAACTCATCGGTATCAAAGCTACCGACACCCGCACTCTGTTCTTTGCCTTTTTTATATTTTTCAAGAGCCTCTTCTACCTCTTCGAGACATCTGTAGCCCTCTTCGTGCCAGTTGGAAAGTATCTTGTGCAAATATTTTATGGACATTTTTCCCGTGTTTTCCACAGTTATTTCGTAAGCTTTTTCGATCATCTCAAAGCTCTGTGCCCATTCTCCTGTCCACTGTCTTATATGGCTCTTTTCTGACGCCGTCATACTACGGTCGCCCATACCGAAAAGGCTGCGTATCTTAGTTTCCATTTCGGCAAAATGCTCTTCCGCCTTCATGTATTCTTCAAATTTCTGTAAGCTGTCTATGCCCTCGTTGTAAAGACTGAAAGCGGTTTTTTCTATGTAGTGAACAGAACCCTTTCCTTTGTTCTTGCAATAAGCACAAAGCATAAGTATATGTTCATTCTCAAGTTTAAGATAGTCACTTAAAGCAACTATTTTATTCACTTCTACCGGATTGAAAAGTTTTTCGAGCATTCCCTGACACTCCTCAATAAGTGCCGCAAGAGAACCTCCGTCCTTTTCCATTATCCCCTGAACCTCTTCACCGCTGTATTCGGGAATAGCGTTATCTATAAGGGGTTTTACTTTAGTCTCCCTTTTTATGCTTATCTTGTCCGCACTGAGAACGCCTGCTCCTCGCCAAAACGAAACGGATACATCTACGTCTCTTACAGTACAGTTAAGTATCTTGGATATTCTTTCCGCGCTTTCGGGATATGAAGCTCTTAACTCTTCATCCGATGCTATAAGCAGCAATACCTTTACGTCATTTTCACCCGCCGTCGGAAGCTTATCCAAAAGATTCAGCTTAGGCAAAGAAAAAACGCTGCTGCCGTAATTCATTTCTATTCCCATATTCTTTGACCTTCTCTCAGTTTATGTGGGGATCGCATTAAGCTCAGTACCTGCGGTGTTCCCCTCAAGATACTCGTAATATGCCTGTGATGCTACCATAGCTCCGTTATCTCCGCAAAGAGACAATGGCGGCATATAGAGCTTTATATGTTTTTTTTCGGCAAGGCGTTCAAGATCCGCCCTAAGATGTTTATTTGCCGCAACTCCGCCCGCTAATACTATCTGTTTTGCTCCAGTACGTTTCAAAGCCTCAGAAAGCTTTTTTACAACAGAGTCCACTACCGTTTTTGTAAAGGATGCCGCAACATCCTCCTTGGAATATTCCTGTTCCTTCTGTTCACAGTTATGTATATAATTCACTACTGCGGTCTTAAGTCCGCTGAATGAAAAGTCCAAAGTTTCATCCGCTATTGCCGCCGACGGAAATTTGATCGCCAAAGGATCGCCCTCGAAAGCCATTCGGTCAATAACTGCGCCGCCGGGATAAGGGATTCCCATTACTCTCGCCACCTTGTCAAATGCCTCGCCGATAGCATCGTCTCTCGTAGCGCCCACAAGCTCACACTCCGTAGGACTTGTAAAATTCATAAGAGATGTATGTCCTCCCGATGCAACAAGTGCCAAAAATGGGAATTCGGGTTTTTCTTCTCCCAGGTAATTTGCCGCCACATGTGCTTTTATATGATTTACGGGTACTAAAGGTATTCCATTTGCAAAAGCGAGAGCCTTGGCAAAATTCACGCCCACCAGCAAAGCGCCGATCAGTCCGGGATTATACGTAACTCCGATCGCATCTATATCCTTCAGTTCAATCCCCGCTTCGCTGAGTGCCTGATAAGTTATACGGGAAATAGCTTCCGTATGTGCACGGCTTGCAATTTCAGGCACGACCCCGCCGTAAAGCTTATGTATGTCTATCTGCGATACTATAATGTTCGAACGTACGCAGACCTTTTCTCCTGCTTCCACCACCGATACGGAGGTCTCATCGCATGAACTTTCTATTCCTAAAATAAGCATTTTATTCTTCCTTACAAGAGTAATATTTGGTCATAAGTAAAGCATCCTCTTTGGGATCCTTATAATAGCCCTTCCGTCTTCCCTCAAAAACGCAACCCATCTTCCGGTACAGACTCTGTGCGGGAATATTCGACTCTCTTACCTCGAGCATCAGCTTTGAGATACCGTTTTCCATGCAATATCCGTCTGCATAGGACAGTAAGGCATTTGCCATGCCTCGTCTTCTGTATTCTCCAAGAACCGCAATATTGTAGATATTCACTTCGTCAAGAACTCTGCCGAAGCCAAGATATGCCACTATCCTCTCCCCTTCCCTTATTCCGAAAAAGCAGGAAAGAGGGTCGTTTATCATTTCGTTTAAAGACTTCTTCGACCAAGGATGCGAAAAGCATTCCTTCTCTATGGTATACACGTCTGCAATATCCGAAAGTCCCAATTTTTCGACCGTCATATCAATATCCGAGAGTACCGGACAGGCTTTCGTCGTTGTCTATCCATTCCTGAACGTCTACTATCTTGTATTCGTCCTTTGTCTCCCTGATCACCACGTTTTTTATACCCGCATTTATTATCTGTCTCTTACACATAGAGCAGCTGTTTACACCGCCCTGTACCTGATGAGTCACGGGATCTGTACAAACAAGGTATATAGTGGAATCAAGCATCTGCTCACGGGACGCGGCAATTATTGCATTTGCTTCCGCATGAACCGATCGGCAAAGTTCATATCTTTCTCCTCTCGGTATATTCATTGCCTCTCTCATACAATATCCCAGGTCGCAACAATTTTTTCTTCCTCTGGGAGCACCGTTATATCCTGTAGATACTATAACATCATTTTTTACTATTATTGCTCCGAAGCTCCTGCGAAGGCAGGTACCTCTTTCTGCAACAGTCTGCGCTATATCGAGATAGTAGTTATGCTTGCTGACTCTTTCCATTTTTTCCTCCGTTCCGAAGAACCCTTTCCTCATGATAGATTGTCATATATATATTGCATATCGTATTTATAGGTCGTTCTGTTGAAGGCGAAATCGCTTGCCGTTAGATATATTGCATCGGAATTTATAAAGGTAACATCCACGGCAAATTCCGTTGTCTCTCCATGCACTATGTCTCCCGACACATGTATAGAATCTTCGTATCTTTGACCTGTCCCGTCAATAAAGCTAAAATAGCCCAATGATTGGAGATGATGCTCATCCTTAAACTCCATTACCAGATATACTTTCCCCTTCATATCCGTCTCAAGTCTTGCTCCAACCATTTCCGGTGCCGCAGTATCAAGCGTAAAGACACACTCCAGTCTCTCCGGTTCAACGTTTTTTCGGTCGCTCTTCGCCGTAATAACGAGAGTATATTTTCCGTCGGGATAGGGTGTACCGTCATTTTTAAGACCATCCCACACCATAAAAGAAAGATTGTTAAGCACTTTAGCATCAAGATGTGTCTTTACGGTATATCCTGCGTTATTATACTTATATATAACGTTGCCCTTGCTGTCGATGATCTCCGTTTTTACGCTCTCCACATTTCTGAGAAGTCCTATTGAAACGTAGAGCGCATCCATTATTCCGTCTCCGTTTGGCGAGAATGAGATATAATCCCGTGAATAATAAGGATCAGTCACTTCGGAATTACTTCCCAGCTTTACGATACTGTTATAAACGTATGAATAAAAATAGCTTTTTCCGAAGAAACTTTCTCCGTCGTAGATCATAGGATCAAAAACGCTCATATTGTTTCGGTTTCCTCTGAATCCGACGTATGGTACAGATGCAAGTACATCCCCGTTTGCATCGTAAGCCTCTATATATCCCTCAACAAAAAATCCCGAGGTAAATATCTTACTTTTTTCACTTACGGTCTTGGCATCCATATATACGGTTATTTTTACGGTCTGAGATGAATTTGGCTGTATACTTACCTTTACTCTCTCTCCGTCGGGAGCATATTTGTTTGCATTTGCTTCCTCTTCGTTTATCTTGACCTTTGAATTTTCCAAGGGTACATTTCTTTCCGTATTGAAGTAAACGGACTTTGTGCTTCCGTCTTTTTGCGGTATCTCCGCAACAAAAAGCTCGTCCGTCATAACGGAAAGAGCCAAGTAGCAATCCTTAACCTCATTTGACGTATTCTCTATTTTTATATCAAAGCTGAATATATAAGAAAGCGGATTTTTGATCTCTATCTTTCCATTCCCGTAAACAGAGCTGATAAATAGATCTGAATTGACGGCGGAAAGTATATCAACCATTCCCGCGCCCTGCTTTCTAGGAGAATACTCATATCCGCTGACTTCATCCTTAAGAAGAAATGCACTGTTCATCATTATTTTCTTCAGATTTGAGACATCACTGTCAGCCTTGTTTTTTATGAGTGACTCTTTTACAAGAATTGCAGCTCCCGAAACGTATGCTGCTGCCATAGAGCTTCCGCTTCTGTTCATAAGCTCTTCGGCACCGAGAGAAAGTATATTCGTACCGGATGCCGTAATATCTGGATTGAGACTCATATCTCCGCTTATTCCGCCGGAAGAATAATCTGCCGGCTTACGCGAACCCTCAACAAGCTCGTAATGATAATACTCATCGGAGAAAAGAAGCTCCGTACCTATGTTGTCTCTTAAAGCCACAGAATCGTTATATGAAACAAGTATGGCGGGAATTACCGCGTTGGCAAGGTTCAGCTGAAGGCTTCTTGCGTCTTCATTCTTGTCAGCGTAAAAGATAACGCCTCCCGCACCTGCTTCCTTGGCAAAGATCATTTTATTCTCAATGGACATCTCGCCTCTGTATCTTACGATAACCAGTCTGCCGTTAAGGTCATTAAGATGCTTATAATCCTCATACGTACCGTCTCCGCCGACATATACTGCCGTAAGCTCGTTGCCCAAAAGAGCGGCGAAGCTTCTTTTGTTGCCTATAGCGTAGTACATATTCGTGTCGGTATAACCGATCCTCATACCATCTTCTCCGCCCATATAGAAGTAGATCCTTTTTTTATAAGTCTCATCAAGACTTCCTACGGAGAATGCGGAATTTATGGAAGCAGGTGTTGCCACAGTACCTGTATCAATGTTGTTTGCGAGAGGATATGTTATTCCGTATCCGTTATCATATACACTTCCGTTTCCTATGCTCCCCACGTTACCGGTAGCACACACTATAAAAGCTCCAAGCTCTTCTGCTCTATCAATAGCTGTTTTCAAAGAGGCAGGCATAGGCCTTCCCTCTTCGTTACCGCAAGGAGAACCGAAACTGAGATTTATTACATCTGCGCCCAAAAGGATCGCATCTTCAAGGGCGGAAAGTATTGCCGAGGTCTTTGTAGTGCCCGTTTCGTCCGAGAAGATCTTCATCAACGCAAGCTGGACCTCAGGCGCAACACCGCTGAACTTGCTTTCATCTTTTGCATTTTTCGGATTGCCGCCGATTATTCCCGCCACGTGTTGTCCGTGCAAAGAAGCAGAACTTACGTCCGTGTCATTCTCACCGTAATCATAAGCATATGGTATCTTATCGGAAACGTAGACGCCGGAAATTTTGTAATAAGCTTTAATGACCTCGATATCCTCTTTGCTTTTTGCAAGTTCCGTTCCTTCACTTAAAGTAAAGTACGGATCATCTGTTAAAAATCCGGAATCAAGTACTGCCGCAAGCATACCTGCGCCCTCATATTCAAGATCCGGGGACAGATCGTTCAGCTGCTTTTTTATATTATTTTCCGAACTTGTGTCAAGAGCTTCATATTCCAAAGAATCTGAAACACATTTTACTCCGTTTATGCATTCTACGGCCAAAAGCTTATATGTCGGGATCTTTGCCGCAATTCCTTTTATGAGAGTATCATACTCGGCAACTATCTCAAATTTTCCGTTAAGTACTTCAAATATATGTTTTTTTACCGATTCGGTATCTGCATCCTCATCAAATTCTATTATGACTTCGCATTCATTATAAGTCGTTTCTTCCGTGTCATATGCAAAGGCAAGGGAGGAGATATGTAAATTCAGCATACATGTTGTAAGAAACAACAACAGCAATTTTGCCGATAGTGTTTTCTTCATTTTTCCACTGCACCTTTCATAGTTTTTCACGCAGAAAAGATCGCAAAAAGCTTGTTGCTTTTTCTGTTGTTTATTTCTGAGTGTATTCCATTTTATTATATCACATACAGTCATTAAAATAAATACTTTTTCTTTCAAATTAATATTTTTTAGACCTCTTTTTCAAAAATGGATATATTTGACAAACAGTCACACTTGCTATATACTTTTTATAATAGTATTCTTAAGCAGGAAGGAGGACTTAAGGTGAAAATACTCAAAAATAGACCTTTAGCAACGGCCTGCCTTTGTTTCTGTCTAATGTTTTCTTTGGGATTTTTTTTCGGCCCGGAAATAAAGTTTCTCGTATTTACGCTCTTGATCCTCTTTTTCCTTGTTTTCGTTCTCCTAAAAAACATCATCAAAGGATCAAAAGAGAAGTTTGACAGTGTACTTTATCTGCTAATATTCCTTGCGGTCTCCCTTGCCCTCCTCTGCTCCTATCTTTATGCAGATAATAAGCTTTATGCATCAAAAGAACTCTGCGGGTCCGTGCACACAGTAGAAGCGGAAGTCATCTCGGTAACAGACCGCAGCTTTGATAATTTTTCATCATGCGAAGCACAGATAGAAATAAAGAAGATAGATGGAAAACCTGTCGAAATGCTTTCGGACCTCAAAACGGATTTCTGTACAGGTGCAAAGATCGGAAATATAATACGTCTCAATTTGTATTTTTACGAATATGACAACTCCCGTATCTTCGGTACAGAAATATATAAAAGAGCTGACGGATACCTCTTGCGCTCGGAAGCGCATGGTTTAAAGGATTCAAAATTCCGCATTCTCGGTGAGTGTGAGCCAAACAGCGCAGAACTATTTTTCAAGAGCCTTTCTTCAAAAGCATCAAACAGCTTCAAAACACATCTTTCCGAGAAAAGTGCCGGATTTATGAGTGCCCTTCTCATCGGAGACAAAACCCATCTTGCGGCATCCGTAAAAAATGACTTTACATATCTGGGGCTCTCGCATATGTTGGCTGTAAGCGGTATGCATTTCTCCGTTCTTTTCGGTATGCTTACCTTATTTTTGACCCTGATATCGGTACCAAAGCGTACAAGAGCTATTTTGCTTATAGCTTTTTCTATCGTATTCATGCTCTTGTGCGGCATGTCTCCATCAGTTTCACGCGCCGGTTCAATGTTTATAATATTCTGTATTTGCGGATTATTAAACGGTGAAAACGACAGTTTTACGTCTCTTCTCCTGTCATATACCTTGATAATAATTTCCGATCCCGCATCTTTCTTTGACATAGGACTCATACTGTCCGTTTTTGCCACCTTGGGAGTTCTTTTATCCCTATCGGTTATAAAAAAATTTCAGAAGATCCCTTTTATAAAGAAACACAAGCTGATAAGCTACATATCATCATCACTTATTACTACCTGTATGGCGGTACTCTTCAGTCTTCCTTTTATTTGGATGTCATTCGGAAGCATTTCCCTGATATCTCCCATATCCAACCTGCTTCTCAGTCCCGTTGTTTCTCTTCTTTTGGTCTTATCACCGTTTCTATTGTTGTTGTCACCCGTACCCGTGATATCAAGTGTAATTGCTTTTAGCGCAGAGCTTTTGTGCGGTATTACGTTCGGTCTTAGCTCCGCTTTGGCAAAAATAAATGGAATGTCTCTTTCCCTGGATTATCCCTTCACAAAACATCTTTTATTATTCTGTCTTCTTTGCATCTTTGCCGTTTTTATTTTTTCACCTAAAAGAAAGTCTATTTACACTATACCCGTAATTTTATGTATATCCGCATTTTTCGCTTTATCCGCATATTATAATTCAAATACTGATGACGAAATTTTTATTTACAGCTACAACGGAAGCAACGATCTTGCTATAGTCAAAAGCGGAAGGAAGGTAAGCTTTATCGACGGAACAAAAGGAAATTACTCGGAAATAAAAGAAGGTATAGGCTATGTAAAAAGCAAATACAAGCTGCTCGAAATTGAAAGCTACATAGTATCCGGCTACGGGAAAGATCTTACCGAAATCCTCCCCTATTTTGCAAACACGGTAAAGATACACAGTATAAAGGCACCTTCTCCGCAAAAAGAAGAAGATATCGTAATAGCATATGAACTCGAAAAGATATGCCGGGAAAACGGAATTCCATTAGACTATTTTGACAGAAAAGAAGTCTGCCTTTTCAAAAACAACGATCTGTTCATAGAAATACCGCCTACGAAAAACTTAAATTCAGAGATATATGCATATCTTGTCAAATGCGATAATAAAAAGCTTTTGGTAGACGGAGCTACGGTTCCGTTTGAAGGAAGAACGGAAGAACTTGTCCCATACGCCGAAAATGCCGATGCGGTGCTCGTATGTGTATCAGTCAAACCAAGATACAGACGTTACGATTTTGCATACAGTCTTGAAAATACAAAAAGGCTTATATTTGCCGATATCAAAGCCAAGGAATATTTCACAAATTACGATATGTATGCTGACATCGCAGAAAGCGTAAGAGCAAAAGAAAAATTCATCTACTCCTTTTCAGACTAATAATTTTGGAAAAACCGAGAAATAATAATAAAAATCTTTTATTTCGGAGTATTTCCAATGACTAATAAAAAATACAATTTTTCAACTATCAAGGATCGCCCGAGAATAAAGCTTATGGAAAAATTGCTGTGCGAAAACGATGATTTCTATATCTTTGAAAATACCGCAAACGCACTTTATGCCAATCGTAAAAGCGATGAGGTCTCCCCCGTAATCTACGAGCTTATGAAAAAACTGCTTGAGAAGCACGAATATAAGCTTGACCTCGGTGTAATAAAAAACGCTGTCCTTGATGCGCAGACAGAAAGACCTTTTGACAACCGTGAGCTATACTGCATCAATTGCAGTATAGCTCTTATTATTTTGAGAGAGATACCGAAGCTTTCCGATACACAGATATCCAACTGTGCTTATACGCTTTCCGTACTGTCAAAAAGCGACCTTAAAAGCTTTTTTGAAGACGTATCGTATACCGAAAAGCTTTTATCCGAAAATGAAATATACAAAAACAGTAACGAAGCAACCAAAAGCGCTTACCGTAACGCCATTGAGGAATATGCGGAAAGAAAGAAAATATCCGACAGAGAAGCCTATGCCGAAATAGGACTCGGAACCGCATTCGGAAAAATTCCGGAAATATTTAAAAAAATATATTTTTCTTCCGTTATCCTTTTAACTTTGCTCCTTATGAGTGCCGAGCTTCTTATGGCAAAAGGCGACCTGCTCCTCCCATTACTCCTGATCTTACCAAGCTATGAACTTGCATTGCAAATAAGTAATCTGATATTTTCAAAACTTTCATATAAAGAGCTCACCGTTCCGAAATACGAGGTGGAAAGCATTCCCGATTCAGCCAAAACTCTTGCTGTAATAACGAGCCTCTTGTGTGATTCCGAAGAGTTAAACGGACTTTTTGAAAAGCTCGAACTTTACTATCTTGCAAATAAGGATAAAAACGTACGCTTCGGAGTGCTTGGAGATCTTCCGGACTCTGCCGAAAATATAAGCCCGAAAGATGAAGAGATAATATCTGCAGCGAAGGAGCATGCGGATGATCTCAACAGAAAATACGGAAATAACTTTTTTCTTTTTATACGCAGACGGAGCTATTCTACCGGAGAAAAAAAGTATATCGGCTGGGAAAGAAAAAGAGGGGCGCTGCTAGAGCTTGTAAGAAAGATCAAGTCAAAGGATACCTCATTCTCTCTTTGTCTCTGTGACGATTGCTTCTTAAAAGAAACTAAATATATAATAACCCTCGACTCCGATACGGAATTGGGTCTCGGGAAGGTAAAGGCATTGGTAGGGTCTATGCTCCACCCGCTGAACAAGCCTGTTATAAAAGGAGGAAGAGTCGTATCGGGCTACGGAATAATGCAGCCCAATATAAGTACCTCTCTTCTGTCAGAAACCGCTTCGGATTTTTCTATGATGCTTTGCGGAGGAGGAGGTACAGACGTATATTCGTCCGCTTCTTTTGATGTATACCAAAATATATTCGGTGAAGGAAATTTCTGCGGGAAAGGTATTTTTGACGTAAATTGCTATTATAAACTTCTGGATAAAGCCTTCTCCGAAGAAAGTGTTTTGAGTCATGATCTGCTTGAGGGTACAAGACTCAGAACAGCTTATCTGTCGGATATAAGTCTTTCCGATACTTGCCCTTCAGGAGTCCTTCCTTATTTCAAAAGACTGCACAGATGGAACAGAGGAGATATTCAAGCCCTTGCTTATGCCGGACCAAAAGTAAAAAATTCCGAAAACAAGCTTTATGACAATCCTATAACCGCTTTATCAAAATACAAGCTCGCTGATAATTTAAGACGTATCCTGACCCCTCCGGCAACAGTTGCAGCGATACTTGTTGCGGGAATAAGAAGCGAAAGAATTTTAAGTCTTGCTATTGCATTTTCGCTGCTTCATCTTATATTCCCTGCACTCACATCCGTAGTATTTTCCATACGATATGCCGACAGAAAGTTTTTCAGCCGTATTGTTCCTTCGGTAAAACGTAATTTTACTATGGCTTTGTTTAACGTTTGCTCTCTTTTCCATACCGCCAAAGTCTCTGTAGACTCAAGTTTAAGAGCATTCATCAGAATGGCTTTTACAAGAAGAAATCTGCTGGAATGGACTACCGCATCGGAGGCAGATAAGCTGGGAACAGGTATTGGAAGGTATACTATAGCTTTTGCAGACAGCATTATAGGGGGCGCTCTTATTATATTGTTCTACCCATATATCAGCGTAAAGCTTTTGGGACTTATGTGGCTTATCTTCCCATTCTGGAGTCTTTTAATATCAAAAAAGAAACCTCATTCACCCGCATTTTCAAAATCGAAACGGGCGATGCTTACAAAATATGCCTTTGATATGTGGAAATTTTACAAAAACCATGCAGGAGAAGAAGATAATTTTCTGCCTCCCGATAACGTACAGTTCGGACCCGTCACAGCGATCGCTCACAGAACCTCTCCCACAAATATCGGTCTGTGTCTTCTTTCAACACTTGCCGCAAGAGACTTCTCTTTTATTGACAGTCATGAGCTCTGTATCCGAATATCGGGAATATTGAAAAGCGTAAGTCTCCTCCCAAAATATCACGGGCATCTGTACAACTGGTATGATACGGTTACGCTTGAGCCCATAGGCAGGCCCTACGTATCTACGGTAGACAGCGGAAATCTTTGCGCCTGCCTTGTAGCTCTTAAAGAAGGTCTGTACGGATACCTTGGTGAAGAAAACGGCATCTCGGAGCTGATAAACACTATAGGGAATATACTCGCCGATACCGATTTCAAAGCATTGTATAACACCAAAAGAGATCTTTTTTGTATAAGTTGTGACGTTACCGACGGACGTTTAAGCGAAAATTGCTATGATATTCTTATGAGTGAATCAAGGATCGGAAGCTATTATGCAATTGCTATGGGACAGGTGCCTGCCAGGCATTGGGCAAAGTTACAGAGAACTCTTATATCCGACGACGGTTTTCTTGGACTTGCAAGCTGGAGCGGAACAGCGTTTGAATATTTTATGCCGACCCTTCTTTTGCCGGTATACAAAAATTCCCTTCATTACGAAGCCCTGCGTTTTGCTTTCTATGAGCAATATAAAAATAAAAAACGTGGTATATTCGGAAAATCCGAAAGCGGTTATTATGCCTTTGATAAAGAGTTAAACTATCAGTATAAAGCACACGGAGTACAGTCTTTGGGACTTTCAAACGGACTTTCGAAAGAGAAAGTGTATTCTCCCTACTCATCCTTTTTGTTTTTTGCGGTATCAAAAAATATCGCACCCGAAAACTTAACGAAGTTGAAGGATATGGGAATGTACGGTAAATACGGATTTTATGAAGCTGTTGACTTCAGCCCGTCAAGAGTAAAGGATGAGTACGCCATCATCCGATCATTTATGGCTCATCATGTCGGAATGAGTATAATTGCCTGTGCAAACGCCTGCTTTGACGGAATATTCACAAAAAGATTTATGTCAAACAGACATATGGCTTCGGCAAAGGAGCTCCTTACAGAAAAGATCCCCGCAGATGCTCCCGTATTTAAAAGACATCTTCCTTTGGCAATGCCTAAAGTTACGACAGAACTGCTCTTAAAAGAAAGCCTCCTTGTTAAAGAAGAAATAACAAAGGAACATGCATCAATAAATGAGGGTGCGGTATTCAAAGCACCGGGCACGGCACTTTTATCCAACGGAGACCTTTCACTTGTATGCTCTTCCAAGGGAGATATCCTGATAAAAATGGGGAAATACGATATTTGCCACAGAGATTTTGAGGATATTTTTTCTTTTGGAGGATTAAAAATATATTTTGAGGCAGACGGTAAGGTGTACGGTGCTACGGGAAGTAACTATTTGATGAAGTGTGACAATATGTCCGTCAGATATAAGCTTATAAATAACAATATACGTTCTGAGTCGGTATTTGCGATAGATCCAGACAACAACTGTATTGCCATAAGCTTCGCGGTATCGGGAGAGTTCTGCAGTATCTGCCCTATGCTTTGCTTTGAGCCTAAGCTATGCACCCACAAGGACTACCTTTCTCATCCCGCATACCAACGGCTTTTCGTTGAAGCTTACTTCGACAAAGAAGAAAAACTGCTGATATTCAAAAGAAGAGGAAAGGATCCCGTTTACTGCGGAGCCGGCTTTGTCAATAAAAATCTTGAGATCGAATTCATCAGCAGAAAAGGCGGATATCTTCCCCTTATGTACACAGAAGACGATCTTTCCGCGCTGTTAAAAGCAACCTTTGACAACGAAACAGGTCCGTGTATAGACCCCATATGCGCCATTAAAAGAGCCTCAGATTCATCAAGCGGAAAATACAGAACGGAATTTCTTATCTCCTGCGGAAAAAGCAAGGAAGAGGTAACCGAGAATATCAAAAAGGCCAGATCATTGAAAAATCAATCTCCTTGCGAAGCCTTCAGAAAGGCTCTGTACAGAACCGTCAAATATCAAATGTTTGCCTCTTTGCTTGATAAGGACTCTTTAAAGTTATCCAACACCGTACTGACCGCACTATATCATGATATCGGAGAACCTAAGGAAGCAGACAAGGTGTACGGAAAAAATCCGCTTTATATACACGGGATATCCGGAGATCTTCCCATAATATCCGTATCCATCGGAACGGGATCCGAGCTTTCAGACCGAGAGATCCGTATATGCGAGAGTTTTATCAAAGCATATAAATATCTTAAAATAAAGGGAGAGATCTTTGATCTGGTATTTATCGTTAAAGAACCCGACAGCTATACAAATGCGGTCTCGTCCTTCATCAACAAGCTTTGCCACAATATAATGGGACACACACGTTCGGAGAGCGACGGCGGGCTTTTTATAGTTAACTCCGAATCAAAGCTATTTGAGTTTGTTTCACGTTTATATTTTAAAATAGGAACAGATACGGACATCGATAAACTTGTCCTGGAAAAAATGAGATCGCCTTCGGCAAGAATACATGCAGAAGTGTATGCAAAAACTGAAGCGGATGATGGGGAAAAGGCTGAAGACAATGCAATTTTTAAAACCGAAGGCGGCTATTTTACCGCAAACGGATTTGTCTGCGAAAAGAAAAACAGAACGTATCCGTGGTCTCATATCTACTGCGGTCCGCAGTTCGGTACGATGCTGACTCAGAATTCTTTGGGATTCAGCTACTTTGAAAATTCAAGAGAAAAACGTATAAGCCAATGGAGAAATGATCCTTATCACGAAGTTTCGGGAGAGCGTATCCTCCTTCATTCAGAAGGAAAAATATACGATCTTTGCGCCTGTTCCGAAAAAGTATATTTCACTAAAGGCTGTGCAATATACAACGGAAGAATAAACAACATTAGATACAAAGTCTTTGTGGGATGCGACCCATTTTTATATGCCAAGCTTATAAGTCTTGAGTTAAAAAACTGCGGTATTTCGTCTGCAGATATATCCTTAAAATATGAAACGGTATATGCTCTTTCTCCGGAAGCGCCTTCTCAAAGGCTGATACGCCTTGAGAAACGCAATACAGAGGAATTTGCATCTAACGTTTTAAACGAAAATATACGGATGAAAGCGTTCAAATACAATATAGGTGGTACTGCACACACCGTATGTGCCGACGGAAATGTGAAATGCGGTTTTGTTCTTGGAGTATGCAGATCAGTTGACTCCGCCGACTACAAATATATAAGAAATAAATACCGATCCACGTCGGATATGGAAAAGGGCTTCTGCGAATACGCCGATTACTATTCCAAACTTTTATCCGCAATAAAAATAAAAAGCGGAGATGTAAAAACAGATCTTCTGATAAACAGATATGTTCCCTATCAGGCTGTCTGTGACAGAATAAGAGCAAGATGCGGATTTTTCCAGCCGGGAGGGGCATATGGCTTCAGAGACCAACTTCAGGATTCTGTCTGCCTTATTCCCATAGATCCAAGCTTTGCAAAATACCAGATAATAAGATGCGCCGCGCACCAATATACCGAAGGTGATGTAATGCACTGGTGGCACAATGACAGGGGAATATCGTGGGGAGTCCGCACAAGGATCTCCGATGATACAGTGTGGCTTGCATACGCTCTTTGCGAATACGTGGAATCCACGGGGGATACGTCTCTATGCCTTAAAGAGATAAACTATCTTGAAAGCCGTCCTCTTGACAAAAAAGAAAAAGACAGATATGAGAGAGCGGTGAAAGGCAATAAAAAAGAAAGCATATTTATGCATTGCGTAAGAGGACTTGAGATCCCCGTAAAAAGGATCGGAGAGCACGGTCTGCCGCTCTTCGGAGGCGGTGATTGGAACGACGGAATGAACGAAGTCGGAGAAGGAGGAGAAAGCGTTTGGCTCGGGATGTTTTTATCCATGACATTAAAAAGCTTTTCAAAACTTTGCGATACAATTAACGAAAAAGAAAAAAGTGAAAAATATTTGAGGGAAAGCGAAAAATTAAAGCTTGCTCTTGAAAGACATGCCTATAGCGGTAAATATTATATACGCGGTTTCTTCGGAGACGGAAAAGCATTCGGGACAGAAGAATCTTCCGAATGCAAAATAGATCTTATATCACAAGCCTTTGCATCTATAGCTTCACTTAAAGAAGACAGGGTAAAAAAAGCTATAAAGGAAGCTTTTTTAAAACTCTATAAAGAAGATCACAAGCTTATGCTTCTGTTGGACCCGCCTTTTGACGGACTTTCCAGATGCCCCGGATATATCGGGAATTATCCTGCAGGTATAAGAGAAAACGGCGGAGAATACTGTCACGGAGCACTTTTCTTTGCATATGCCCTCGCTTTACGGGGAAACGGAGATGATGCATATACCGTGCTCGAGACTATAGATCCTCTTTACCGATATTCACTCAATGAGCTTAAAGGAAAATATCTGGGCGATCCTTATTCGATCGCAGGGGATATACTCAACAGTGATGATCAAAGAGGACGGTGCGGTTGGAACCACTACACAGGTAGTGCAGGCTGGTTTTACAGAGTCTTTATAAACGGAATACTGGGATTACAAATGAAAAAGGGAGGGTTTGTTATGGATCCTTCTATCCCTAAAAAATTTGAAAAGGGGATCAGCTTTGAAATAAGCAAGGATAAGAGCATCTATGCCGTCCGCTTGTCAAAGGCAAGTAATAAAAAAATGTACCTTGACCAAAAGCCTTCCGAAAATTTCTTTCCCTTTGATGGCAGAAGCCATTTTGCCGAAATAGGTGTTGAAAAAAAGGAGAAATAGTAGTATTATGGAAGTATATAACCGTAAAAAAGAAGTCCTGAGGGATGCAAAAGGAAATTCAATGGAAACCAAAATCTATACTATCGCAGACGGTGTTATACTTCATACCGTAAAGACCGATAAATTCAAAACGGATTATCTGTCGCTGAACTTTGTAAACTCGCTGAACAGAGAAAAAAATGCTTTTTATTCGCTGATATCGAAAGTACTTTACAGAGGAACAAAAAATTATACCAATATGAGTGAGATCTCGAAGCGTCTTGATTATCTCTACGCTTCGAGCATCTCCACACGTATCGTAAAGCGCGGAGACTGTCAGTATATAAGCTTTTCTTCAAATATGCTTTCAAAAGATTACGTTACCGACGGAACCGATATTTTAAAAGAGGTCAGCTCTCTCCTTACGGAAATAATATTCGAGCCTTACCTTGTCGACGGATGCTTTTGTAAGGAATACGTTGAAAGCGAAAAGAAAAATCTTGCAGACCATATACGTTCCCTTATAAACTCCAAATCCGCATATGCAAAGCATAGATGTATTGAGGAAATGTGCAAGAACGAGCTTTACTCCATTTCCGTTTACGGTGAGGAGGAAACGGTATGGACTATTACCCCCGAAGCATTATATGATGCTTATAAAGAATTTTTAAAGACCTCCCATGTAGAAATATATTTTATAGGAAATGCAGATACGGACGCGCTTTCCGAAATTTTGAAAAAGGCTTTCGCAAAAACAGAAAGATATCTTATCCCCATGCCGAAAACAGAAGTGATCCGCAAATGCGATGAACCCAAACAGATATGTGAAGAACTTCCGGTAGCTCAAGGAAAGCTCCTTATGGGATTCAGAAGCGGAAAGGTTCTCTCCGACGGAGATCATTATAAATTTGCAGTATTTACGGAGCTCTTTGGCGGAACATCTACGAGTAAACTTTTTATGAACGTAAGAGAAAAAATGAGTCTATGCTATTACTGCGGAGCTTCCGCGCTTTCCATGAAAGGACTTATGATAGTATCCGGAGGCATTGATCCCGCAAATAAGGAAATTGCAGAAAAAGAGATACTGCATCAGCTTGAACTTACGCAAGCAGGAGATATAAGCGAAAATGAACTCTCCAATGCAAAAAAGTCTCTCGTCAGCGACCACAGAGCAATAAGCGACAGTCAGGGCGCTCTTGAAGCCTGGTGTATATCCCGCTACAGAGCAGGACTTTCCGACAATATAGATGAAGAGATAGATAATATTATGAGCGTAAGCGCCGATGACGTTGTCGAATGCGCCAAAGGGGTAAGTCTTGATACCGTATTCTTCCTAAAAGGCACTGCGGAAGGAGGAGATGAAGACGATGAATAAGGAAGAGATCAAAATATTCCAAAGCAGTCTGCTAAAAGAAAAATATTTTCATTTTGTGCATAAGAGCGGACTTCCCGTATATCTCTGCCCTAAAAATTTCAGCACCTCATATGCCGTCTTTGCCACTTCATACGGTTCTCTTGACAATGCGTTCGCTCTTGAAGACGAGGATGTTCAAAAGGTGCCCGAGGGTATAGCACATTTTCTCGAACATAAATTATTCGATTGTAAAGACGGCATGGATGCTTCCTCAAAGCTTGCCGCAATAGGTGCGTATGCAAATGCATTTACCTCTTACGATAAAACAGGGTACATCTTTTCCTGCACTGAAAATGAGCACGAAGCTCTTGAAATACTGCTGGACTTCGTCACAGAGCCCTATTTCACCGAATCATCGGTAAAAAAGGAACAAGGCATAATTGCTCAGGAAATACGTATGTACGAGGATAGTCCCGGCTCAAGGTTGTACTGCGGCATGTTACGTGCTCTTTATGAAAAACATCCCGTAAGAGAAGAGATAGCAGGAAGCGTAGATTCCATAATGGAGATCGACGCAGATCTTTTGTACAAATGCCACCGCAGTTTCTATAATCTCAACAACATGGGGCTGTTTCTTTGCGGAAATTTCGATCCGGAAAAAGTGCGCGACATATGTGACAAAGTATTAAAAAGATCCGATAAGTTCAATATAAAGAGGCCTGAAATAAAAGAAGGTCCCGCAGCCTACAGATCCGAATTTTCCGCAAAAATGGAAGTATCGAAGCCCTTGTTTTCCATCGGAGTAAAAGATATCGATATAAGCGATGATCCCGAGGAACGCACAAAGAAGTCGGCGGCTCTTGAAATACTCTGTGAGATACTTTTCTCCAAAAGCTCTCCGTTCTTTTCAGAGCTTTACGAAAACGGACTGATAAGCGGCGACCTTGAATACTGGTATGAGCACAACAAAAGCTTTTCTCTTATTTCCATAGGGGGAGAAGCTGACGATCCCGAAAAAGTTTATATGCTTTTCCAAAAATTCATACGGAATTCACAAAAAGAGGGTATAAATAAAGAAGATTTCGAAAGATGCAAGAGAGTAGCCTATTCTACGGCTGTCAAAGCTTTCGATAATACGGAAGGCATAGGCAATATTCTTTTAAATTCCGTATTCGCAGGCGAAGATCCCTTCTCATATGCGGATGCGGTAGCAAAGACCGAGGTTGCCTATCTCGAATTTCTTTTGAGATCTATGTTCAAACCCGAATACTACACTCTCGCAAAAATAATGCCTTTAAAGGAGGACTGCTGAATGGGCGAAAAAATCGTTTCCTTTCCAAACCTTGGTCTTGACCTGCTGCAAAATATCAAGCTGAACAGAGTTGCCTTTACCTTACCTATAGGAGAAGGCGTTGACATCTACTGGTACGGAATTATCATCACACTCGGCATTATAGCCGCCTGCACATATGTTATGCTCAGAGCAAAACAAAACGGTATAGTAAGTGATGACATACTGGATATGGCGATCTTCACCATCGTAACGGCGGTAATATGTGCAAGACTATACTACGTACTTACGTCCCTTGACGAATTCATTAAACCGAGTTTTCTTGAAACTTTGAAAGCCGTTGTAAACGTCCGTAACGGCGGGCTTGCTATTTACGGTGCAATAATCGGGGGTGCCATAGCTTCATTCTGCGTATGTAAATTCAAGAAAATAAACGTCCTTAAAATATACGATATACTCTGCCCTGCAGTAATGCTCGGTCAAATGATAGGCAGATGGGGCAATTTCGTAAACGTAGAAGCTTACGGAGACGTTACCAAATACTGTTTCTTCGGTTTTGAAACAGCAACTCCCAATGCGATCACTTTCCCTCTCATAATGCACGTACAGAAAGGTTTTTCGGCATTTTATGCACATCCCACGTTCTTCTATGAGTTTGCATGGAATCTTCTTGGCTTTATTCTAATAAATATAATGTTCAGCCGAAAAAAATACGACGGACAGATATTCTTAAGCTATTTTGCATTTTACGGTATCGGAAGAGCGTTTATAGAAGGCTTCAGATCAGATTCCCTTATGGTAGGCGGAATAAGAATCTCCCAGTTCTTGGGATTTGTTTCCTTTATTGTATGTGCACTTCTCCTTATCGTCTTTGCACTTATGGGCAAAAAGCTCGGACTTGGCATAGGTCCCGCATACCATAAGAAAGCCGCTCCGGCCGAAGGAGCAACCGAGGAAGAGAACGGCTGCGAATATGCAGACGAGGTGACTGCTGACGAGGAATCAGCGCTCTGTGAACAAGACTCTCTTGACGGAGACCCCTCTGAGATCGAAGAGGATACTCCCCAAAAATAATTTGCCGAAAGGGTATGTTTATGACTAATATAATAGACGGAAAAGCAGTATCCAAGGCTATACGAGATAAGGTTTCAATATCGGCAGAAAAATTGCCGAGGAAGCCCGGACTTGCTGTAATTCTCGTGGGAGAAGACCCGGCATCCCAGGTATATGTGAAGAACAAGGAAAAAGCGTGTCTGGAAGTGGGATTTTATTCCGAAATGTACAGACTTCCGGAAAGTTGTACGGAAGAAGAGCTTCTTTCACTTGTAAAAAAACTCAATGCCGACGAAAAAATAGACGGCATACTCGTACAACTTCCCTTGCCCAAGCACCTTAATGCAGATACTGTCATAAATAACATAGATCCGCGTAAAGATGTTGATGCATTTCATCCGATAAACGTGGGAAAGATCATGATAGGAAAATACGACTTTCTCCCCTGCACTCCTGCAGGAGTTATGGAAATGCTCTCCTATTACGAAATTGATCCAAAAGGCAAAAACTGTGTGGTTATCGGACGAAGCAATATAGTAGGTAAACCTATGGCAATGCTCCTGCTTCATAAGGATGCGACCGTAACAGTCTGCCACTCAAAGACTCGGGATCTCAAAAAGATCTGCAAAGAAGCTGATATACTTGTTGCCGCAGTAGGAAAAGCAGAGTTTGTCACCGAAGATATGGTAAAAGAAGGTGCAGTAGTCATCGATGTGGGCATGAACAGAAATTCAGAGGGAAAGCTCGTCGGAGACGTTGACTACAAAAACGTTTTTGAAAAATGCTCGTATATAAGTCCCGTCCCCGGCGGAGTAGGGCCCATGACTATAAGTATGCTTATGAAAAACACACTTAAAGCCTCCGCATTATGGCAAAATTGCGATATTTCCAAATAATACATAAGTTTTTTTAAAAAAACATTGACATTTACAATTATGTAATGTTATAATAGTATGCCGCATAATGCAATGGTCGCAAACGGCTATGCCTACCTTGCTTAGCGAGTCTTATATGAAAGTGAGGTGCTTTTCGTGTTTGCAGTAATCGAAACAGGCGGAAAGCAGTACAAAGTAAACGAGGGCGACGTTATCTTCGTTGAAAAGCTTGATGTAAATGAGGGCGACTCTGTTACATTTGACAAGGTTCTTGCAGTAGCTGCCGCTGATGAATTCAAGACAGGTGCTCCCTATCTTGAAAGCGCAAAGGTTACGGCTAAGGTCGTAAAGAACGGCAAGGGCAAGAAACTCTACATTCTCCGTTACAAAGCAAAGAAGAACGAGAAGAAGAAGATCGGTCACAGACAGCCGTACACTAAGGTACAGATCGAAAAGATCGAAGGCTGATCAAAGCAATGACTAAGATCACATTCTTCAAGAAAGACGGTATATACTACGGGTTCCGTGAAACAGGTCATGCGGGATACGCAGAAAGCGGAGACGATATCGTTTGTGCAGCAATATCTGCAATGACGATGCTCGTTATAAACGCTATCGAAGTTTCCTATTCGTCTGATGTTGATTTCACAATGGACGAGGCTACTACCGATATTCGTCTTATCGCAGTTGCCGCACTTCCCGAGTATGAATCGGATGACAGAAAACGTTTCGCTGTGGCAGGTCTGATAGAGGCCTACTATTTACAGCTTAACGATATGCTTGAAGACTATTACGATTTTCTAGATGTAGACGAGATCGAAGAAGATCCGGAAAATTTAAAAAAGTAACAAACGGAGGTACGATAAAATGATCAGAATCAGTTTACAGTTCTTCGCTCATAAAAAGGGCGTTGGTTCTACCAAGAACGGTCGTGACAGTGAGTCTAAGCGTCTCGGCGTTAAGAAAGCTGACGGTCAGGCTGTAGTTGCAGGAAACATTATCGTTCGTCAAAGAGGTACACACATTCTTCCCGGTAACAACGTAGGCCGTGGTTCAGATGATACATTGTTCGCTTTGATAGACGGTAAGGTAAAGTTTGAGCACGTTACCCGCACTAAGAAAGCTGTAAGCGTATACGCTGAATAATATCAGCTTAAGCTTCATATGAAAATAAGCAGGACAGATGTCCTGCTTATTTTATTTACCGGCAAAAAACAAGTCCGTTTATAACGGACTTGTTTTTTTATCAGTTCTGAAGCTTTATCTCTCCGCTGTTTACCTTTTCGATAAGCTTATGTATACGGTCAACAGGTCTGATAATATCAGATATCGTGTTATCGTGATTAAGTGTATCAATAATAAGAGATACGTACTTTGTCATATCAACGGGACAATACCACTCTCTCTTATCAAGCTCGGGATTTCTGTATATAAGATTTGTGGTAAAGATTTTTGTGAATCCTCCGTCTGCATATACCTGATCGAACTTTTCAAGTCCCTCGCAGAATACACCGAAGGAAGCGAATATAAATATTCTTCTTGCTCCGCGGGCTTTCATCTTTGTGGCAACGTCAAGCATAGATTCACCGGAGGAGATGATGTCATCAATAATGATAATGTCCTTACCGGTTACGTCCTTACCGAGATATTCATGAGCAACAATGGGGTTTTTTCCGTTTACAACGCGTGTGTAGTCACGGCGCTTATAGAACATACCGAGATCAAGATGAAGTACGGATGAATAGTAGATGCAGCGTCCCATTCCGCCCTCATCGGGAGAAATGATAACCATGTTATCGGAATCAAGCTTTACATCGGGGATATGAGTAAGAAGTGCTTTTATCATCTGATATGTAGGATGTACATTATCGAATCCAACAAGGGGTATTGAGTTCTGTACACTCGAGTTATGTACGTCAAAGGTAACTATGTTTGATACACCCATGTTTGCGAGTTCCTGGAGTGCATTTGCACAGTCTAGAGATTCTCTCACAACACGCTTGTCCTGACGGCTCTCGTAAAGGAAGGGCATAATAACGGATATTCTTCTTGCCTTACCTGCCATTGCACTGATAACTCTCTTAAGATCCTGGAAATGATCATCCGGGCTCATAGGAAATTCCTTGCCGTACATCTTAAATGTAACGCCGTAATTAAATACGTCGGAATAAATATACACGTCATGTCCTCTGAGCGAGCTGTCAAGGACACACTTTGCCTCACCGGATCCAAAACGTTTGCACTCAACAGGCACAACGTAGCTTGTATCAGGTGTTCCTCTCCACTCCTTAAGATAATTATCGATCTTAGCTGTAAACTCCTCACAGCCACGCATACCGATAACGCTTAATTCTCCGTAAATATTTTCGTTCATTTCTGTCCTCCGATATGTCAAAGCTTTATTCGTTATAATAGTATATACCGATTTAAGTATAACATATTAACTGCAATTTTTCCACTATATTTTTCAAAAAACACAATGTTTTTACAGCACACCCACACTTTTCAGTAAAAAGATCTGTACAAACAGTGTAAACATACTTCCCAAAGTGGTAAATATAAGTATTTGTGCGGCAATTTCTTTATCCGAACCCATATTACTTGCCATAATATAACTTGCCACCGCGACCGGTCCTCCGAACACAGCTATAATGACACCGAGATTTACTCCGCGATATCCCAAAGCAAGTGTCAGTGCTATCATAAGCGTCGGAAGAATTATTATTTTTATTGCAGAAACTGTAAGAGAGTATTTGGCCTTCCCTTTTATACTGGAAAATTTAAATCCCGCTCCAAGAGCTATCATAGCAAGAGGAAGCGTCGTATCACCCAAAAGCGAAAGTCCCTTATTAACACATTCCGGAAGTTCTACTTTAACTATCATAACAAGAAACGCCGCAAGTATAGAAAGGATAAGCGGATTTTTCACTATAGTTTTAAATATATGGCTTTTGAGTTCTTTACCCGACATTTTTTTATCCGCAGGAGCATAAATACTTAAAATTATTACTGCGGAGATATTATACATCAATACTCCGAACGGCATAACCGTCGCCATAACGGCAGAACCTGCACTTCCGAACATACTGTTAAGCATAGGAAGACCTATTATCGCCATATTCGAGCGGTAAAGCCCCTGTATCACCGCACCCCTTTTCTGATTGTCCTTAATAATAGCCGGCACCGTGCACATAGGAGCCAGTATGGAAAATGCAATACAAGCGACACAGAAAAGAGTGAACTTTATATCAAATACTTCTCCGACGTCCGATGTTGAAACGTCATGGAAAAGCATTACGGGAAGACTTACGTTGAACACAAACTTTTCAAGAGAAGCGTAAAAGTCCTCTCCGAATATTTTCAGTCTTCCGATACCGATACCTATAACGAGAAACATAAATATCGGAAATACGGCATTAAGTGTAAATTCAAGTGTTGATAACATTTTTTGCTCCGTTTATTTTAATTCCACTACAGTAACTCCGAGATCTCCCTCACCATACATACCAAGTCTATAGCTCTTTACTCGCTTGTCTTTTTTGAGGAAGTCCCAAATTGCTTTTTTCAGAGCTCCGGTACCTTTTCCGTGAATGAGTCTTACCGTGCTTATATTTACGACTTTTGCCTCATCGAAATACTTGTCCGTCATAAACCATGCATCCTCACCGTTTTGACCTCTCAAGTCAAGTTCCGGTTTGAATTCTCTGCTTACGGTTGCTCTGTATACAGACTGGGGACTCTTTTTTCTCTTATTTTTATCCGTAGTGACTGAGATATAATCCTCTTCGCACAGCATTACTTCGGAAATATTGGTGCGCATAGTAATAAGACCGACTTTCACTACTATTCGCCCGTCTTTCGCAGGATCCAATTCAAGAATACCCTTTTTATTTATATCGCAAAGAAGTACTTCATCACCCTTTTTAAGAGCTCTGGGAAGTTTATAGTTCTCCGGCTTTTTATTTACGGTCACATTCACTTCAGTATCGGTATTCTTCAGATTTCTCCTTATATCCCGTCTTGCCTCTTCAAGATCTTTGGCAAAACTTTCGGATTCTTTCTTCTTCTTTATCGCTTCAAGTTCTTCAAGTACCCTTTCGCTTGTTATTCTTGCACCCTCAACGAGATTTACGGCTTTGGCTCTCGCTGATGCAGCTTCTTTTTCTGCTTCCGCAACAGTTTCCGATATTTTTTTCTCTGCCTGCGCCTTGTACTCTTCAAATTCCTTGCGCAAACTGACAGCCTTTTCCTTTTCGGCTTCCATTTCGGTCCGTGCTATCTCAAGCTTTTCAATTACGTACTCAAAACGCCTATTATCCGAATTAACAAGCTTTCCCGCCCGCTCGACAATATCTTCAGAAAGACCAAGCTTTTTTGATATTGCAAACGCATTGGACTTTCCGGGAGTTCCGATAATAAGCTTATAAGTAGGCTTCAAAGTATCTACATTGAATTCACAAGATGCATTTCTTACGCCCTCTGTCTCAAGAGCGTAAACTTTAAGCTCCGCGTAGTGTGTCGTAGCGGCGCAGAGAGCCCCCGCATCCCTTATTCTTTCAAGTATGGCAATAGCAAGCGCCGCTCCCTCTACAGGATCTGTTCCGGCTCCCAACTCGTCGAAAAGCACAAGACTTCCCCGCCTTACTTTAGATACGATATCGATTATATTTACCATGTGCGCGGAAAACGTTGACAACGACTGCTCAATACTCTGCTCATCTCCGATATCCGCAAGTACATTCTCAAATATTCCTATTTTTGAGCCCGGTTCCGCAGGCACATGAAGTCCGGACTGAGTCATAAGCACAAACAGACCGAGAGTTTTAAGAGTTACCGTCTTACCGCCTGTATTGGGTCCTGTTATTACAAGAGTGTCAAAATTTCCGCCTAAGCTTACGTTAACGGGAACTACCTTTTTTCTGTCTATAAGGGGATGTCTAGCCTTTATCAGATCTATTGCAGGTCTTTCAAGTAATTCGGGAGCCGAAGCATCCAGCCTTTGCGACAGCTCTGCCTTAGCAAACACAAATGCAATCTCCGTAACATTATAGTAGTTCAGCCTTATTGATTCTCCGTTTTCCGCACATTCAGCTGAAAGCTCAGAAAGTATGCGCTCGATCTCATGCTCTTCACGGCTCTGCAATTCTCTGAGCTCGTTGTTAGCTTCAACTACTGCCATAGGCTCAATAAATATTGTAGCCCCCGATCCCGAGGTATCGTGCACAAGTCCCTTTACCTCGTTTTTGTACTCCTGCTTTACCGGAACAACGTACCTACCGTTACGCACGGTAACGATATTTTCCTGAAGATACTTTGAAAAAGAGGATCCGCTTACGTATTTTTGCAAATGATCCTTTATCTTATTGTTTGTATGTCTTATCTTCCGCCTTATTTCAAAAAGCTCCGGGCTAGCCTCGTCTGCTATCATATCCTCGGCGATCACAGTGTTTTTGATCTTTCTTTCAAGTGCGGGAATAAGGATGAGCCTTTTGAAATCCTCATCAATAGAGCTCGGTTCTCCTTCCCTCTTCATTTTTATCTCCGCATAATCGCAAAGAGACTTTGCGGTATGGAGAAGATCTGAAATGTCAAGCAGCTCGCGGGTAGAAAGAATTGCCGACTTCTCTGCACGTTCCACCGCATCGCTTACGTCCTTTACCCGTCCGAAAGAGGGCATACCCTTTACCCTCAGCATCGCTTTTGCATCGCTTGTCCTCCTTTGGAGAGCAAGCACTGAAGAATATCCGGTCTTGGGAACAAGTGAAAGAGCCTTTTTCTTGGCTCCTTCCGTTTCCGCGCAATCTGCAAGCATTGTTAATACTTTATCATATTCCAAAGTTTTAAGAGCTTTGGTAAGATCACTCATACGTTTTGCCTTTCCTATCAGCGAAAGAAATAAAAGCAGTTTTATCCCATCCTGTCAAGCCTTTTCACTTCTTTGTAAAAATCAAGACTCGCAAAATTTCTTTCAAGCTGATTTATTATATATTTTTCACACACAACAGACAAAGAATAGAGCTCATCGTCTGTAAGCACAAATGAGAATATCTTCTTTGCATCCGAATAGATTATATATCTCATAGCGCTGAGGACTGACGGAGACAGAGGAGTTATTATAACGCCTCGGTTATCCGTGCCGACAGCTTCTCCGCTGTCCTCATTTTCAAAACACTCACCGCATTTTATAACACCGTTCATTACATCGAGATACATCGTCCCTCCCTCAAACTTGCCGCAGTGCGTACAAGCGGTAAGATCGGGCATATATCCCTGCAGAGAGGCTAGTCTGAGCTCAAACACCGCCTTGATCTGCTCGTGTTTTTTCTCACCTTTTGCAAGAAGATAAAGGCTATTCAAAATAAGCCTTATTATCTCCGAATGGTCCGCCTCCTCTTCCACACAAGTCTCAGCTGCAATATCACAAAGATACATTGCCAAAGAATATGCAGAAAGATCATCGTTTATTTCGGGGAAAGCTTCTATAGGGGATGCTTCCTTTAAATGATAGAAGTTCCCATTCTTCTTGTATAAAACGAGTTCATCATATAAAAGCACTCGTGCATATCGGGAATTTTTGTTTCTGTAGCTGCGTATTCCCTTTCCTATTACCGATATCTTACCGTAGTCGGGAGTAAGTACGGTGAAGATCTTATCGTTTTCGCCGTAAGGCGTTTCCCTTACGATAAGTCCGTTTACGTTAAGCAGCATGCTGTCTTCCTTTACAGATCCTTATTTGAAAGTCCGAAATTACTGATATTAAAGTTGCTATCACGCCAGTTTTCCTTAACCTTTACCCAAAGATCGAGGAATACCTTTATGCCGAAGAATTCTTCCATATCCTCTCGAGCATAGGTTCCGATGGTTTTAAGCATTGAACCGTTCTTGCCGATTATTATCCTCTTGTGGGATTCTCGCTCACAGAAGATCTCTGCTCTTATGCGAAGGCACTTTCCTCCCTCTCTGAAGTCTTCTATAACTACCGCAGTACCGTGAGGTATCTCGTCATCAAGTACTCTTAATAGCTTTTCTCTTATGATCTCGGCTGCAATCTGTCTCTCGGGCTGGTCGGTTATATCGTCCTCGGAAAAATACCAGGGACTTTCATACAAAAAAGAAGCGCACTCCTTCTTAATAATATCGACCCCGTCATTTTTCATAGCCGATATAGGTACAACGCTGACAAAATCACAAAGCGAGGAGTATTCAAGTATTGCCTCTCCTATTCTTTCGGCATTTACCGTATCGGTCTTATTTATAACCAGTATTGCGGGTATCTTCGACTTTTTTAGCTTTTCCGCAATTCCTATCTCTATGCTCTTGGGTCTGTCAGATGCGTCCACCACAAGAAGTGCCGCATCACAGGATCCGGGAGATACTGTTTCGTTTACGGCTCTCATCATAGCCTCACCCAGCTTTGTTTTGGGCACATGTGTTCCGGGAGTATCAAGAAATACATATTGATCCTCCCCCTCTGTCAATATGCCGGTTATTCTTGTTCTTGTAGTCTGCGGCTTTTTTGAAACTATGGCTATCTTCTCACCCAAAAGTGCATTAAGCAAGGTAGATTTTCCTACGTTGGGCTTTCCTACTATTGCAATAAATCCTGTTCTTGTCATTTTTCGTTCCTTTTCTTAATCTCTCGTAATACCCATTTTTTCAAGTATCGCTTCTTGTCTTGCAAACATATCTCTTTCATCCTCCTCAGAGGTCTCATGATCGTATCCAAGAAGGTGAAGCATTGAATGCGCTGTTAAAAATGCCAGCTCTCTTTCAAACGAATGCCCGAATTCCTCGGCCTGTTCCTTGGCTCTTTCAAGAGATAAAACTATGTCTCCGAGAGCCGTGATCCCATGATCCTCCTCGTCAAATAAAGGGAATGACAGTACGTCGGTCGCCCTGTCTATTCCTCTGTATTCAAGATTCAGTCCGTGAATATATTCATTGTCGCAAAGAGTGACTGATACCTCCGCCTTTCCCTCGAAGCCTTCATATTCGAGAGCTGCCGATACCGTGTCCTTTATAAGCTTTTTCAGCTTCACATCGGCTTTTATTATATCTTGCTCATTTTCTATAAAAACGCTGTGTTTTATTTTCATTTCCTTCTGCCTTCTCGCGCTCGTATCTGCCATACGCTTCTATGATCTTCTGTACGAGTCTGTGTCTTACTACATCCTTTTCACTGAAATGGAATATCTCTATTCCGTTTATATCATTCAATACCTTAATTGCTTCTACAAGACCACTCTTCTGTCTGAATCCAAGGTCTATCTGTGTAACGTCACCCGTTACCACTGCCTTGGAATTAAAGCCGAGTCTGGTCAAAAACATCTTCATCTGTTCGGGAGAGGTATTCTGTGCCTCATCCAAAATTATGAATGCATCGTCAAGAGTACGTCCTCTCATATATGCAAGAGGTGCCACTTCTATAGTACCTCTTTCAAGATGCCTTTGATAATTTTCTGCTCCGAGCATCTCATAAAGTGCGTCGTATAGCGGGCGAAGATAAGGATCTATCTTATTCTGCAGATCGCCCGGAAGGAATCCGAGCTTTTCTCCGGCTTCCACCGCAGGTCTTGTAAGAATTATACGTTGTATCTCCTTATTTCTCAAAGCAGTAACAGCCATTGCAACGGCAAGAAAAGTCTTTCCCGTTCCTGCAGGGCCGACACCCAAAACTATAGTGTTCTTCTTTATAGCATCGACGTATTTGCGCTGACCGACGGTCTTTGCTTTGATAGGCTTTCCCCGCATAGTTATACATATGCAATCGTCATCAAGCTCCTTGAGCTCTGAATCGCTGCCTTCGTTTACCATAGAAATAACGTACTCAACATTCTGTACGCCTATCTCATCGTTAAGTACGGACATTTTTTTCAAATACTCAACTACCTTGCCCGCCTTTGCCACAGCTTCATCATCCTCACCCGATATTACTATGACATTTCCAAGGGTCTGCTCACTGTCGCGGTTGCTTATACTCACTCCGTATGCTTTTTCCACCGCTGCTATATTCATATCAAAACTTCCGAATATATTTGCCGTTTGTTCAATTGTATCAGTCATTATGACTCTGTTTGACATATATTCCTCCGGTATATTATTTTCCGTCTTTAAAAATGGGAGACTGTACCGCTATATTTTCTAAACATCTGTACTCCGCGGTCAATCGTATATATTGCTTTCCGTTTTCCTCATATATCTCCGTCTGCAAGGAACGTGAAAGAACATCGGCATCGCCTATACAGTGCTTCTTTTCTTCCGCAAGCTTTTCCTTCGCTTCGGCAAGAGCCTCTGCATCGCTCAGAAGTAACGTTCTCTCTTCAAATTCAAGATATTTTTCACCGCTTATTATTATCGGAAGCTCTATTACACCGAACAGAATAAGCCTGTAATTTATTTTTTCGGAAAGATACCCATTTTCTTCATTATATATTGTACCACAATCTTCGGGTAAATTTCTACTGTTTGGATAAAGTTTTATGCTTTTCCCGAAAATATTTGCTGTCTTGAATGATATCTCCCTCCCCGTTGGTACTTTTTCCGTATGTTCATAAGCCGTACTGACGCTTAAAGTATGCACAGTCATAGCGTATACGCTTCCTTTTGCACTGACAAGACCTCCGAATCCATCTTCGTCTCCGCGTACACCGCTCACCAAAAGCTCCCCTTTTTTAACTTCGTCTCCGCTCTCTACCACACAGTCTCCGTCAAATACCGTAAAATAGCTTATTATTCCATCTGAAGAAGCAACAAGATTGCATGGACCCGTATATTCTTCATTTTTTTCTTCAAACTTTGTTTCTATCAGCTCTACGTGTGCCACCGTCCCCTTCATGTTCACGGATATCCAGGCTATTTTATCAGAGCTCAGCATACAACTGTTGCACAACTTGTAAAGATCTATATCCGGTATATAGGCACCAATACCGCAGCCGTACGAGCTAAGTATTTCTCTTACCTCATCCTCCGTCATATCAACGTTTCCCTTTATGTCCATATCCCATATAAAATTAGTGGAAAACCAAAGCAAAAAGATAAATACTGCTCCTCCGAGAGGTATTCCTATGCGTTTGCGGTATGCACGTAACAATTTCGGAATTCCGTATTCTTTAAGGATCTCTGTATGTTTGCTCTCAAACTTTTCGCAATATGCTCTGTAAACGCTCTTGCGTACGTTGAACACCCCATACTCATCGGACTTTTTTAAACCCCAATACGGTATTGAATTTTCAAAAAGAAACTGTGCCGCCGCCCTTGCTTCTTTTATTCTTACGGAATAATATCCGAAGAAAAACTCTATAAGAAAAGTAATAAACATCTTACCCCTCACTCACATCTTTCAATACCGTATATTTTGCCTTTTATTTTGACGCTCCCGTTGCTGAAAGATCTTAAAACGAAATTTTCACCTTTTATGACCAGTACAGAATCTAAAAGCTTGAGCTTTATAAACTCATCTTCATAGGAAAGTATCTTTTTGCAGGCATTTATATACACTTCACAACCGCCGTTCAACATAACCGTTGAAACACCTCCTGCCATATCGGGAGGCAGATCCAGACCTTGCATAAATTTTGCTCTTTTTCTTATTTTCATTCATCTTTCTCCGCTCATAAAAATATCATATCAGTAGGACTGACAAAATACAGTTTCTCTAAAGAATCTTATGCACGGAGAAGTACGGCATATGCAAATACTCTATACAAAGAAAAAACTCTGTTCCTTTGCCCCCGTGGGGCTTTGTCTTGTAGCTATGGGAATACTTCTTTTTTTTCCGGACGTAGCTTCAGAGAAGATCGCCGCAGGAATAAGAATATGTACAGAAAAGGTGATCCCATCGGTATTTCCCTTTACAGTTCTTTGCCGTATATTCATATCGTTGGGCGGAGCTGAGCTTTTTTCCAAAGCACTCTCCCCTTTTTTCAGGCGTATATTTAAGTTAAACGGAGCATGTGCCTCCGCTTTTATTTTGGGTTCTGTTTCAGGTTATCCTTCAGGAGCTGTATGCGCATCGGAACTTTATGACGAGGGTATATGTACAAAGGATGAAGCCGAGCGTCTCTGTGCATTTTCAAATAACGCGAGTCCGGCTTTTCTTATAGGCGCCATAGGAAAAGGATTTTTTTCTTCAAATAAGATGGGATATTTTTTCTGTCTTGCTCAGCTGGCGGCATCAGTCATTTCCGGTATTATTCTCTCCCGCGGTAAAAAAGCATCTACATCAAAAAACGATAAAAGATTTATCCCGCAGAGCAGCCTTTCTCATAGCGTTAACAAAGCCGTATCGGACTCTGTAATGCTGATGCTCAAGATATGCGGTACGATATTATTTTTTGAGCTTTTATGCGGACTTGCGGAAGAAATTCTTGCTTACTTAGAAATATCTCCGTATATATCTTCACTCATTTTCGGCGCGTCCGAAATAAGCTATGCGGCGGAATATCTGAGCACAGCCGATATGAACTCTTTGCATAAAGCTGTCTTTACTTCGGCCTTTGTAGGATGGTCGGGCGCCTCCGTGCATATGCAGGTAAAGGAAGCCGTGGCAGGCCGTTTTTCTTTAACGCCGTACATAAAGGGAAAACTCATTTGTACCGTTTTTTCCACAATTCTGATGTATATTCTTATTTCCGTAAAATAAAATTGCAAAAAATGTAGATTTTATTTGTTTTTTGATGTATAATAGGTCTTAAGGTTTAGAATGCATTTAAAGGAGCATCATATGAAAAACACAAACAACAATGAATTGCCAAGAATATGTATGTTCTGCGAGCATTGTATCCCCATCAATGACAAAGAGAATGTTCTGTGCAGTAAAAAAGGTATTGTAAATATGGAATATAGCTGCAAGAAGTTTTTTTACGACCCGCTTAAGAGGGTACCCAGACCCCAGCCTCCGCTCCCCAAACTCAATAAGGAAGATCTTCTTCTCTGATAAGTAATGAACACCTCCCGCGCAACGGCATATGCTGTAGCGAGGGAGGTTAAAATTTTTATGAAAAAACAAGCAGTACTGACCGTATATTCACAGACTCTTGCTCTGAAAGCGCAAAAGACACTTGAGACCTTTGCAGTACCGTCCCGCGTGGTAAGTGTGGACCCAAGAAGAACAAAAAAAGGATGTTCTTTCGGCCTCAGCATCAGTGAAGGAGACCTTAGCAATGCGGATAGGATACTATCAAGATACGGAATAAAATATTCCGATATATTACGTTAGAGAGGTCAATATGGTATATCTGGATAATGCCGCGACAAGCTTTCCCAAACCAAAATCCGTAATCTACGAAGTAGAAAGATGTATGAGCAACTATTGCGGAAATCCCGGCAGAGGCTCTCACCGTCTTGCATTGGCATCGTCAAAAAAAATATACCAATGCAGAGAGGAAGCAGCGGCTCTTTTCCATTCCGACAGTCCTGAAAACATTGTTTTCACCCAGAACACGACTTATGCCTTGAATATAGCAATCAATGCCTTTGCAAAAAGATATTCTCACGTGATAGTGTCCAATATGGATCATAACTCCGTTTTGCGGCCCGTTTACGCCCTTGCATCACAGAACGTGAGTTACAGTATATTCAATGCTTTCGGCACTGAGGACGAAATAATAAAAGAGATACGGTCTCTTATACGCCCGAATACAAAAATGCTCATTTGTTCCCACAGCTCGAACGTATGCTCAAGAACGCTCCCCGTAGAGCGCATAGCTGCTCTTTGCCAAGAAAAAAATATTACCTTTATTTTGGACGCGGCGCAGAGTGCGGGAATTTGGGACGTAGATATCCGATATGCGGATGCCATATGCGCTCCGGGGCATAAGGCTCTTTACGGGCCGCAAGGTACGGGGATCCTTCTATTCTCGGATAAGTATAAAGATATATCAAAAAACCTTTCCACTCTTATAAGCGGTGGCGGCGGCATAAATTCATCCGACAGAGATATGCCGTCATTTTTACCGGAAAGATTTGAGGGTGGGACTCTTAATACTCCCGGCATCGCAGGACTGTACGAGGGAATAAAAACAGTAAGAAGGCTGGGACTTGATACGATATCCGAGCATGAAACCTATCTCGGTAACAGACTGAGGTATATGCTTTTAAATTCATCGGATACCATTCTTTATGATCCGGAAATAAAAGAAGGCGGAACTGTACTGTTCAACAAAAGAAATGTCAGTCCCATAAAAGTATCCGAAGAACTTGATAAGGCGGGAATATGCGTAAGAGGAGGATTTCACTGCGCTCCTCTCGCTCACAACTATCTCAAGACCGGTGCGGACGGTGCCGTAAGAGTAAGCTTCGGCATATTTAACAGTCTTACGGATGCGGAATGCCTTATAAGGAAGCTTAGAGAGATCGTATGACTTCGCAACGCTCCCTTTTATTACCCTCGCATAAGCTTTTTACGCTTCTGCGAGGGATATTTTTTCAATGTAAGCTATCCGTAATAATACTTTTAAAAAAGATTAAAAATCTCCTTGACAAACGAAAGACCCTATGTTATAATATTAGCCGTGACAAAAGGAAAGTGTATTTTGTCAGCTTAGATATGTACCTTTAGCTCAGCTGGATAGAGCAACTGCCTTCTAAGCAGTAGGTCGGGGGTTCGAGTCCCTCAAGGTACGCCAGGTGGATGTGGCGCAGTTGATTAGCGCGCCAGGTTGTGGCCCTGGAGGTCGTGGGTTTGAGTCCCATCATCCACCCCATCGAGATCCGAGTCTTTTGACTCGGATCTTTTATTTTCCTGAAAAAATAAAAAAATAAACACTTGACAAAGTTATAAATGAGTGTTATAATTCGAGTTGATATATAAAGGCAATGAAGAGAAGAGTAGATTGGAAGATATGTTACAGAGAGCTCCGGCAGCTGAAAAGGAGTACAGAATAGCCCTTCGAAGATGGTCTCGGAGCCGCATACCGACAGCGTAAGCTTAGGCTATGATGGGGGCGCCCATTACAGCGCAGGGTATTGTCAGATACCGACAGAGGTCTCATCCGCGAGGATAAGACGAATTAAAGGTGGTAACACGAAGTCTATTGACTCTCGTCCTTTTACGGGGCGGGAGTTTTTATATTTTAAAAATCATTTTGGAGGTATACAACATGAAAAAAACATTATCACTCATTTTTACAGCACTCTTCATAGTTCTTGCATTTGCAGGCTGCGGAAGTACTGCAGATGACAGCAAGACCATCACCGTGGGCGCAAGCGTAACTCCCCATGCAGAGATACTTAATGCAGTAAGCGAAGCACTTAAAGCTGAGGGCTACACACTTAAAGTAGTTGAGTACAACGATTACGTTATTCCCAATACGGCAACAGAAGACGGCACTCTCGATGCCAACTATTTCCAGCACCAGCCTTATCTCGACACCTTTAATGCAGAAAAGGGTACTCACCTTGTTTCTGTTGCAGCTATCCACTATGAGCCCTTTGGACTCTATGCAGGTAAGCTTAAATCTCTCGACGAGATCAAGGAAGGTTCCGTGATCTCCGTTCCCAACGATGGTTCCAACGAAGCAAGAGCTCTTAAGCTCCTCGAAAGTCTCGGATACATCAAGCTCAACGCTGAAGCAGGCTTTAACGCAACTGTTCTCGACATCGTAGAAAACAAGCTTAATCTTGAGATCAAGGAGATAGAAGCAGCTCAGCTCGTTCGTTCTCTTGAAGATGTTGACTACGCTATAATTAACGGAAACTATGCTATCCAGGGCGGTCTCACCGTTAAGGATGCTCTCGCTACAGAAGATGCAAAGTCCGATGCGGCTCAGACCTATGCAAACGTTATCGTTGTTAAAGAAGGCAACGAGAACTCCGAAAAGGTACAGGCGCTTATCAAGGCTCTCAAAACTGAAACCGTACGTAAATTTATCGACGAAAAGTATGCAGGTTCAGTAGTAGCGATATTCTGATAAAAAAGCATTTACAGCAGACGTGTCTGCTGTAAATGTTTGTACGGAGATGAAAACTTTTCGTCTTCGTACAAACATTTTACGCTCAACAACGGAGGTAGAAATGAACGACACCATTATCAAGATAGAGGGTCTTTCCAAAATCTTCAATCAAAATCAAAAAAACGAGGTAGTTGCACTCAAAGATATTTCTCTTGATATCAAACGAGGCGACATCTTCGGTATTATAGGTCTTTCCGGAGCAGGTAAATCCACCTTGGTGCGCTGCATAAATCTTTTGGAGCGCCCTACGGAAGGAAAGATCATATTTCAGGGAAAGGATCTTTGCTCTGTTCCGCACAGTGAGGTACTTAAAGCCCGCAGATCTATGAGTATGATATTCCAAAGCTTTAACCTTCTTGAGCAGAGAACGGCGATAAAAAACGTATGCTTCCCTCTTGAGGTTGCAGGCGTTCCGAAAAAAGAGGCTATGGCAAAAGCTATGGAGCTCCTTGAGCTTGTTGGACTTTCCGACAGGATAAACTCCTACCCCTCACAGCTTTCCGGCGGTCAAAAACAGAGAGTAGCCATTGCACGTGCTCTCGCAACAGACCCCGAAGTGCTTCTCTGTGACGAAGCAACATCTGCACTTGACCCCAACACCACCAAGCAGATACTTGAGCTCCTCAAGAGTATCAATGAAAAGCTTGGAGTTACCATCATCGTGATCACCCATGAGATGAAGGTAATAGAAAAAATATGCAACAAGATTGCGGTTATCGACCATAGCAATATAGTTGAAACGGGAGAGGTACGCGAGGTATTCTTCAACCCCAGATCGGACATTGCCCGTCAGCTCATTGTTCCGGACGAAAGCGCAAAGATCGGAAATGATTCTATAAGACTTGTATTTGACGGAGAATCCTCAAACGAGCCCATAGTTTCAAATATGATCTTGGAAACAGGTGCACCCGCAAATATTCTTTTTGCAAAAACAAATATTATTGACGGCAAGGTGTACGGTCAGATGGTCATAAAGCTTCCGGACGATCGCGAAACGGCAAAGAAAATGCTTTCATTCCTTGATTCACATAAAGTAAGTTACGAAAAGGAGGATTCTGACAATGATTGAAACCGTTGCTGATTTTTTTGCAAAATACGGAGTTATGATAGTTACGGGCATTTTTGAAACCTTCTATATGGTACTCGTATCTACCGCCGCAGCATATGCCATAGGTATTCCCGTAGGAGTACTCCTCAACGTAACCGATGCAGAGGGTATCTCTCCCTGTATTCCTTTCAATAAAATACTGGGAGTGATCGTAAATATACTCCGTTCGATCCCATTCATTATCCTTCTCGTGTGGATACTCCCGATCACCCGCGCTATAGTCGGAACAACTCTCGGTCCTACAGCTACTATAGTTCCGCTGGTAGCTTCTGCTGCCCCCTTTGTGGCAAGAATGGTAGAGTCATCCCTCAAAGAGGTAGACCGTGGTATTATCGAAGCTGCTCAGTCTATGGGTACTTCTAATTTTAAGATAATACATAAGGTGCTTCTCCCCGAAGCAAAGCCCTCACTTATCGTAGGAGCTGCAATTGCAATAACCACCATTCTCGGATATACTGCCATGGCAGGCTTTGTCGGAGGCGGAGGTCTGGGCGCAGCCGCTATAAACTACGGTTATTACCGCTACGTTGACAGCGTAATGCTTATCACGGTCGTTCTTCTTGTGATAATTGTACAGATATTCCAGGAAATAGGAATGAGTATAGCCGTTAAGACAGATAAGCGTATCCAATGAGCGAGGTATCAGATGAAATATAATACGGTCCTATTCGACCTTGACGGCACTCTCCTTTACACTCTCCAAGATATAAAGGACAGCCTTAATAAAGCTCTTGTAAGATTCGGGCTTCCCGAAAGAAGCGAGGACGAAGTTCGAAAATTTGTAGGAAACGGAGTCGAATCCCTGGTAGCTCTTGCCATAGCCGGGGGAAGATCAGATCCCAATTATGAAGAAGCTCTCAATTTTTTCGTAAGTGACTACAAAGCCCATTGTAATGACAATACCAAAGCATACGAAGGTGTAAACGAGCTTTTGAGCGAGCTTCGCAAGGAGGGTATAAAAGTCGCTGTCATATCCAATAAATTTGATGCGGCGACCAAAGAACTTTGCAAAAAATTCTTTGATGGCAAGTACGACCTTGCCTGCGGATCTTCACCTGAAATAAAAAAGAAGCCCTGCCCCGATATAGTATACAAGGTACTTTCTGATTTGAACTCCGATAAGGCAAGCGCCGTTATGGTAGGTGATTCCGAGGTTGACGTTGAAACGGCAAAAGCCGCTGATATCGATTGCATAGCCGTTACATGGGGATACCGCGATACGGACGTACTCAAGAATAGCGGAGCAAGAACCTTTGCCAAAAATGTAAAAGAGCTGCAAAGAATATTGCTTAAATAAAAAAAGTCTGACTTGAGGCTCTGCAAAATTAGCGGAAAATGAAATCAGCCACCACGTTTTTTGTGGTGGCCTTTTGATATGCAGAAAGCAAACAAAAGCCCCGCGCGAGGCGGGGCGAAAAGTTATTTCAAGATGCAGACATTGGTGATAGTTTGGTAGCCAAGTTCTGTAGAGTTAAACATACCACTTTTGTTTTCGTTTGGTGTATTCGGCGTTTGCGTATCGTCAACCGGCAACGCGCCTTTTTCAAGAGCAGCATTGGTGACAAATTTGAAAGCGTATTGATACAGTTCCTCCGTTTCATATTCGCGCAGAACAGAAGTTACTACACAGTTGTTTATAACAAATCCATGAGCGTTCTGTAATCCGCCGTTACTAACTCCAATCAAACGATTGCCTTTGAATATGCCGAACATAAATACGGAATGCTCTGTATTGCCAACAATATCTCTTTGATGAAGCTCATGCTTCAAATACTTTAACCTCGGAGAATTACTTCCCCTGTCAGGATATCTTTCCGAAAAGAATTTCCCAACAAGATCAACGTCATCATATTTTATAAGTCGCATAGTAATATCCTCTATGGGAGTGAGTACATATGGCTCGCCCGTATAGATATTGCTTTGACGGCGATTGATATTACCAATCGTTACACCACGCTTTGAAAATTCATCTTTTATTTCTTCATCGGATTCCAAGGTGTAAAGAACCATGTCAAAGCGATTATCTGAAAAGATCTTTTTATATTCGGCAATTTTATCCCAATCGTCACAGATTATCTCTCCTTCAAAGCGATTGTCCCATTCGGTAAACCAAACGAATCCTTCTCTGAAATCTTCACCATTGTATAGTGCAGCACCACC
>SVSF01000097.1 GCA_015064425.1 Oscillospiraceae bacterium | reverse complement strand
CCAGCAGTTATTTATATATCTTTCAAAGCCGAGGCTGGGTTTGTTTACCCATTCTCCCTGGTAGATCATTACAGTAGAGCTTCCTCCGTCCATCATCGCTCCGTTTACAGCCTTTTCTTCAAGAAGTACTTTTTGAAGAACATCAAGGTCGCAACCGATGCTCCAGCCTGTCTGTCTGCCGTCAATTGTAAGGAAGAGCACCTCTCCCGTTGCTCTCTGTCCAATAGCCGTTCTTGGAGCTATGCCCCAGCCGCCTGTTCCGTTTTTTACCATGCCTTCGCCGTTTACGACAAGAAACGGATTGAAGGATACCGCGCTGACGATATCGTTTTCAAGTGCCCATTGAGCGGTTGCGTGGCGCAGTATAAGTACGCCTTTACTGTTAAATCCTATAAGATTATATGTGGTCGTGTTGTTGGGCTTTTTCGGACAAACAAGTATGCCGTCTTCTATTATTAGACCCGAAGGTGTTCCTCCGTTGGAGTCGTAGTTGGGACCGTCGTTGAATCCTCCGCCGTTGATAGCTGCAACACCGCCTGCTCCGGTCACCATCTGCATGGTGGTCTGTCCGCAGTTGTACTGCTTTTTAGTGTCCACAAGCTTGACTCTTGTTGGATCTACAGTAAGCATTACGTAGCCTCTCCAGGTGTCGCCCTTTACTTCCTTTAAGTAAACGCCTTCTTCAAGAAGCTCATATCCCTCTTCGAGATACTTATCGACTATGATGGGTTCCGTGTTTTCGGAATCGTTTTCGTCTTTTATCTGTGGCTCGGTCTCTTCTTCGGTAACGAAGCCTGTCATCAATGAGTCATGACCGCTGTCGTCTACCTTGTTTTCTTCCATTATTTTTTCTATCTTTTCATCGGACATAAATGCCGTTGCAAGATACTTATGACTGTAAGTTGTCATTGCACTGCATACCCATATGGATTGAAGCTTTGGACTCAGTCCCGCAACTACAAGAATATAGAACGCAAGGACGCATACCAAAAACAGCGAGGATACGCTTCCCAAAATGATAAGTAATGTTTTTTTCATAATACTTTCCTTTGTAAATAAGTTGTTGTATATGTATAGACTTACTATTTACGAAAAAGTTCCGCAAGTACAAGATATTATATAGATAAACTTATCATCCGTCAAGACATACCGTGAAAATAGGAATATTTTTTACATTTGGGCAATATATTTTAACAAACAGAAAGGAGCGAATATGGACAAAGGTACGGTTTTTCTGAAAAAATATCTGCCATATGAGCTTTATCGTATGATCCTGCGCTTTGATTCCATAAGCGAGATACGTTTGCGTTTGGGCAGACCCTCTACGGTCACATGCCGCGGGAAGAACATAGTACTCGAATACGTGACGGACAAGTCATCTCTTGAAAAGATATTTTTGCTTCTTTGCGGAGGGTCCGTATATACACAAACGGAAAATCTTACGAAAGGGTTTCTTTTGACTGAAGAAGGTATCCGTGTGGGAGTAAGCGGTGCCGCTGTGGTAAAAAAGGGTAGGGTAGAAAATATATCCGAGATCGATTCCGTTAATATAAGAATACCGCACTGTGTTTTGGGAGTGGCGGAATCGCTTTACGCGTATTTCAGAGATTCGGGATTCAAAAAGAGCATATTGCTTTATTCTCCTCCGGGAGTGGGAAAGACTACCGTTCTGAAGGATCTTGTAAGATTGGCGGGGACGGGAAGCGATCCCTTGCGCATTGCTCTTATAGATGAAAGATGCGAACTTTTTGATCCCGATACGCATAAGAACTCTATTGTTGACAGGTATAGTCTTTTTCCAAAAAGCCTGGCTATCGAAAACGCTGTAAGGACAATGTCTCCCGAACTTATAATTTGCGATGAAATAGGTACGGAGGAAGAGGCCGACGCCATACTCTCCGTTCAAAATTGCGGCGTGCCTTTTATTGCAAGTGCTCACGGAGACAGTTTAGACAGGCTTAGAAAGAGACCTGCAGTCCACAAACTTCTTTCATCATCCGTATTCGATGCTGTTGCACTCCTTATACGGGAAGGAGAACGGGTCTCCTTCAAAATCGAAGAGGTGTAAAAATGTATAAATACATAGGTATCGCGGCTATGGTTGCAGCATCAAGCTACTTGGGAGAACTTTATTATGAACGATATAAGGGCAGATCTGATACACTTGGTGCTTTGATAGCTTTTGTTGATTATCTGAAAGGACAGATCGAGTATTTTGGCTCTCCTCTTGTTCGGATATATAGAGACTATAAGGATCCCAAGCTGAGAACACTTCTGGATACCGCAGAAGAAAACGGACTTTATTATGCCTTGAAAAAACATAAGGATACACTGCCTATGGATGCGAACACCCATAAGCTTTTTGAGGAATTCTCAAAAAAAGTAGGAAGAGGTACGGCGGAGGAACAAATAAGATTTTGCGAAAGCTATCTTGATTCTTTTAAAAAATTACATTGCCGTATAAGCGAAGAGCTTCCGAAAAACAGAAAGCTCTATACTTCAATAGGTCTGATGGCAGGTATACTTGCAGCTATCTTGTTATTGTGATAGGAGGCGTAAAAATATGGACGTTTCTTTTATATTAAAAGTATTTGGAGCGGGATTGGTGGTAAGTCTTGCTTATCAGATACTGTCAAAATCCGGCAGAGACGAGCTTGCGATACTTGTTTCGGTATCGGGAGTTATAATAATTTTTACAATAATCATTACAAAGCTGTCTTCTCTTATAAGCGCTATACGGGCAGCTTTCGGAATATAAAATATGCTTAAGATATTTGGAGTGGTGCTCCTTGCGATCTTTTTTTCGCAGACACTGAAGCATTTCAGACCCGATAATTCGGTCTACATAGGACTTTCATGCTCGCTTTTGCTTTTGCTGATCGGTGTAGGTGAGATAAGCCCCTTTATATCGTATTTTTCGTCACTTGTTGAGAAAACAGAGTATATGGAATATTTTTCTCTTATTACAAAAGCATTGGGAACAGCCCTTGTATGCGAATCTACCTGCCAGATGTGTAAAGATATGGGGGAGCTTCAAATATCCTCAAAAGTCGAGTTTATCGGTAAATGTGAAATAATGCTTCTGTCTCTTCCTTTGATAAAAGATGTGGTAGCGGTTTTGGGTGAGAACTTGTTGTGAGATACGCTTTTACTGTAATCGTTGTATTATTTATGCTTTCCGTTCCTGCCGACGCTCTCGACGGAGATAAAATAGAAAAAGATATGCTGGAGCTTATTCCGGGAGAAGCTCTTGAATATGCAGATGCCGATGAGCTCCGCTTAATATCCGAGGGCGGAGAAATAAGATTTGCTTCGGCGGCAGAGTCTCTGAAGAAAATGTTTGCTTCTCTTTCAACGGATATTGTAAAAAACATTTCCGCTCTCTGTGTTTTTATGGTCATATCCGCAGTATACAAGCTTCTGTCGGATACCTTCGGTACGGGTACTATGAAAAACGTGCTTGAAATGACCGTTGCTCTGTCTGCCTTGTATTTGGTTTACGGGATAATGTATATGCTTTTCGATTCGGTACGAAACGTGCTCAACATCCTTTCTGCTTTTTCTTCGTCTACTCTTCCGATAATGACTTTGCTTTACGGCTCGGGCGGGGGAATAAGCACTGCGGCAGTAAATTCTTCGGCAATGATGCTTGCATTGGATATTATAGAGCTTCTGTGCATCAAGTTTCTTTTTCCGTTGGTCGAGATGTGCTTTTGTATTGCGGTTGCTTCAGGATTCATAAATACTGTAGACATACATAGCATACTGAAATTCGTAAAAGGTTTTATTCTTAGTTCTCTTGCTCTTTTTATGACCCTGTTCTGTGCTATCCTATACTATAACACAGAGATCGCACAGAGCGCAGACGGTCTGGCTTTAAAAACGGCAAAGTTTGCTGCTTCAAGTGCTATACCCATAGTGGGAGGAGCGATAAGCGAGGCCGCCAAGACGCTGGGCGGGAGCTTATCCTATCTCAAAACTACCGTAGGCGGACTGGGTATCACCGTGATCTTTTTGATCATAATGCCGACTCTTATAAAACTCTTGCTATATAAAACAGGCTTTTCACTTGCTGTCTCTCTCGGCAATATGTGCGGAAATACAAAAATGTCCGGATTTGTTTCTGAGATGGCTTCGTTGATAGATATCTGCCTTGCTATACTCAGCGCTTGTTCAGCGATGTTTATATTGATATTTACGCTTTTGATAAAGTCTACGGTAGGATAACGATGAGAGAATTTGTGTATTCGTTTTTACTTTTTTGTATTTCTTCGGGGTTACTTTTAATGTTTGCTCCGTCGGGTAATACAGAAAAATATCTGCGTTTTCTTGCCGCACTTTCCGTAATTGCAGTTATGATAAGTCCGCTTAAAGAGCTTTCGGGTATTGATCTTACCTTAGCTTGGGATAATGAGACTATGGCATTTTTGGATACGGCTACGGAACAAGAAGCAAATTCACATTTTGTCGAACGGTGTTGCGAGCTTATCAGTTCAGACATAGAAACGGTACTTGAGGAGAAGTTTGCGTTGAAAGACTGTACGGTCGAGCTTGAGGTCGATAAGAACGATATCTTGAACGTAAAAATTAATGAAGTAAAAATAAAGATAAATGTCCCATTAAATGAAGATGAGAGGGAATATTTAGCGAAAGAAATATCGGAAATGATGCTTTGTGAGGTGTACGTATACGCGAATGGAAACAAATAGGATCGTGTCTTTTCTGACATTGAGAAAAAAAGGACTTATAGCTTTATCGGTACTTGTATTGGCTTTGATCCTGATATTGCTTGGGGGAAAAGAAAAGGACGGTCGTGTGATCGAGCAGTATGAACAGAAAGACGAGACCCTGAATTATCTTTATGAACTTGAAACAAAACTCTGTGCTCTTATAGAGAAAATGGACGGCGTATCGGGTGTTTCTGTGGTAGTACATGCGGAATGCGGTAAAGAAAAGGTATACGCTGAGAATGGAAGCGAGGGTGAGGGAGGAAGCACCAAGCAATATGCGGTGGTCGGAAACGAAACCGTTCTTATAAAAGAGCTTATGCCGAGAATAACGGGGGTGGCCGTGGTATGTAAAGGAACTCTTACGGTAAAAGGTGAGGCAGAGATAATAAGACTGCTTTCGTCTCTTCTCGGAATATCTACAAATCATATATACGTAGGGTAACTTGTGGAAGGCATATCTTGCCAAACTGCTTAATATACATATAACAAAGCGTTGCGAAGGGAGAAAAAATATGAACGAAAAACTAAAAAACAAAGCGGACGCAGTTATTAAAAAAACAAAAAAAGCCCTTGTAAAAATAGGAAAAAGGAACCTTATGGTGATAATGGCGCTTTTTCTTATCGGCGGGGCGGTATATCTTAATTTCAGACTTTACGACGGAAATGATACGAACGGTGATTTCCTTGTGGACGGAAATATTTCGGAGCAGGAAAACGGCGAGGTAAACGCTGAAGAGGAGTACAACTATTTTACAACTGTACAGATAAGCCGCCAAAGGGCAAGAGACGAGGCTATCGAGGTATTCAGAATGATAGCGGACAGTGATACGGCACTTGACGAGTCCAAAAGCGCCGCATTGGACGGAATAAACCGAATAGCAGAAAATATAGAAAAGGAAGCCAATATAGAGACTCTCATAGAGTCTAAAGGATTCAGCGAATGCGTTGCGGTAATAAATGAGGACAGTGCAGATATTATTGTGAGAGCAAAAGGTCTTATGGACAATGAGATAGTACAGATCCAGGAGATAGTTTACGAGCAGGCAGGAATAATTCCGTCTAACGTAAAAATAATTGAAAATGAATAAAAAATGTCCGCAGTACGTGTTCTTCGAACTGCGGACTAAATTGTTAATAAACCATATTTACGGCACCTGGTATAACCGAGATCTCTACTTCATTCGCAGACTCTACCTCCCCGTCTGCACATATGTAAGTAAGCCCCGATACTTTTACCAAATTACTTCTTGCGGATATGAGCACCTTTTCGAATCCTTTTGCGGGAGTGCCCGAAGCGTGGTCAATATGAGAGCCTTTCTTATAGCTTCCTATAAGTTTTATGAGCTGAGGTCTGGTTACTTTTTTTACCAAAATAAGATCAAGCATCCCGTCTTTTATGTCGGCGATGGGGGCGGCCTTAAACCCGCCGCCGTAAAATTTTCCGTTAGCGATCGCACAGAGAGTAAACTCTTCGTCAAATTTGTTTATGTTTCCGCTTTCGTCTGTATATTCAATGGTGAATTTATGGGAGAGTTTTCTCAAAAACATATCAACAACACCAAGAACGTAAGCAAAGCTGCCCGAAACAAGAGGGAGCTTTTTATATTTCTGCGTCTTTGTAACTACTGCACAGTCAAATCCGAAGTTTACTATATTGAGTGCGTATCGTCCGTTGTATCTCATAACGTCGATTTTTTCCACACGGTCGCTCTCGCCCAAGCTTCTGACGAAATCGTTTCCTGTTCCGGTGGGCACTATCTTGAGTTGTACCGTATCAGCGTGAGAGGAATTCATAATTCCGTTGAGTACTTCGTTTGCCGTACCGTCTCCGCCGTATACCACAAAACGTACGTAAGGATCTTTTTCGGCTTCTTCG
>SVSF01000096.1 GCA_015064425.1 Oscillospiraceae bacterium | reverse complement strand
AGACACACAGAGGCACACAACGGCTTCTGCCGGTCCGGCAGGATCGGTATTCATCCTGATCGGCTTCATAAAAGCTCCTCTCCAATGCTAAATTGCGGAAGTGTCACAAGCAGTACGTCTTACGTGCAAGCCGTCCCCCTGTGCCACGCTTTTGTCTGCTTATATTTTACCACAGGCTCACCGTCGGTGTCAAGTCCAAATAAAAAAAGAGCGTTATACTTCGGCTTCTAAGGAACCGTTTTAAGAATACGGTTATCCATCGGCAGAAAAAGACAGAGAATGCTTTTATGTAGACGAATTCACAAATTTATGATATAATATTCTAAAACCCACCTAACATTTCCTTAAACGCGCGGACTATATAAGTGAAAGCATTGATCAATCGCTTGGAGAAACAAATGAAAAAACAAGACTTGCTAAAATATTTTGACGACAACTTGCTTGATAAGCTATTTGGCTTTTGTTATGCAAGAACAAACGACAGCTACGAGGCAGAGGAGCTATGCTCGGATATCATCTATGCCCTTGTTAAAGCTGCCCATAGTGACGGTGAGATTGAAAGCGTGTACCCTTTTATTTGGAGAGTGGCTCGTAATGTTTATGCCGATTTTTCAAATAATCGAAGAAAACACGCGGAAACTATCTATGAAGGCGATTCGGAAGAAATATTGCTCAGTGTTGCGGAAGAAGACACTTCTGATGATACCGCAGAGCTATTAACATCAGTATATCGCAGAATTGCTTTTTTGACAAAAGCATACCGTGAAGTAATGATAATGTTCTACATAGACGGTCTTTCCACGGCTCAGATAGCCAAAGTGCAAGGAACAAGTGAAGGAGCTGTTCGTCAAAGGCTCTTTTCAGCAAGACAAAAGATCAAAAGTGAGGTAGAAGAAATGGCAGAAACTTATAATAAGCCGGTGGCGCTTGATAAAATTGATTTTGTATTTTGGGGAACGGGAAGCCCCGCTTGGGGAGATCCCAGCACCATATGTTATAGGACACTTTCAAATCACATTGTATGGCTTTGCCACAAAAAGCCAATGAGCGCATCTGAAATTGCAGGGGAATTGAACGTTCCTACGCTTTACGTTGAGGAAGAACTTGAGATTCTTCGCAAGGGTGAAAACGGTGAATACGGCTTACTTCGCCGTTTGGATAATGGTAAATATGCAATCAATATTGTTTTGCTTGATAAGGACGTGTTTGAAAAAGCAAATGAGATCTATATGGAAAGATTGCCGAAAATTTGTGATACGATATCCGATTATATCGAGGAGCATAAGTCAGAATACCTTGCATATCCGTATCTAAACAAAAAAGTGGATATGAACCTTATTTTGTGGCAGCAAATATCTGAGATTTCAAGGGCGTTTTCCGAAAAAGTTAAGCGTATTTTGAAAGAAAAGCATTTTTCTGACGTTGCTGAGGTGGAGCGCCCGTACAGTTCCTTTGGATACGTTGATAACGGAAAATATTACGGCGGCGGTTGTGATGGAGAATACGCGGAAAACGTTTGTGGATTTTCAAAGGTACACCTTAGAAACATTTACATTACCCGTGTTAAAGCACATTTCCGATGCGGTCATAATATTTCGCGCGATCCGCAGATTCAACTTGCTCTGCGCGCTATCGAAGGTCTCGATATCACGACCCTTTCCGAAAAAGAAAAGGAGCACGCGGCTAAAGCTATTGAGTGTGGATACCTGTATCGTGACGGAGATATGCTGTACACCAAGATTCTCGTTAATGCACTGACTGATAACTATACTCTTTTGGAGAATGATCTTTTCAAGATCAGTAAAGGTTTGAGAGACGGATATTTTGATACTGATGCAGAAATTGTTGCAGAAAAAATTGCGGACCTTATCAAAAAATCCGTTCCCGATTATCTTCTTGGGGAGTGGAGATTTGCGAATGTTCTCGCTAATTCGCCTGTCCTCGATGCAGTTGTTGAATGTCTTATCGAAAAAGGCTTATTAACACCTCCCGAAGACGGAATTGGTGCAGAAGGTTGTTGGATGAGTGTAGAAAAGTAAACAGAATACCGCCGAGAGTAACCGTTTTGGTCGCTCTCGGCGGTATTTTTGTTTGGCTTATAAACCTGCTTTATCGCAGGTGCGCCAAGTTTTCCTCGTCTTTTGTTTTTACCGAGTCAGCTCTCCGAAAAATTCGGGGCGGTGAAAATCGGGTACGGAAGTACCGACACGGCTCCAGCAGCCGTAGTGGGGGCTCTCCGTTCTGTCTCCGCATTTATAGGCGTTGGCGCGGAGAGAGGGGGATATCTCATGGAAATATTTAAGAAGAAAGGCATCGGGAATGAAGAAACAGAGTCTCCAATTACCTGCCTTAGGGGAGCTTTCTATTCTGAACTGCCCTCTGTCCTCCCACAGCTTCGTTCGGTCATGCCTTCCCTCGCCTATGGCAAGGTGAAGAACTCCTGCGGGGTTTATCTCAAAATTCAGATATCTTCCGTCGCCGTCCCTCGGACTTATGAAAAACTCAAGACAGCTGTCTGTACAGACGGCTCCGTTCTCCTCCTTTATCTCCGCTCTGAGGTGACTTTCCTTGCTTTCCATAAGAATATAAAAGCCGCAAGGGGAACGCAGTATCTTAAAGGAGCTTTCGGGGCAGGGTGCATAGCCCTCCCATCCTCTGTCCTTTATTATTCCCCTCTCTGCCTTATCCCAAAGGGGAGAGTCAATGCTTATATTATCTTCATCGGTTTTATATATTCTGTAAGTCATGGCTTTTTTATTACCTCGGCGTAATAATTTCTTTCAAGCACCTCTGTGGAATAGTAAACTATATCCTTCACTCTTTGGCTTATCTCCTTGACGTAGTCCGCGTCCGCAAATGCTCCCGCCTTTGGAGTAAATACGTTGGTCCCCGCATTATAAGAGCCTCTGTCCGTTATCCAGCTGAAGTTTCTGAACAGTACGAGTCCCTCTCCCTCCGCAAGGATATCCCTGCCCATAAGGAGGCGGGAATCGTATTCTATTCCGAAGAGATTCAGCAGGGTGGGAAGTATATCGAGACTGTAGCAGGGCTTCTTTACCGTAACGGGCTCTTTCATTTCGGAGCTCCAGATCACAAGCGTATTTTTGTACAGTTCAAAATTCCGCTCCAAAGTCTTACCCGCAAGCTCCGAATAATAATCCTCCGCATTGCCCTCATGTCCCTTGTCAAGACCGTAAGGATAGTGGTCGCAGGTAAATACTATGACCGTATCCCCGAGAATACCCCCTTTGTCCAGCTCTTCCAGGAGATGCTCCATAGCGTACTCGAATTCAAGCTGGGCGGCAATATATGCCTTTACCGTATCGCTGCAGGGCATATCCTTGACCTTGTCCCAGTTTTTGAACGCCACGGAATTTCCCGTACGGCTGTAGCCTCCGTGTCCGCTTACGGACATATAATAAACATGGAAGGGCGTCTTGTCAATGTATTGGGGAAGGGAGCCCTGCATCATCTGCAGGTCGGATCTCGGCCACATACTGTCGGTGTACTTTTCAACTCCGCTTCCCACTCCGTAAAAGGCGGAATAACCCAGGTTCGGGTGAGTAATATGGCGGCTGTAATAGGTATGAGTATGATTATGATATGCAAGGGTGGTATAGCCGAGACGGCTGAAACTGTTTCCGAGACTGAAATACATATCGTTCAGCCTTGTGCGGTACATACTGTTGATCCCCGCTTTGGGCACAAGGGAAAGCAGTCCCGTATACTCTCCGTCTGAGGTGCTTACTCCCCAGGAGGGCTGATAGAAATTCTTGAAAACAAAGCCGCCGTTCATAAGCTTATACAGTGTGGGAGTAAGCTCCTCGCTTACAAAGTAGGGGCTGAAGGCTTCGGCGCATATATATATGAGGTTCTTTCCCTCAAAAATACCCGTGTATTCGTTCTTGAGCGAGGGCTCCTTTTGGGCAAAATAGCCGTGGAGAGCCTTAAGGGCAGTCCTTTTTTCGTTTTCTCGGAGATACTCAAGGTCTATATCCATAATATTGGGCTCGTACACAATGGGAGGAGCTTCCGTTTCGCTTTCCCTTTCGCTTTCCCTTTCGGTCTCCGCTTCCGTATGGCTCTCAGTTTCCGTCTCCGTTTCCTTCTCGGCTTCCGTCTCGCTTTCGGTCTCGGGCTCGGCTATTATTATATCGCCTATCTCCGTATCCGTCCTTCCGTAAAGACCGGGAAATAGAGTCTTTTGCAGATCCAGTCTTATTCCCGTAAAAAGTCCGAAACGGTCCGAGCTGCCGTTTATCTCAATGTGCTCCGTATAATAGCCTTTTTCGGTCACAAGTCCCTCTGAGCTTCCGTAGACGAGTCCCAGCGCCCCTACGTGGAGCAGGACTGCGGCAAGCAGAAGGATGAGAGCTTCCTTTATGCTCAGCCTGCGGTTGGATATGAGCCTTCCTCCGAAAACGGCGTGAAATATCACGGGCAAAAAGAGCAGTAATATAAGGGGCAGACCCGTAAGAATTATCTTTAAAACGGAGGAGGAAAAGCTTCCGAGTACTCCCGCTCCGTTATCGGCTATGACTCCGATGCCGTAGTAATGCTCAAAGGCACGGCGGCAAAAAAGCTGAACACTCATAACGAAGGTAACGAAAAAGAGTAACGCATCTCTTATTATTCTGTTGACGAGCTCCTTTTTCGCAAGCAGGCAGAGCAGGCTCAAAAAAGCCCCTGCCGAAAGGGAAAAAAGCATAAGGTATATGAGGCTCTTATCAAAGAGTCTTCCCACGGCGAAGAGCTTTACAAGTATCTCCGTATATATTAAGCATAGCGGTAAAAAGAGGAAGCTGAAGAGTCTTTTTGCAAAGGCTCCTCTTCCTTCGGTATTACGGTCCTTATTCATTTCTTTATGCAACATGCCACCATTTTTACGAAATGTTCTTTTGTAAGGGGAAAACGCGCAAGGAATTTAAGAAATCCGCGCAAAGGGGTCTCCTCGTAATAGTCGGGGGATATCTCAAGCTCCTTCAATATCTTCTTAAAGCGTTTTACGGTCATTTTGTTTATATAGGAATAGTATTCCCTGCCCTTATCATCCTTAGAGAAGCGGAAAGCTATCCTCTGCTCGCCGTCGGGCTCGTCCTTTACAAGCTCGCGGTAAGCGGCAATAAGCTGTCTCTCCGTAAAGAAGCAATGTACCCAGGGCATATTTATCTCGTCGCTGAGATGTGCGCCGAAGGGGTGGTAATAGGGGGGGAAGTTTATATATATCCTTCCTTCGGGGGAAATGAGGCGCACTGCCTCCTTCAAGGCTCTTTCGGGCTCCGAGACGTGCTCCATAAAATCGTTCATTATAATAGTGTCAAAGGAGCCGTCGGGGAAGGGCAGCTCAAATGCGGAAGCGCAGACGAAGCTAAAGCGGTCAGCGAAGCCAAGTCTCTCCGCAAAGCCCTCCGCATCCTTCCTATAATGCTCGACTATATCGACTCCCGTAACGTGTGCGGCACCAAGGGAAACGTAATAAAGGCTCTTTCCTGCGGCTCCGCAGCCCATATCAAGAACTCTTTTTCCCGAAAACATCTCCTCTGTACTGTACCGCTCACGGAAAAAGCTTATAGTCTTTTCCCCGTTCTCGTACTGCCATTCGGCGTAGGTCTTGCTTCCGTCGTTCTGCATATTGAAGGGATGGGGCTGCTTTTTGAATATTTTATTCAGCAGCTTTATAACTGAAGTGGATATCATAAGAAATATTCCTTTTCTATCTGTTCTATTCGTATCTGCGCCTCGTCAGTACGGAGCTTGTCCGCGCAGTACGCCCGTCTCAAAAGCTCTGCTGGTATGGCGCCGTCGTATTTTTCAAAGACGGGCACCTCGTTTTTACCCAAAAGGCTCTCTCTGTCAAGCTCTCCCCAAAGGCGCTCCTTAAGATAGCGCACGAGCTCTTCGGGGCTTCCCTTTTCCATTTTGAACTTGATATAGTAGCAGCCCTCAAACTCCACTCCGTGTATCTTAAAGGCTTCGGGAGCAGTGGCAATAAGCTTACGCATAGTTCTGAAGGAGCGTGTTCCCAGCCAGGGGAACATGCACCAGCTGTAGTCGCTCAAGGGTATAAAGGAACGCTCGAGCATTCCCGTATTGCGGGCGAGAGCTCTTGCGGCGCAAAGTCGGTTTCTCGCATTTTTCTTGAGATAGGGATAGTCCGTATCCTCCATAAGCACCTGCTTCATTCTCTCAAGTATACGGGTATGTATCTCGCCGAAGTCTCCCGGCCAGGAGATCTCCATCTTGCCCTTTACCTGCTTTACATAGAGCAGACGGCGCGAAAGATCGAGCTCCTCTACCTCCCAGACTCTACCCGCAAGTGCGAAGCGGTCTCCAACGGGAGGAGGAGTGGTAATGGTTCCTATTTCGTTTGACTCACATCTTACGGTAAAGTCCTCGCTGTCTTTAAATACCGCAAAGAACTTGAAGCTCTTTATAAGCTTTTCACCCTTGAGCCCCACTATAAGTCCGCCTTCCTCCGTTTTTTCTATATAGTCATTCTCTATCATAGACAGAAGCAGGGTCTTATAATCCTCTCTGCTCACCTTTCGGAAGGGAGGCAGGCTCAGCACCTTTTCCGCCAGAGCCGCCGCCTTAAGCTCACCCGATGAGGCAAGGGCGCTGAGAGTCTGTTGAAAAAGAAGGCTGAAGGGCAGCTCCTTGAAGGATGGCGGCTCAATAAAGCGCTCCTCAAGGTAAAGCTGTAC
>SVSF01000095.1 GCA_015064425.1 Oscillospiraceae bacterium | reverse complement strand
ATATTCAACAAGTACACGCTCAAGGCTTTAAGATATAAGGGTGTAATGGGAGAAAAGCCTGCGGATAAGAAGCTTACATTCGAATTTTTAGGCGACTCCATTACAGCGGGTTCCTGCGTAATGTCTCACGAAACAGAGGTTGAAGACCTTGACCTTGATACAAGTGCTGACGGATATTACAACTACCCAGCAGTTGTAGGGCGCAATTTTGATGCAAGTATACGTGATATCGCTATCCACGGTATAGGGGTGCATAACAGAGAAGGTATCTTCGGCACCAATGCTTTCAGTATTTACGAATATACCGAATGCTATCACGCTCCTGAGCTTAAATGGGATTTTAATGCAGATCCCGCAGACGTTGTTGTTATCGGTCTCGGAACCAACGACTGGGATTACAACGATAAGCCGGACGAGTACTATGAACTTGCAAAAAAGCTCCTCCTTCTCGTAAGAGAAAAAAATCCCGGTGCTTTCATCTATTGGATATTCGGTATGATGGGAGAAAACTACGGAAAACATATAAATACACTTACAAAGCTTCTTGAAAATGAAAACGACGGCAGAATGAAGTTCATTCTTATGCCTGCCGACTTCAGCGGCGGATATGACCATCCCAGTAAAAAGGGACAGGCAGAATTTGCCCGCATACTTACAGAAGATATCAAAAACACACTCGGTTACTGATATAAAAGCAGAGGAGATCGCCCTCTGCTTTTTTCCATAAATAAGCATTTATAGGTTCTGTATAACAAAAGACCTCCTCTGTCCATACTCATATTAAACACGATAATATGAGAAATCGGGACGGAGGAAAAAATGTACTATAACAAGGTAGAAATATGCGGTGTAAATACAGCCAAATTAAAAAATCTCAGCGATGAGGAGAAACACAGTCTTTTGTTAAAAAGCAGAGACGGAGACAAGGATGCGAGACAAAAGCTCATTGACGGAAATCTCCGCCTCGTTTTAAGCATTATACAGCGCTTTACAAACAGAGGAGAAAATCTTGACGATCTTTTTCAAGTAGGTTGTATTGGGCTCATAAAAGCCGTAGACAATTTCAATATTGACCTTGATGTAAAATTTTCCACCTATGCCGTTCCGATGATCATAGGTGAAGTAAGGCGATATTTGCGAGACAATAACGCCATAAGAGTATCCCGCTCCGTAAGGGATCTGGCATATAAAGCGTTAAGTGCAAAAGAGATCCTTTCAAAGAAGAACGGAAGAGATCCTACCATTGACGAGATTATTGCACTTTTAAACGAAGGAGATATAAAAGTAAAAAAAGAAGAGGTATCCGATGCCCTTGACGCCATAGCTGAGCCTGTTTCTCTTTTTGATCCTGTATACAGTGACGGAACCTCACAGGAAGGTGTATCTCTTATGGATCAGATAAGCGATCCCTTTAACACGGATGAAGCATGGGTAGAAGAAATAGCCTTAGACGAAGCATTAAAAAAGCTTGGTGACAGAGAAAAAAATATTATAAATATGCGTTTCTATAAAGGCAAGACACAAATGGAGATAGCAGCTGAAATAGGAATATCTCAGGCTCAAGTATCACGCCTCGAAAAGAGCGCTATTGCACATATAAAGAAGTTTCTTTAACAAAAAGAAATTTTGTGTCGAATTGCGTTATTTTATAAATAGCTTATCGATTGGTTTACAAATATATTCAGTAATTTTTTTATATTATTCATAGTATCTTTACAATTATGGTCTATAATGTGTCTATATATAATTTTAGGAAAGGGATGCATTATGCTCCAATTAAAAAATATAGTTAAAGATTACTACGTTGGAGACAGCGTAGTTAATGCGTTAAGAGGCATTGATCTTGAATTCCGTAAAAGTGAATTTGTTGCCATACTCGGTCACTCGGGCTGTGGAAAAACTACCCTGCTGAACATTGTAGGCGGTCTTGACCACTACACAGAAGGAGATCTTATAATCGACGGAAGATCCACAAAGGAATTCAATGACACCGACTGGGACTCCTATAGGAATCATTCCATAGGATTTGTATTTCAGAGTTATAATCTTATCCCGCATCAATCCGTGCTTTCAAACGTAGAGCTTGCTCTTACGCTTTCGGGTGTATCAAAATCCGAAAGAAAAAGAAGAGCGGAAGAGGCGCTGAAGAAAGTAGGCTTGGAGGAACAAATATACAAGAAGCCCAATCAGCTTTCCGGCGGTCAGATGCAAAGGGTTGCCATTGCAAGAGCGCTTGTCAACAATCCTGAGATCCTCCTGGCAGATGAAGCAACCGGAGCTCTCGACTCAGAAACAAGCGTACAGATAATGGATCTGCTGAAGGAGATATCCAAAGACAGGCTTGTTATAATGGTTACCCATAATCCGGATCTTGCTGAACAATATGCAACCCGTATAATTAAGCTTCTGGACGGAAAGGTAACCGGAGATTCAGATCCCTACACTTCCGGTGACGGGGCGAAGCAAACGGAAGCACTTTCCAAAAAAGAACAAAAAAGACAAAAGAAGCTGAAAAAGAAGCGTTCAATGTCCCTGTTTACCGCACTTTCCCTTTCTCTCAATAACCTCATGACAAAAAAAGCACGAACATTGTTGACCAGCTTTGCAGGTTCTATAGGAATCATAGGTATCGCCCTCATTCTTTCGGTATCAACAGGCGTTCAAAACTATATCAACCGTGTGCAGGAAGATACTCTATCAAGTTACCCCATAACTATTCAAGCCGAAACCGTGGATATGTCAGGTCTGATTACAAGCTTTATGAATGCGGGTAACAGTGAAGAGGTTCTTAACAGAGAGCTTGATAAGGTATATTCAAGTTCGGTGCTCAAAGAGCTTATGAACTCACTTAACAGCCTTGAATCTGAGAAAAACAATCTCGTTCTTTTTAAGGAGTTTATAGATAGCAGCGAGGAAATGAAGCTCCATTCAAGCGCTATAAAATACAGTTATAATTTTGACACCAATATTTTCACAAAAGATACAGACGGTAAGGTAGTCAAATCCGACGCCATGGAACTCATAAGCACAATGATGGAAAAGGTATACGGAAGTTCAATGTCATCAATGATGTCAAATCCTTATGCTTCATCGATGACAGGTAACAGCTACAACGTCTGGGAGGAAATGCTTCCCGGCAGCGACGATGGACTCATAAATGAGCTTCTCTATGAGCAATACGACGTTATATACGGAAACTGGCCTCAAAATTACAATGAGATAGTACTTATAGTTAATAACAGAAATGAGATAAGCGATATCGTTCTTTATGCATTGGGTCTAAAAACCGCAGATGCCCTCGGAAAAGATTTTGAAGCGGTAATGGATCAGGATATCGTATCTATAGATAACACCGAGAGTTGGTCTTACGAGGATATATGTTCCAGAGAATTCAAACTTATTCTCTCCGCAGACTTTTACAGCAAAGGTGCAAACGGAGCATACACAGATCTTACTAATTCGGAAGCGGGCATGAATTTCCTTTACGATTCCGATAAGGCGACTACACTCAAGATCGTCGGAATACTGCGTCCCAACGACGAAGCAGTTGCTAATATGATGACGGGCTCAATCGCATACACCGCCGCTCTTACAGAATACGTCATAGATAAAACCGCTGAAAATGAGCTTTTGAAGGCTCAGTTAGCGGATCCCACTACAGATGTTATCAGCGGATTTAAATTTAAAACAGACAGTGACGAAGAGCTTTCAAGTGAAGAAAAAGCCATCGCAATAAAAGAATATTATACTTCCCTTTCCAACCGCGAAAAAGCTGAGATATACAAATCCATAATCTCTACACCCACAGAGGAATATCTTGAAAGCAGTGCAGCATCTATGTTGATACAGTATACCCGTGAGCAGCTCGTTGCGATGATGATATCATCCTATTCCGAGCAAATGGGTGTAAGCGATACTGAATCCATAGAGCAATATATAAACTCTATGGATGATGAAACCCTCTATTCCTATGTTACCGAAATGCTAAAGGCAATGATAAGCGAACAATTCTCAGCGGGAGCTCTTCAGCAGCTTTCCGATATGACCGAGGACCAGCTTGCATATGCATTTGATATAGCCGAATATACGGAAGAAGAATACGCCGTTCAATATGACAGATATATGCCAAAAAACATATCCGATTCCACATATGAAGAAAATCTTAAGCTTCTCGGAAACGTTGATAAGAGCAATCCTTCAATCATAAATATTTATGCCTCTACCTTCTCCGATAAAGACATCATAGGAGATATCATTTCAAAATACAATGATACGGCAGAAGAAGAGGATGAGATAAATTATACAGACTACGTTGCTCTTATGATGTCCTCCATATCAACTGTCATTGATGCAATATCTTACGTACTTATTGCATTCGTTGCAATATCACTTGTGGTATCTTCGATAATGATAGGAATAATCACCTATATTTCGGTTCTTGAAAGAACAAAAGAAATAGGTATACTTCGTGCCATAGGGGCATCCAAGCGCGACGTATCCAGAGTATTTAATGCGGAAACCCTTATAGTCGGTTTCGTTGCAGGCGCTCTCGGAATCATAATTACTTTGCTTCTCTTGATTCCTATAAATCTTATTCTGACCACATTGACAGGAATCGCAATACTTAAAGCAACGCTTCCAACGGAAGGAATCATAGTGCTTGTAACCATAAGTATGGTACTCACATTTATAGCAGGACTTCTTCCCTCAAGAATTGCCGCAAAAAAAGATCCCGTAATTGCTTTAAGATCCGAATAAGTAAGAAATACCGAAGACCTTTTAAGATCTTCGGTATTTTTCTATTATTTTGTATACGTTATTACCGTAGTGTTCAAGCTCTTGACCTTAAACATACAGTATCCGGAGCCTTGCTCCGCCGCTTGAAGTATGGGAACAAGTCCATCATATTTCTTTGCAGCTCTCAAAATGGTCCTGTAAACATTATCTTCTTTGGGAAGCATTTCTCTTGCCTGCTTGGACTTAACGTAATATACACCGTCCTTTATTGTAAAGAAGGATTCCTCGTAGAGTGTTCCGTTTATGAGAAACGCGTTATGAAGACGTTCATCAAACTCTTCTTTGGAAGGTTCTGTATCTTCAGCTTCGACATCCGAAACCTTTTTGTATTTTATGGTCAAACGGGCGTTGTTTTCGGTAAGAGTGAACGTCTTTCCTTTATTTATTTTACCTCCGGTAAGTTTCATTGATTCAAACTCATAACCGGGTATATCATTTATTTCATAAGGAATCGGGATATTTTTAAGATATTTCAAAGCATCTCCGTTTTCAACGTCCTCAATAGTATTAATGGTCACGTCGCATCCGTCTGTCACCACTACTCTTAGGTTACACGCTCCGGCATTATCGTTTTCCGGGTAGATAGAATCCCATACCACCTGTTCACGCCTTAAAATAAATCTTCTCATATTGTTGATATGCTGATCCCACTCTTCAAGGCTATCAACATATGTAAGCTCAGCAGGGTCGCTTAAATAGTGCTCAAGCATATACTCAAGCTCAATGCACATGGAAAGTTCCATCTCATTAAGTATCTCTATAAGCCTGTTTTTCTCTAAAGAAGACGAAAGCATATCGCAGGTAAAATTCAAAAATCTATTTTTGAAATCCCTGTTTTTGTATAGACTTTGAAACATATAATTTACATCAAGTGCACCAAAATCACGGAGAATAGAACCGAAATAGTTAAGATCAACGTCACTGTTACACATCCAGAAGCTTGCGTCGAGATCCTTAAGCAGGAATCTCCATTTTCCGTCATATATTCCCTCTTCTTCCGGAGCATATCCGTTAGTATTATATCTCCATACACGGATATTGTTTCTGGGCCAATCCCAGTTTTCCATATAACATTCAAGGGCTATATATGCAATAAAATTATCAATATCGAGCATCTCACATGCCTTTTTATAATTCTTCTCATCCGTCATATCGGAGAATGCTATAAACTGAAGCATGTTTATAAACTCGTCATATTCACTTTCGGGGCCATCGTCAAGCTCCCACAAAATAGTATTCTTATTGTAATCATAGCCTCCGTTAAGAGCTGTTACTTCCTCTTCAAGGATCCCGTAGCGTCCTTCAAAAAAATCGGGATCATAGTTCTCAAGTATCGCCATAAAGCCATAATACTTACCGTTCAAGAATACCGTGGCATAGGCATAATTACCTGTATCGAGCTCGTCGATCTCCTGAGAAAATTTATATACGAACTGGCTATTCAGTATTGAGTTGTAGGTATTTGAGCTTCCGGTTCTTAAAATAAGCTGATCAAACTTTTCTATAGAGTCTCCGTTTGCATCGTAATAGTTTTCAAAGAAAGGATACTTGAATTTACCACTGTCATCATAATCCTTTCTCGCAAAGATACGGAGTGTTTTGTGTGTAAATGCACGTCTCGCTCCTTGTCCCATAAGGCGCATACCACCGTCCTGCTCAAATGCAAAAAGCCCTTCGGAATCGATATAGTCGATATGTACTTCTCTTTCAGACTTACGCCCCGTCTGGAAACAGTTCTGATTATCACCTTCTATAAAGATACCTGTCTCATCACTGTAAAGATTTTTCTCATCCGTAACAAGAGAGATAAGAGGGGTAGAAAATCTGTCTTCGTCCTTTACAAGGATATATGTAGATGTATAAGTTTTTGTAAGTAATGTACCGTCAGCATCGAATTCCGCACATCTTACGACAGTTACCGCTGTTTGAGTCGCTTCGTCAAAATTGTTAAACCCGATCTTGATCGGACTCTTGTATGCTTCGGAATCGGCATT
>SVSF01000094.1 GCA_015064425.1 Oscillospiraceae bacterium | reverse complement strand
CCGTATAGTAGGCACTTTTCATTCTGCCCTCTATCTTAAAGCTTTTGATACCGCTTTCCATAAGCTCGGGGATATGTTCTATCATACACATATCCTTGGAGCTCATAATAAAGGTGCCGTTTTTATCCTGCTCAAGAGGCATGGATATTTCGGGGCGCTTTTCTTCGGATATCTCTACTCCGCTGTAGTTCCAACGGCAGGGCTGTGCGCACATTCCTTTGTTGGCATCTCTGCCCGTCAGGAATTGGGAAAGGAGGCATCTTCCGCTGTAGGCTATACACATAGATCCGTGGACGAAGGTCTCTATTTCCAGTTCTTTGGGAATATTTTTAACGATCTCTTTTATAGCTCTTAAAGGAAGTTCTCTTGCAAGAACTATACGCTTTGCCCCCAGCCTTTGCCATGCAAGGCATGCGGCGGAGCTTACGACGCTGGCTTGGGTGGATATATGGATATCCGTGTGAGGAAGCTTTTGCTTTACGAGCGCCACTACTCCCAGATCAGCGGCTATGACTGCATCTATGCCGCTTTGCGACAAGGCGTCAAAATATTCTTCAAGGGCTCTGTATTCTCCGTCTCTTGGCATAGTGTTTACCGTGAGGTACAGCTTTGCTCCTCTTTCGTGAGTATACTTTACCGCCTCATATATTTCTTCGAGAGTGAAATTATCTGCGGCAGCTCTCATACCGAAGGCTGGTCCGCCTATATAGACCGCATCGGCACCGTAAAGAACGGCAGCTTTCAGCTTTTCAAAATTGCCTGCGGGGGCAAGAAGTTCGGGCTTCATAGTCTAACCTTTCTGTCAGTTGCTTCCTGTGTACTTTGCTATATTCGCCTGATGCTCACTATAGGTCTTTGCAAATACGGTATAGCCGTCTGCGAGAGCTAAGAAGTAATAATAGTCCGTTTCCTCGGGATAGAGAGCGGTATATATTGCATCAAGTCCGGGATTAGAGATAGGACCGGGTGTGAGTCCGGGATATTTTCTGGTGTTGTAGGGGTTATCTATAGCGATATCCTCGGCGGAAAGGTCGTCCTTTCTTTCTTCCAGGATATACTGTATAGTAGCGTCACTGTCAAGTCTTCCGTTACTTTCCGCAGGGTTGTTGAGTCTGTTGTGGAATACGGAAGAAATAGTTGCAAATTCGCTTGAGTATACCGCTTCCTTCTGAATAATAGAGGCAAGTCTCATCATTTCATCAACGGTGTATCCAAGCTCCGTGCAGCGATCACGATGAGTCTCTGTGAACTTGTTGTTGAAGTTGGTGAGAAGCTTATTGATAACGGTGACCTCGCTTGAATCCGTGAAGAAGTAGTAGGTATCGGGATAGAGGTATCCCTCAAGTCTGTAGGTCCTTCCTTCGGGGAGATCCTTAAGCTCCTTGACGAACCAGTAGTCAAAGTCAAAATTGTTTATTGCCTCTATGAATCCTTCTCTGGTACCGATACCGTAGGACAGGAAAATGTCGATTATCTCATCTACCGTCTTACCCTCGGGGATCGTAATGGATACGGTCTCTCTCTCCACGTATACCGTATTGAAGGTGGCGATAAGATCATCGTAGCTGGTATTGACGTTCACGTCATAGGTTCCTACGTAGTATTCTTCGCTCTTTTTACGGAGCTTTGAGTAGAATTCAAATATCTTTTCGTATTTTATTACTCCTGCTTCCTTCAGATCGGAGGCAAGGGAGCTCAACGTGGTGTTTTCGTCAACGGTGATGGTAACCACCGCATCGTTTTTTACGAAGGCAAAAACTTCATTGCCTACATTTATTATGGTGAGACTGAGAAGCATGGCGGTGCCCAGCACCACTACTATATATATCAAGGCCTTCAGCAGGCTTGAAAATACGGAGCTTCCTCTCTTCTTTTTCTTAGCCATCTTTTTATCCTTTCATACTTATTCTTCTTATATTATGCCAAAGGACACAAGGAAGAAGAAGATAATGCAGAGAAGAAACGTGGGGGACAGAAGAACACCCACAAGTTCGGTGCTCTTTTCTCCGTTGGTCTCATCGCTGCTCTTTATGCCGTTTATTCCGTTATTGTAGTATATACGCTCCCCTTCTCCGAAAAGAAGTATGCAGCATAAAAGAAACAGAACGGTCAGCAGGAATATGAAAAACACAAGATTCGTAACGTTTCCGATAAAATTCAAAATATAGCTTTCAAAGAAAATGCTTATTATGTTGTTGGCAAAATGCATTATCACCGTTGCCAATACAGAGCGGGTGACAAGTGCGGTAAGTGACAGTACTACTCCGCAGAAGAAGTATATGGGCAGCTCGGAGAGGGAAAAATGCATCATTGCAAAAAGCAGAGACGAGAAAATAACGGACAGGGAGACACTTTTCGTTTCCGCCCTGTATTCTGTAAGAAGAACCGAACGGAATACGAATTCCTCGCATATAGCGGGAACAAGAGCAAGGGCGATAGCGATATATACGTTATTTGCCGCACTGCCTGCTCCTTCGGAAAAGGCTCCGTAGGAGAAATAGGACTCGTAAAGCTGAGCGCTTTCGGTAAAGAGTCCCGTTTGCGCAAGACCTATTTTTATGAGCATGCTTCCAAAGACCATGGCAAGGAAAGCAACTATAATGAAAAAGATCTTGTTTACTCCGAAGGGTCGGAGACGGAGCTTTAAGAAGAAGCCATGAGGCTTAAGTCTGCAATAGAAGATAGCGGGCAGACAGAATATCATAAGCTGCATAACTACCGCAGACAGAAATATGTTTTCCTTATATCCGAGGGATGATACCTCAATAAGCAGAGAAAGTCTTGTCAGAACGAAGATCACCAGAACCAGCAGCGGCGCAGTTAAGGTGGCTTTGAGCTTAGACAAATGACTTCACTCCTTTTTCGGTAATAAGTACGTCTACGGTAAGGTCAAATCTTCCGTGAGGTACGCTGTCAAGCATAAAATCGGAATATCCGACTCCGGCTTTTATTCCTTTAAAGGATGAAAGGTAGCGGTCGTAATAGCCTTTTCCGTAGCCTATTCTGTAGCCTTTTTTGTCATAAACTATGGCGGGAATGATGCATATGGCATCTGTGCCGTCTCCTTCATATGAGGGGAGACTGTCATCGGGCTCCATCAGTCCGAAGCAGCCTTTCGAGAGATCGTCCGCAGAGCTTATTATTTTATATACCATAGTGGAATTCTCGGGGCAGCACTTTGGAAAGGCAACGTTTTTGCCTTTTTCAAGGGCGTCGCGTATTATGGGGAATATATCTATCTCTTCTCCCGTAGGTGCATAGACCAGAAGAGTCTTTGCATATCTGTAGCTTGTGAGGGTAAGGAACCTTTTGCAGATAAGGGAGTCTCTTGATTCCTTCACTTCTTTTGGAAGGGCTCTGCGGCGTTCTCTGTATTCCTCTCTGAGTTTATTCTTTAAAATTCGGATCTCGTACATATCAGTATATTATACCTGTCTTTATCTCTTCTGCTTTTTCTTTTCCGCAAAGCTTTTCAACGAGCTTCAAACCGAAATCAAAGGTAGCGCCCATACCTGCGGCGGTGACGATATTTCCGTCCTCGACTACCTTTTCCTTTACTACCTCGGCACCCTTAAGTTTTGCTTCAAAGCCGGGATAGCAGGTGGCTTTTTTGCCTTCAAGGAGACCAAGCTCTCCGAATACGAAGGGGGCAGCACAGATGGCGCCGATGAGCTTTCCTTTTGAGTAAGCGCTGAGTACCGCCTTTTTTACGGTCTCGTTATTTGAAAGATTTAGTGCGCCCGGCATTCCTCCGGGGAGAACAACAAGCTCTACAGCGTCGCTTTCGGGATCGATATGAGCGGTGGTGATGTCAGCGTATATTCTCGTATTATGCGTGCTGGAAACGCCTACCGTGTCGTTTATGGATACGGTCATAACGTTGAGCCCCGCTCTTTTAAGTATGTCTATAGTGCCGATAGCCTCGGTGTCTTCAAATCCGTTTGCAAGAAAAACAAGTACCATTTTTCTACCTTCCTTTCAAAATTAAAGATCAAGCTCTTTTATTATCTCGTTAAGTATATCTTCTCTGGTCCTGAGTACGCCGTTCTCTACACAGTGTATCACGGTCCAGCCAAGTTTTTGCGATACGTACATTGCCGCTTCATAGCTCCGTTTGATGAACCCGTCATCTTTTTCGTGAATGTCTTTACTTACGTTGGTTTGCTCAGCGCGGCTGTTTATAAGGCTGAGAGATACTTCGGGGGGCATCTGCAGATAGACCACCTTGTCGGGAGCGGGAAGTCCCAATTTTCCGAATTCGTAGTCCCATAGCCAGTCAAGAAATCCGTCCCATTCTTCCCTTGGAAGCTTTGATATCTGGTGCACCGCATTTGCCGTGGTGTATCTGTTGGCAATAATTATGCAGTCGGGATCAAGATAGTCCTTCTCCCAATCGTTTCGGTAGGAGATGTATCTGTCCACCGCGAAGAAGGTGGATGCGGCGTATGCTCCCGTATCTTTGGAGTCGCTGCCGAGCTTTCCGCTGAGATAGAGCTTTACCGCAGAGCTTGCGGGATCCTCATAGGTTGGAAAGGACAGAAGACGTACCTTTTTTCCTTTTCCCTTGAGATATTCGTAAAGAAGCTCGCTTTGCGTTCCTTTTCCCGATCCGTCAACTCCGTCTATGGAAATGAAATATCCCATAATTGCCTCCTTTGATACCGTATACTTTTCTAATTTATCATTATATCATAAAAGCATATTGATGTCAAAATTATTATTTGCTTTTATTATTAATAATAATTTAAAATTCACGGAACAGATCTTAAGAAATTCCGTCTGAAGGATAATGGGAAGAAATATTCGGGTGAAAAAAGCACTGTGCTCGAGGGCACAGTGCTTTTTAAAGTTTTATCGTGTAATTACTTTACGATCTCGCCGTAGAATTCGCCGAATGCGCAAGCTGCGTTGGATTCGTCGGTGTCGATGTGCATTGCGAGATTGAACTTGGGGCTTACTCTTACAACAACGTCGCCGAAGATGGTGGAACGTCCGTCGGAGTCAAGCTTAACGCTTACTATTTCCTTATCGGTAACGCCGAGAACTTCAGCGTCTTCGGGACGCATATGGATGTGTCTCTTTGCAACGATAACGCCTTCTGTAAGCTCTACTTCGCCTGCGGGGCCAACGAGCTTGCAGCCTGCGCTTCCCTTAACGTCGCCGCTTTCTCTTACGGGAGCGGATACGCCGAGAGTACGTGCATCTGTGAGGGATACCTCAACCTGAGATTCGGGTCTTGCGGGACCGAGGATTATAACCTTTGCTATTTCTTTCTTGGGGCCTACAACGGTAACGCGCTCTTCGCAAGCGTACTGACCGGGCTGGCTGAGCTCCTTCTTGGGAGTAAGGGTAGCGTTCTCTCCGAAGAGAGCTTTGATATGTGCCTCGCTAAGATGAACGTGTCTTGCGGAGGTCTCTACGAGAAACTTATTGGACATTGTATCTATCTCCTTTGTATAAAATCTTATCGGGCACATTATACTATACTTTGAAAGAAAAGTAAAGGAATTTTGCGAAAGAGGATGGAAAAATGAGTGAAAAAGACAGAGAATTTTCCGAAAATGAAGAAATAAAGGAATACGGGAGCGCTTTTGCGGAGGACGGAGAGTCGAGGATCTTCTGTCTGACTCTTATAGGACAGATAGAAGGGCATTACGTTTTGCCGGAAGGACAGAAGGCGAGCAAATATGAGCATATAATTCCCGCACTTGTAAAGGCGGAGCAGTCGCGGGAGGTCGACGGGATCATATTTATACTGAATACTGCGGGAGGAGACGTTGAGGCGGGACTTGCCATTGCCGAAATGATAGCCAGTATGAAAAAGCCCTGCGTATCTTTGGTACTTGGGGGAGGGCATTCCATAGGAGTTCCTCTTGCGGTGGCTGCCGACCGCTCATTTATAGTGCCTACGGCGAGTATGACTCTTCATCCCGTGCGGACCAACGGTCTTGTTATCGGAGTACCTCAGACCTTTTACTATTTTAACAGAATGCAGGAAAGGATACTTAAGTTCATTGCGGAAAATTCTTCCGCGAAGCTCGAGGTATTGAGAGAGCTGATGATGAAGACGGACCAGATAGCCACGGACGTGGGAAGCATACTTGACGGAGAGGAAGCGGTAAAGATAGGGCTTATTGACGAGATAGGAGGGCTGTCGCAGGCGCTTGATTGCCTTAAAAAGCTTATAAAGGAGAGAAAAGGGAGGGCCTGAGTCCCGATTATTGGACAGCATATCCGTTAAAATGTAAGTGTAAAGAAAAAGAAAGGAGCCTTTGCAAGGCAAAGGCACGGTGTTTGGATATGTCACTTACTTTTGTTGCACTTGCCGGTGCGTACTGCGCGGCAGAGAAGATCAAAGGCTATATGGACAGAAAGAAGGAGTCCGCAAGACGAGAGGCTATAATGTCATACAAAAGAGGCGAGCTTCCAGGATCCGTTCTTACTGTCTCGGACATAATGAAGGACTGGAAAAGCGAAAAGATGCTCTTCCCGAAGGAGCTTTGCGGATATCTGTCCAAGAACCCCGCGGCGCTCACGGAATATGCCAAGGCGGTATGCAGAGATGCCAATTCTCCATATCACAGAGAATGTCTTTTTATAAACAGACCCTTTATTGACAGCTTTTTCAAGACCTATGGCAGAAAAATGAGGGTGTTCAACAATACGGGAGTTCTTTATTACTGATAATTTTTGTTGCGGGAGAGGGGACTTTTATGGTATACTATATCAGTACAGAAGAAAGGACGGGAGACCGACGTGAAAAATGTGCTGATAGTGGATGGAAACAGTATACTTAACAGAGCCTTTTACGGAATAAGACCTCTTACTACAAAGGATGGGCTTTTTACCAATGCGGTATACGGCTTTGTAAATATTTTAAGCAAGCAGATGGAGGCGGTATCCGCAAGCCATCTTGTTTGTGCTTT
>SVSF01000093.1 GCA_015064425.1 Oscillospiraceae bacterium | reverse complement strand
CATTCCTTGGATAATGAAACCTTGCAAAATATTGTTTTATCTATTAACTTGAGACCAAAAAAATGTTTGGGCTGGCTTTCGCCTTTTGAAGCATTTTTTGGTGTTGCACTTGCTTGACAATTTGCCCTCCCGACGAAGTCGGGTGAGGGAGAGCGCGTTACAATGAAGTTTAATCTGAATTTTAAGTCACGCGGGCTCCTTCCGTCACGCTACGCAGCGAACCCCCAAAGCTCATTTCATTCGCTTCGGGGAACCCCTGCCGCGTGCCACCTTCCTCCCGGAGGAAGGCTATGTTGCCGCCCGATAGTACGCCTAAAAGGTGTAACACACTATACCTTGCCATGCAAGTCGTATGAAAAAGGACAGATACGAAAAAATCTCTGTCCTTTTGTAATGTAGGGGCGACCAGTGGTCGCCCCTACAAATTTGTTTTTTATGGTAGGTAAAACCTGCTTTATGGAAGACACCCCTTATGTGCCTTTTTCTATTGGAATTTTTTTCATATCTTCACACAAAAGACACATTCTGTGCTATAATTATATATATACGTTAAACTATCAATACAGAGGTGAGATCTAAGGGTGACGGAAGTAAAAAATATAACGAAGCTGTATGGCAAAAATTATGCTGTAAAAAATCTTTCGTTTAAAACGGAAAAAGGCAAAATATACGGATTTTTAGGTCCTAATGGGGCAGGAAAATCTACTACTCTCAATATAATGACGGGATGTCTGTCTGCTACAGATGGTACTGTTGAGATAGATGGACTTGACATATACAAGGACAGAGACGAAGCAAAAAGGAAAATAGGTTTTCTTCCCGAAATTCCTCCACTTTATACGGATATGAGTCCTCGTGAATTTCTTTCATTTGTTGCTGACGCCAAGGGACTTGACAGAACGGAGCGAGACAACTGCGTTGAGGAACTTTTGAACCTGTGCAGCTTAAAACAAGTGGAAGACCGACTCATAAAGAATCTTTCCAAAGGGTACAGGCAGAGGGTTGGCATAGCACAGGCTCTTATCGGAGATCCCGATATAGTTATACTTGACGAACCTATGGTAGGACTTGATCCTAAACAGCTTATTGAGACGAGAGAGATAATATCTTCTCTTAAAGAAGATCGCACGGTCATTTTAAGCTCTCACATACTCTCGGAAGTGGAAGAGATCTGCGATAGCCTCATTATTATTTCCAAAGGTCAGCTTGTTGCAGAGGGAACCCTTGAAGAGATATCGGAAAAATATATTACCGTCAACAGTCTTGAGCTCCGTGTAAGAGGAGACGTAAACCGTATAAGGATGACGTTAAATGATATCGAGGAAATATCCTTCTATGAAATAGCCGAGGACGGAGAATACAAAAAGATACATATCGAATACAAAAAAAATTGCGATATAAAGGAGCGTCTTTTCTTCGAATTTTCCGCTCTTGAATACCCTATTGTAAGCATGGTCAATACAACGATGTCACTTGAGGATGTGTTCCTCAAGCTAACGGCTGAACAGATCGCCTCGGAGGAAACAAAGCCCGAGATATTAACGGAACCTGACGGCGAGAATGATGAGGAAGACGCCGAGGAAGAGTATACGCCGCTTTTTGGAAAAGATACGGAGGATGAGGAATAATGTCAGCTATATATAAAAGAGAACTGAGATCTTATTTCAGCGGTATCAGCGGTTATGTGTTTATAGCCTTCGTTTTGTTCTTTGTCGGCGTATTGAGTGTATATCTTAATTTCAATGACAGCGCTTCCGCAAGCTCCAATACCGCATTTTCGGCTCTGCTTCCGAGTGTTTTGCTTATTCTTGCAATTGCGGTGCCCGTGCTTACCATGAGACTTGTGGCAGATGAAAAAGCACAGAAAACGGACAAACTTTTATATTCATTGCCTATAAAAATGTATAAGGTAATACTCGGAAAATATTTTGCGGCACTTACCGTATTTGCGGTGCCATGCGCCGTAATGTGTCTTTACCCGCTCATGCTTTCGGCGTTCGGAACCGTGAGATATGGAAATGAGTATTCTTCGCTTTTGGCATTCTTTCTTACCGGAACGGTATTTATAGCTATAGGACTTTTTATATCCTGCCTCACGGATAATCCGATAAATGCGGCTTTTATCAGTATTGCCGCTTTGCTTGTGCTGTGTCTTATGCCGAGAATAAGCAGTTTTTTCCCAGCATCGGCTCTTGTATCGCTTTTTGCTTTTGCGGCACTTGCGGCTCTTGCTGCTATAATAGTATATCTCCTTACAAAAAATAAACTTGTCAGTCTGTTTGCTTTTGCTTTAATGGTTATAGCAATACTTATGGTATACCTTATAGATCAGTCTATATTTGTAAACGGCTTTGCAAAATTCTTGGGAATGCTCTCAGTATATCAGAGGTTCACTTATTTCATATACGGAGTCTTTGACCTGAGAACTCTCTTCTATTTCATTTCGCTTATTTTTCTCTTCCTTTTCTTCGGTACCCAGGTCCTTGAAAAGAAGAGATGGAACTGAAAGACATAAGGACGGTGAGAAAAATGAAATTGGACGAGAGAAAGATAAACAGAAAATATTTGATGATAGGCGGTTACGTCTCCCTTATATGTCTTCTTGTCGCAGCGACGGTCATAGTGGCAAACATCCTTATATCAATGTTGCCTGGAAGATTTGCAAAGGTAGATACCAGCCGTTCGGATTTCTTTACCTTTACCGAGCATACGAAAGAAATGATATCCGAAGTTGATGCCGATATAGATATATATCTTATAGCCGCATACGGAAATGAAAATCCATATATAAGATCCGCATTGGATTCTGTATGTGATCTTAATTCAAAGATAGACCGATACAATGCAGATCCCAAAGGAGATGCGGTGCTTATTTCCAAATACGGAGCATCCTCCGCAACGGAAAACAGCATTATAGTGGTAAGCGGCGAGAGATATAAGGTAGTGGATTACCTCGATATATTTGAGTTTGGCGTGGACTACGAAAATCTTAAATACACGCAGAGCTTTGATTTTGAGGCTGAGATATATGCCGCCATCGAATACGTGGCAGCAGAGAGACTTCCCAAAGCATATTACACCAATGCAAACGGCGAACTTGTATTTGACGAGGCTATGCTTTCATCTCTCGGGACAAGCAACATAAGCTATGAGCTGCTTGCTCTTGCGGGTACTGTGCCCGATGATGCGGAATGCGTTGTAATATCAAATCCTACAAAGGATTTGACTACAGCACAGTTAAATGCTTTGAGAACATATCTCGGAAAAGGCGGAAAACTCCTTTTAATTTACAATAATAACCCCAAAACGGATATGAGCAATCTCAAGCTTTTGCTTGCCGATTACGGACTCCGGAATAACGAGGGCGTTATACTTGATACCGATCCAAGCTATATGTTTCAATATAACGGCTCCGCAATACCTTACGTTATACATTCAGACATAAAGGACGAAGAAGCGGTAGCGGCTCTGAGAGAAATGGAGGTAAAACCCATATTTCAGCTTAGTACAGGTGTAGCCTATACGGAAGGACTTGACGGAAGCATAGAATTTACAGAGCTTTGTATGAGTTCTGCAAACTCTTTCCTGAGACCTTATTCCTCTACAGCTGAAAGCTATTCCAAAACTGAGGGCGATATAGGCGGGCCCATATGTATGGCGGTGATTGCTTCAAAAGAAGCGGGAGACGGAATTTCAGAGCTTGCATGGATAGCCTCTGACTCCTTTGCGGATAGCTCTATTAACGATTTTGCATCTGGAGGCAACTCATCGCTTATCTCTGTGCTGACCGCTCATCTTACAGAAAAGGAAAGCAGTACCGCACGTGCCAAGATCATAGGCTATGATGGACTTGACATAACCTCGACTCAGCGTACTGCAATCGCAATTCTCCTTATTGTGGTGATTCCCGCACTTTTCATAACTTACGGATTATACATAAACAAAAAACGCAGAATGAAATAAAAAACAAGGCAGGTTATCCTGCCTTGTTTTTATGCCTGCCAAGATAAGGGGACCTTTTTTCGGATACTTCTTGCTTTTGGTATACTTTTGGAGAATCTTCTGTCTCTTTCTCGGTATTAAGTTCTGATTCGGTAGAGGGGTCGCCGGTTATGTCCGAGACTCCGATCTTTTCATGCACCGCACAGGCTGCGTAAGTAATACACATAACAAACTCAGAATTATTGAGGTAAGTCGTTTAATTCAGCATTTCTCATTTCATAGGGTTTTTGTACTCGGGTTTTGTTTTTCACTTTTATACATTAGACCGGGAATTTCTGTTTTTATTCCGAAAAACTTATTATTTATATATATGAATTTCCAAAACAGGTCAAGTCCTGAGAGCATCTTTAGATTCGGTTAAAATTTTTAAAAAATGAAAGAAGTTTTTAAAAAAGTAACCGAATCTGTAACCGGATCCGGGTATAATGATGGCGTAAACACAAGATGAAAGGAGAATGGAGTGAGCATAAGAGGCGAATCTCAAAGAACTATGTTGTTCTGTATAGACTCCTGCGAGTCGGGTGTGCCAAAAGGGAAGATCTTCACTGCAGCTAATCCGGATGGCAGGAATTTCGCTTGTCTTTTTGATATGCTGAATATAGCACAGCACGATTTAGACGATATGAATTTCCCCCAATCGTTTTCCGAAATTCGAAAGTTTGTACCCGGTAAAGGATGCATATCAGAGGATACGGAGGCGAACAGAGTCAAATGCGGGGAACTTGCAACGTTTACCGTGAAAGTTCTCTTCCGACAAAATGCCAGCTGGCAGGGCTCAGTGTCCTGGATAGAGGGCGGTGTGGAGGAAAGTTTTAGGAGCGTGCTTGAACTTATCTTCCTTATGAACAGTGCAGTAGAAAGCGTAAACATTAAAGCATAAAAAATTTTATTAAAATCAAGAAAAAGGCAAACCGATGGAAACGTCGGGACGCAAAGCAAGAGGTCTAAGGCAAAAGCTATGATGGCTCGGCCGCCTGATTTTCAATCAAAAAATAATTTTTAAGGAGATTGAAATCATGGCAATCAGAAAAACATTTTTAAGAGTGATCGCACTTTTACTTTTTATGACGACACTCACAGGAACATTTGCAACCGGTATACTGGCAGCAAGAGATAACAGATACGACCGTGAAGAAAACGTAACTCTTCACTGGTGCTATGACTATGTAAGTACAAGCAACGATCACACAAAAAATCTTAATCTTGCGACAGTAACTTATAACGGTTCTGCATGGGGATTCGGCGGTACCCAAACGCTCTCGGGCAACGGTTCTGCGGATATTATAGTTACTCCCGCTGAGGGTTACCGTATCGTTTCCGTTGACTCGCTTTGCAGTACGGGCGGCTCCGGAAACAGAGCAAACCCCTATAGCTGCAGAACCTACAACGAAGGTGCAGCTTACAATGCAACTCCTTCTATAGGATCAAAGAACGTAAATATTTCCGGATTTACAGTAGCAACCGCTTGCAATCACTCAAGCCATGCAAGCAACTACTTCGTAATGATCACTGTTGAGAAGGTCAGCGAAGAGGATAACACTCCCGTATATTACAGTGTAAGCTATGAAGCAGGTGAAGGAACAGGTGAGAGCTATACGGACGGCGAGCTTCAGTTTGCAGATGAATATACAGTTGATGAATTTGGCTTTGCAGCTCCCGAAGGTAAAGTATTTGCGGGCTGGAAGGTAACGGAGTGCGAAGATAATTCCGCAATATACGATATTAACGGCAACACATACGCAGCAGGCGATAAGTTTGCAATGCCTGCAGGTAACGTAACTCTTACCGCACAGTATGTAGAGGATGAGTCCAAAGAAGAGGAAGGAGAAACAATTTCCATTCCCGTCAAGTTCTATGTTCTCAATCCCGAAAAGACAGTTCCCCTTGACGGCGCTGATCAGGGTATCAACAGCTATTATCCCGGCGGAATCGTGAAGAATTTCCGTTACTACTATGAGGCAAATATTGAGGGCGGTCTTACGGATGCATTCCTTGCAAAGCTTGCAGCTTCTGACGGCGATAATAAGCTTGAAATAGGAGATATGCTTCTCGTAACAAGCAACGAGGGTATTATTCTTCCTACAGATTGGAAGGGACTTTGGACAGAATTCAACATCAGTTCCGAAAACGTTAACATTACCGCATACGTAGTTAAAGTACAGGAAGCACTTGACTACGTAGGAAGCAACGGAAATTATTACGGATATGATGACAACGGTAAAAAGGCTGATATCCACGTTGACTGTTTTGTTACCAATCTTTCCGTAAAGGTTAGTTACCATCCTAATTTTGAGGGTGCAGAAGATGTATATAGCGTAGATGCGATTACGGGAAAAGTACACGAAGTCTTTGATTATGCAGAGACGCAGCTTCCCGAGAATAGCGGATACAAGTTTATTGGTTGGGCACTTTCCGAGAGAGGCGCAGTTGAATACACAGCTGATGACAATTTCACAGTAGTAGGAAACACAGACCTTTACGCTAAGTGGGAAAAGATTGAAGAGCCTGAGCCCGAACCCGTATACTATACAGTAACTTACGATCCGGGTGAAGGTACAGGTGAGAGCTATGCAGATGATGGTCTCGAAGAAAAAGACAGATATACAGTAGACGAATTCGGATTTACGGCTCCAGTAGGCTTTGAGTTTGATAAATGGGTAGTAACATACGCACCTGTAGAATTTGAAGCAACAGAGTTCCGCGGCGGCGAAGACTTCACAATGCCCGCAGGCGATATCGTACTCACAGCGGTTTACAAGAACGTATTTTACACAGTTACCTATGAAGCAGGCGAAGGCAGCGGCGACAGTTATGCTGACGAAGGCCTCAAGATGAATGATGCTTACACAGTTGATGAGTTTGGATTCACAGCTCCCGTAGGTTTCGAGTTTGATAAGTGGGTAGTAACATCCGCTCCCGAAGGATTTGAAGCAACAG